>WJIN01000457.1 GCA_014730295.1 Promethearchaeota archaeon | reverse complement strand
TCAGTCAATAGATATTGATGGCAAAATTGGCATTCTTCAATGCAATTTTTATGATTAGTCGGATCATGGAGTTGTTGCTCTTCGAATCTCACGGGAATAGTGAAATCTTTTGCGATACCTAACACTATTTCTACTCTCACTTTCTGAGAATCCTTATGTTTTCGAAAATGAGTGTTCACGATTGCATCAATATAATCCAAATTTGTACTAACAATAAGTAAAACGATATTATAATCCCCAGATACTGAAAAGCAATTGAGGACAAATGGACAACATTCTGCTAATTCAAATATATTATCGGGTCGTTGTGTTTGTATGGACACTCTCCCCACATATATATCTACAGCCCTAAAATTGACACCAGGCTGAATGTGGAACGCTCCGGATTCTAAAAGCTTCCTTAATCTGATTCCCACGCTCTGGAGAAGATATTATTCTTAAAATATCCATTGGTTAATTTCATGGAGTCAGAGGTTCCGAATTACAGAATGGACACTTTTTAATACACGTATTGGGATCGGAAGGACTATGGTCTTCTTGTTGTTCGAATTTCATCGGTAATATCAGATCTTTAGCAATATCTAAAACTATTTCCATTTCTACTTTTTTTATCCATTTAGATTTACGATAATGCTCGTTCACTATGGAATCGATATCCTCTAAATGAGTACTTACAATAAATAGAAATACATTGAAATCTCCATTCATTAAAAAGCAATTAAGCACATATGGACAGAACTGGGAGATATCAAATAGTTTTTCAGGCATATCAGCGACCAAACGTAGTCTTGCCATATGAAGATCTACAGATTTGAAATTAATACCTGGTTGGATATGAAATTCGCCAGATTTGAGCAATTTTCGTAATCTAATTCCTATTGTTGGCTGACTCCTTCCGATTCTCTCAGCTATTTCATCATGTGTAAGTGTAGAATCCTTTTGAAGGAGTGTGATAATTTTTTTATCGATTTTATCAAACTTTAAACTACTATTCGAACCCATTATTCATTGACAAAACTGTTAATTACAAGATAGAAGATAGTTATACTATCTCTTATATATAGTTAACTCTATTTAGGATTTCTTCAATAGAAAAGTTCAAAAGGACTTAATAATAAGAAATGAGGGAGGTCAGCATTTAATCTAATTTAATCAATAGTAAGCGCCTTGAATTTACATTGTGTCGTGCAGATGTGGCATTTCACGCAGAAGTCCTCTCGATCGGGTACGATGGTGCACCGTGGAGTGCCCTCCTTATCAATAACTTTATAGATGTTTCGAAAACACGCTTCTTCGCACAAAAAGTCCTTACAGTAGGCGCATTTGCGTGTATCAATATGATGGAATTTATAACTTTCAATACCATCTTTTTTCTCAGCTTCAATCATCATACTCATAGAAATCCCGACTACATATAGGTTTTTATTTTATATTCCATAACACGAGCTTTTTTAATGGTATTCATCACTCCTCTATTAGTGGAGAATCATTGTTGAGCCACTAGATTGAATTGAATTATGAAAATCCTCTTATTTAAGCTGAAGGACCTCAAAAAGGGTAGATTTAAGCAACGGCATAATCGATTTGCGGGAGAACTCATCTATCAAGGAAAGGTGGACTCTGTCCATATTCATGACCCTGGTCGCTTAGAAGAGCTTTTAATCGAGGATGTGGAAGTGTTATTTACTGAATCGAGAGGAAAATTAACCTATTATCTCAAAGCGATTCAAAAGGAAGGGGAATGGATCTTATTGGACTCTGCGCTACATTCAAAAATCGCAGAAGAAGTTCTGAAACTGCTGCCCGAATTCTCAAATGTTTCAGAAATCCGAAGAGAAGTCCCTTTAGGCAAGAGTAGAATCGATTTTGTTCTTGATAATACACCTTTAGAAGTGAAGGGTGTATCTTTAGTTAAGAATGGATTAGCCTTGTTTCCAGACGCTCCAACCAAGCGTGGTCGTAGACATGTAAAAGAAATTATTCAACATAATGGCGTCCTCTTATTTTTGATTCTCAGAAATGCAGAGAAATTCGCTCCGAATGGAGAAACAGACCCAGAATTTGCCACATTACTTTCAAACGCACGGAAAGCGGGTATTCCAATCATCCCCGCCCAGATAGAATTTGATGGAGAAGGAATATACTATAGAGGAAAGATTGAGCTGGCAGAGTTTTAGGATCGAGCTTAGGAATCTTCAACTTGAATATCTAAATCTCGCAGGCGTTTTCTTATGTTATCGCTTAATTCATAGAGCTTTCGGTCGCGAAGCTCATCTCTGGTATCTCTTATAATCTCTAAAAGGTCTTTAATAAGTTTATCCTTCTCATCAATAGGACCGGAGATCCTTAACTGTAACTTATTCTCTAAATCAGGAAAAATACCAAAAATCGCGTCTAAATCCTCTATATAATCAAAAAACTTATCCTTGAACTGCTCCGTAATGGGTGTGTTTTTTTCTAAAATGATGCGATTTAGGTCTTTAAAAAGTGTTAAAATCTCTGCAATTGATTCGGGGGTGTTAAAATCCTCATCCATCATCTCTATGATATTCTTCCTTGAAGACTGGACTCTGGTAATAAGCTCTTGAACCTCTGAGATATCTTTACTTGATGTATTTAATTCATATATTCTCCGAATCGTAGTCAATATTTTATTATAGTTTTTTTCGGCTTGTTGCATGCTTTCCATGGTAAAATTTACTGACTTGCGATAATGGCTGGAGAGCAGGAAAAAACGGACGACCATCGGCTCGAACTTTTGGAGAATTTCCGAGACTAAAAAGAAATTGCCCAGAGATTTGGACATCTTCTCATCATCAATTTTTACAAACCCGTTATGGAAGAAATAATTGGCAAATTTCTCCTCTCCCGTATAGGCGGTTGATTGAGCGATCTCGTTTTTATGGTGGGGTGATTTTAAGTCAAGTCCACCACCGTGAATATCAATAACATCACCTAAGAATTTGATAGCCATACAAGAACATTCGATATGCCATCCGGGGCGTCCCTTACCCCACGGACTTTCCCAGTATGGCTCACCTTCTTTCCATTTTTTCCATAATACAAAGTCTTTCGGATCGTACTTATCCCCGTACAGAGGCTCTTCATCGTCCGGAATTTGATATCCCCCCTGATCCTCTTCGTCTTCTTCTTTCTCTACATTCTGAAATAATGTATTATAGCCATCATAGGTTTTCACGGCAAAATACACAGAGCCGTTGCTCTCGTATGCATAACCTTTCTTGATGAGCGTTTTTATAACGGCGATCATAAAATCTATTATCTCGGTCGCGCGAGGATTTTCATCATCCGACTTCAAATTTAATGCGTTCATGATCTGTTCATATTCTTCGATGTATCGTTCACTTAATTCTTCATAGTCAATTCCTTTTTCATTTGCGCGTTTGATAATTTTATCGTCGATGTCGGTGTAATTTTTCACCACTTTCACATCAAATCCCTTGAACTCTAAATAGCGTCGAATCAAATCGAACGCCACTGCTGATTTTGCATGACCGAGATGCGGACTATCATATACGGTCGGACCGCACACATACATTAATACTTTGTTAGGATTTATCGTCTCGAATTCTTCCATCTGAAACGTTAAGCTGTTATAGACTTTCATAATTAGCGTTCACATCGCACTAATAGGCAACTAAACTATCAGAGTTTTTAAAACACGATATAGTTTTTATTTTTTACGATAATTATTTATTAAGTTTTGCGCTCGCGCAATAACGTACGAAGTGCTGTGGGTCATTCGCGTAGCCATCCTTATCCAACCCTCCAAGCTGTTCCAATAATTGAGGATCGATGGGATTTTTGCCAATTCTTAAGGTCCTAAGTTTGTCTAAATTTTGTAATCCGTTTATTGTATTAATATTGTTTTCATAAAGATTTAATTGAGTTAAATTCACTAAATTTTCCAACCCTTTAATTTCTGTTATCTGATTCGTCTCAAATGATAGAATTCTAAGATTTGTAAGCTTCGCGAGACCTTGAATCTCGGAGATGAGATTTTCTGATAAATAAAGGGTTTTAAGATTTGTAAGAAAGGATAAATTCTTAATAGTTTCGATTTGATTTCCATAAAGATTTAATTTTTCTAGGCTTTTAAGATTATTAAGTCCTTTAATCTCAAAGATATTATTATTGAATAAATATAATTCTTTAAGATCAGTAATCAATTCTAGATACTCGATCTCCTCAATCTTTTTTATCCCAAGATGTCCTAAAATTAATTTATTATCTTTTAAAGGAAATTTCTTTCCATTCACCAACACAAATCTGCTTGAATTCATTATTCTCACCTCTCTATACAATTTTTGGTCTTCTGTTTAATAAAATTTAATTGTCTCGATATTTATATTTGGATCGAATAGCTATAATGAACTAATAGCTATTGAATCTATTTAGAATAATAGAAAAAATCCATCTTGGTAGTGATCGTTTATAAGCAAAGCGATCATAAGTAGGAAGTTATTTAGTTGTTTTAATGATCTAAATCTGTATTCTTATCCTAAAAGTACCAAAATATACATCAAATTTCCTAATTTCGTTAGATTTAAATAATATTTTGTCCCAATTTTTATTAGTTTTAATCGAAAAATTTTAGATGGGCGTAATTATGAATAAAAAAATCTTATATATCTTCTTTTTGATAATTTCTATTGGGGGAATGATGTTTCCTATTCTCTTTCATTTCGACGTTAAAACCTCTAAATTTTATCCAATAAATAACTTTACTTCAATAAAAAGCTCTCAATTTACTTTAAATAATGCAACGGTTATATCCGACGATTCTACTCTTTGGAATAATGATACCAGTCAACTTACATCGATTGTTACTGATTATTTAAATAATGTACATGTTGTTTGGCAAGATGATACAGATGGAATTTGGGGCAGTGATCGTGAAATAATGTATTGTAATTATACTAATGAATATGGATGGTCCAATGCGACAGTCATATCCGACGATGCTACTCTCTGGAATAATGGTATCAGCACAAATCCCTCTATTGCCGTGGATAGCTCAAACAATTTACATGTTGTATGGAAAGATACTACAATTGGAACGTGGGGAAGTGATGCCGAAATTTTTTATTGTAATTATACAAATGAATATGGATGGTCCAATGCGACGGTAATCTCTGATGATGCAACAAACTGGAATAATGGAAACAGCTATGATCCTGAAATCGCCATTGATTATTTGGATAATCTACATGTGGTCTGGCGTGATAGAACAGTTGGTTGGTGGGGTGGAGGAGCACTAACGGATGAAGAAATTATGTATTGTAACTTTACCGTGGGAACGGGTTGGTCTAATGCTTCAATAATTTCAGATGATTTTTCAAATTGGAATACTGGAAATAGTTATAAACCTTCGATAGCAGTGGATAGTTCAAATAATTTACATGTGGTTTGGTATGATCATACAATTGGAACGTGGGGAAGTGATGCCGAAATTTTTTATTGTAATTATACGAGTGCTACTGGCTGGTCTAATGCGACAGTAATTTCTGACGATGCAACAAACTGGAATACAGGATCTAGCTATTCTCCTTCAATAGTAGCAGATACTGAAGATAATCTACATGTTGTCTGGCATGATGAAACGGATGGATGGTGGGGTGATGACACGGAAATAATGTATTGTAATTATGTTAGTTCAACTGGTTGGTCTAATGCTTCAATAATTTCAGATGATTTTACAAACTGGAATAATAAATGGAGCGGTAAACCATCTATTGCAATAGATAGTACAGATTATGTGCATGTTTCTTGGTATGATCTTTCCGATGGCAGTTGGGGTACCGATACCGAAATTATGTATAGTAATTATACGAGCGCAACTGGGTGGTCTAATGCATCGGTCATATCTGACGATGCAACTGGCTGGAATACCGGAAATAGTTATACACCTTCGATAGCAGTGGATAGTACAAACAAATTGCATGTGGTTTGGCATGATGATACAAATGGCACATGGGGTAAAGATACTGAAATTATGTATATAAAGCTTTCTTTTGAAGATAGCGGACCAAACGGAAATGGTGGAGGGGATATACCTGGTTTTCAATTAATCTCTCTCATTATATTCTCTGTTGCATCAATGTTCGCTTTAGTCATCATTTCATGGAAAAAATCCACCTTAAACTAATTTTAAATAATTCTTTTTTTTTGACGATATGGTTGAATAGCTGTAGAATTTAATGAAGCAAATTCTTTATTATAGTATTCAATGATCGAAAATTGTAATTAGAGATAAAAAAAGAAGCCAGCGATGGGAATTCCATCAATGCTCGAGGCGAGTAACATTCAAATTGAACCCATGATAAATGGCTCTGCAGGCCACCTCCTTTACGGTTAACAAAGAAGCCAATACCGCTCGGAAACGCTGGCTTGGAAAATAAACTAACTCGTAAAAGTTCTAACTTGCATAGAACGAATGCAATAATAATTTGATTCTCTTTCTATAAAAAGTTAATTCTTTTGGGATCTAACTGAACCAGAGGGTCGTTTATAAGCAACACCAAAATTTTCAAAATTATAAAAACCTTATATAGTATAAGCATATCTCTTTAGTTATGCGAAAACGAATAATAATATAGCAGTATTATGGTGTTTCTATGAACAAGTTTGAAGATCTGAAAACCAAATTAGACCTCAAATATTATCCTGTGGGCTTTAAACTCATCTTTGAACGCAATTATCGCAAGGAGATTGAAGCCAAATTTGCCGAACCCGCAGAAAGACAGAGATTTTGTGCTTATATTAAAAAAGCAGGAGAAGGGGAGGCTCTAAGACTAAGGGAAGTTGATTCTGCATGCATTATTACCGAAAAGCAGCCCGATATCCCTCAATCGCCTCAACTGGAATTGAGTATAGAATTGAATTTTAGAGGGTTAAAATATTTCTTGTTATTTCCTATGGATTTATATTCCGAGGAAGAATATGATGGGGTCATTCTAATTATTAACGCAGAAACGGCAATGAAAGTAATAGAGGCATACACCGAGCTTTTTAATAAACCCTTAAAACTTATATGCGGTGTACGCTCGGGAGTGTGCAGTGAAATCACTGCTTACGTGGCTAAACGTGAGGATGTTAATTTTTCATTCTTGTGTTCTGGTTCGAGAAAATTTGCGGGATACGATAAATGTGAACTATTATGTGGGATACCCGCGAAAATGGCGGATGAGTTGATTGGAAAGCTGATTTCCTAAGAAAAGGATGAAAATAATAATTAACTTATTTTTCAAATAAATCAGTGGAGAGATATCGCGTGCCCGTATCTGCTAATAATACAACTAGGTTTTCTTGGGTCACAAAATCATCAGCAGCCTTGTTGAGGGTAGCCCACGCTGCAGCACCAGAAGATATTCCGACGAGGATCCCCTCCAAACGTGCTAACTTGCGTGTCGTCATCACAGCATCTTCGTATGATACAGAGATTACCTCATTATAGACTTCCGTATTAAGGACTTTGGGGATAAATCCTGGCCCCATTCCCTCGATTTTATGAGGTCCTGGTTCACCTCCAGAAAGTACAGGAGACGCCTCTGGCTCAACAGCATATACTTTCAACCTCGGTCCAACCCTATCCTTAAGAATTTCTCCTACACCCGTGATAGTTCCTCCTGTACCTACTGCTGCAACAAATCCGTCCAACCTCCCCGCGAGATCATTAAAAATCTCTTTTGCAGTGGTTTGGCGATGAATCTCGGGATTAGAGGGATTCCTAAATTGATAGGGCAGAAACACATTATCATTTTCCTTAGCAAATGACTCCGCCTTTTTAATAGCTCCTTCCATTCCTTTCGCAGAAGATGTCAAGACTACTTCTGCTCCATAAGCGCTAAGAATCTTTTGTCGCTCCTCCGATACATCTTCTGGCATCACGATTCTAAGAGTATACCCTTTCACCGCACATACCATAGCTAATCCAATGCCCGTATTTCCGGAGGTGGCCTCAATTATGATTGTATCCTCCTTAATCTGTCCTTTCTCTTCTGCATTTTTAATCATCGCTAACGCGACGCGATCCTTTACACTTCCTCCCGGGTTGAATGCTTCCACCTTTGCAAATACGTTTGGCTTTACATCTTCCGCGATTTTATTTAGCTTTACCAAAGGTGTGCTTCCAATTGTTTCAAGAATATTAGTATAATATAAGTTTGACATTTTAACCACTCTTCTAGTTTAAACAAAGAATTGGGAATTAAGTATTTATGTGAAATCTTTCCGATTAAGTTTAGAGAGTTTTTCTTCCACGTCTGCTAACCGTCTATCTAATGTTGCGAGGGTGATATTTAACGGATCGGGTAAATCTGCATGTTCGAGATCAACTTTCTTTATCCGTTCTCCCTCGCGAGATATAACTCTCCCCGGGACGCCTACTACCACGGAATTATCTGGGATATCGTTAATAACTACAGAATTTGCCCCCACCTTTACATTATTTCCTATTTGTATCGGACCGAGCAATTTTGCGCCAGTTCCGATTACCACATTATTACCAATTGTAGGATGCCTTTTGACTGGCTCGTTGGACGTTCCCCCTAAGACTACCCCCGCATACATCGTTACATTATCCCCGATTTCAGAGGTCTCTCCGATAACTACTCCGCTCCCGTGGTCGATAAAGAAATCGCTCCCAATTTTTGCTCCAGGATGTATTTCTATACCGGTAATCTCTCGTGCAACATCAGACAGATAACGTGGAATAAAAGGCATGCCGAGATTCCAAAAAAAATGGCCAATTCTGTAGAGTAATACTGCTTTAATACCGGGATAACTTGTTAGAACTTCCACCAATGATTTCGCTGCGGGATCTTTACCTAAGGCGGCGTTGACGTCTGATACAAAAAAATTGAGTATTTTTTGCAGATTCTCATTTAATTCTTTTTTATCTATATCATCTGCCTTGAAATCCAACCCCAAGATACATTCCATACATTCTCCCGATAATAAACCGCTCTCTGATTCCTCTCCGCAAGCCATACATTTTATTTTTTCTTTCATGTTGATTCACTCTGTTAGATATGAAAATAACTATTATAATCCATGTTATTGGAATGTGAGCATCTAATTATGAAATAGTTTTGGTTTATAAATCATTAATTTTTGATTTGCCCTCTAATAGGTGAGAATCGGAATTGTTTCTGCACTTATGATTCAAAAGAATCTTCTTCCAGAAAATTAATTGATCTGAAGCAATTTAATCAAAGGCTAATTTTTCATAGAAAAAAGGTTTAAATTCTCAATTTGGTACTTATCCTATTAGAACCTAAAAACATCGTAAAGAGGGATAAAAATGTCAGAAGGTAAAGAAAGAATTATTATCTCCCCGAATATATGTGGATATGTAGACGATGAACATCTTAATTATCATATCGAGGTAGAATTACCGGGAGTCGATAAAGAATCTATCAACCTAAAGATGCATGAAGACAGTTTCTTTTTAAAAGGAGAAACAGAGAATACCGTATATGTGGGTTCTTATGCGATCTGCTGCCCGGTGAAACCCGAAGCGGCTAAAGCAACCTATAAAAATGGTCTATTAAAAGTAGATGTTCCATTTAAAGATCCAATGGAAGATGCGGTAGATGTGTCTATTCAATAAAAAATCAAAATGAAATGAGGAATTAAAATGTCCGAAAACAAACGTATAGTATCTCCAAAAATGTGCGGATGGCCCGATGACGAGCATGGGACATATCACATAGAGCTCGAATTACCGGGTGTGGAAAAGGATACCATTAAATTACGTATGCATGAAGATTCCTTTTTTATTTCGGGAGAATCTGAAGGAATAAGGTACGTCGGTTCGTATGCTCTATGCTGTCCAATTCTCCCAGATGAAGCTGATGCGAAATATAAAGAAGGGCTGTTAACCATTGATGTTCCATTCAAAACCCATTTTGAAAGCGTAAACGTGCCAATAGAGTAAATTCTTTTTCATTTCTTTTTCTTTTTTTCTCTATTTAATATTTATTCATCGTAACTTTAATATTTTCAACTATATGTTGATATACGTGTTTATCATATCGTTTAAATCCTCATTTAAAAAGCAGAAGCTCTACGGGATGCCATTAACTTAGCCACGACCCGATAGAGAGCCCTTCACTGATAAAACATTCCAAAAACGACGAAAGAGTTATATATTCTCTATAAATTGAGATATGAAAAGGAATATTCCACTAATTATTACAGCTACTAAGAAGGTCTTAAATCTTTCAATTCTTTGCATACGGTTTTTAAGATTTATATGAAGAATTTAAAATTCACAAAACCGCTTTATTACTCTTTAGGATGAGTTAGGAAATTAAATTATTCCATAAGAATTCGATCATTCTTTTTTTTTAAACATCTAAATATTTCATTAATGGATTGGAATTTTCAGTCAAAAAAAATAATCGCTATTCCTACTGAATAATCCAAAATAGCTTAGATCGATATTTTAACACAGGAAGATAAATAAAAGATTATAAAAATTAACAAAGATTAACGATTTATATAACGCTTTTATATTTGAATATGACAAAACCAAATATTCTTTTTATCTTAAATGATCATCAAACCTACTATGGGCATGGAGATGCATTTGGAGGCCTTGAAATTCAACGTCCTAATTTTGAACGAATTGCAAAGGGAGGGATTGAATTTACTAACGCATACACAGCATCTCCGCTCTGTGGTCCCGCACGACGAACCATCTTGACCGGATTATATCCTCATAATCATAAAGAAATATTAAATGAAGTGTGTCATCCTTTTGATAGAAAGACATACTTAGAAATACTTGCTGAAAACGGTTATAAGAATTATTATTATGGAAAGTGGCATGCGGGTCCTGAGACTGCCCACGAGCTTAAATGCGAGGGCTTCAGTTATCCCCGATACGGAAATCCCTATATCACACCCGCGTATAAGGAATACATAACCAAGAATAATCTCCCACATTTCGAGGTAAAACTCACCCATAGTTTTTATAATCCCGAATGGAAAAGCGCGAAAGAGGCGGGCATCCAGGTTGGGGTCAGTTATACCCCATCCAACGAAAATTATGATGAATCCGTGTGCGGCATAATGACAACTCCTGAGAAAACTCATGAAGCATTTTTCCTTGCGGACCTTGCTTGTGAGCAGCTGGATAAAATTGCCACATCCAATGATGAGACCCCATTCAATATGAGTATTCATTTCTGGGGTCCCCATCCCCCTTATTTCGTATCCCAAGAATGTCTCGATTTATACAATCCACAAGATTTTCCAGAATACCCCAATTTTGCTGATGATCTACGCAACAAACCAGAAATTTATCAATATGATATGTATTACCCGATTGCTGAGAATGGAAGATTGATTATTCCAAATCCATTATCCTGGGATCAATGGAGACGGATACTTCCCTATTCTTATGCACATACAACATTGATCGACAAAGCAGGAGGGATGATACTTGATAAGTTAGACGAACTTGGATTGAGCGAAAATACAATAGTAATATGGACTCTCGATCATGGGGATGCGTTAGGCTGTCACGGCGGTCATTTTGATAAGGATTGTTATATGCCAGAAGAGATGATTAAAGTACCGTTCGCAATGAGATATCCGCAACAAATTGATAAATGCCAAAAATCTTCGCGTTTTGTAAGTAATATTGATATCGCACCCACATTATTGGATGTGGCGGGTTTAGAATTTGAAGATCCTATAGATGGAAGGAGCCTACTCCCGGTATGTATAGATCCCACAATTGAATGGAGAGAAGATATCATGGTAGAAACTCATGGACACAAACACATCCATTTAGGAAGAGCTATAATAACTAAGCGATTTAAATATGTGTTTAATGACAAATTTAAGAATGAACTTTATGATTTGAGCGCAGATCCTTATGAATTGAAGAATCTAATTGATGATGATAAATATTATGAGATTTTAGCAGATTTAAAATCTCGCTTGAAGATATGGAGGGCACGCACAAACGATCCATTCACCAAGAAGAGAGAAATCCGCAAATTTTTTTTAAGAAAATAATGATTATCATAATTCGCAATAAAGCGCTTTTTCAGAAATTTCTAAGATATGAAAAATAAAAGAATAAAAAGATGATAATATACAGTATTTAGAATTTAGAGATTCATTTTTTCTAATTTTTTCTTGTTCTCTGCCACTATTTCCGGAGTTAAATCATAATATTTCCAAAAGATTATCACCGTGATAATTAATATTATCGCCGGTACAATCGCCGAGTGAATTCGAATCCCAAACAGTGCTAGCGCAGGATTGGTGCTATTATCAATTAAATCCTGATATGTTGGAGAACCAGTTGGAAATGCGGTAAGAATATGGGTTAATGCTATGGTGATTACTATTGTCGCGTAGCCGAGTCTAATAAATAATGCCTGGAATCCATAATATATTGCTTGCTGCCTTTTACCGGTTCTAACGGCGATATCGTCAAGTACATCTCCCATCGTAGGAGGGTCCATAAACCATTGACCACCGAGTCCGACTCCAAAGAATAATAAACTTATTACCCATCCAATAACCCCTTCAACAAAGATCATTGGAATGAAAGTGATAAACATAATTATTCCTGCTGCGAGACTCATTTTTTTATTATTATTAACTCGCTTTGAGAGCTTTGTCCAGAGCGGGACGGAAATTAAAGCTCCTAACAACATTCCTCCTAAAAGAAGAATAAATGACAAATCAGCCGCATCTCCTGTATCTCTCAGAATATATGCAATAATATATCTCGCAGATTGCTGAATCATTACTCCAGCTACTTGATATCCATAAAAAAATAGCACTTTCATCATAAATCTCCGATCTTTTACAGCCTTAAATGTTTCTTTGAAGAATGACTCAACTTCGGCAGTCTCTGGTTGCAGAATTCTTTGTTTGTTTTCCTCTCGGATTTTCTTATTTTCCCAAATTCCGGGTAAAATAAATATAAAAAATACTAAGCCAACTCCTACACTGACCCACGCAGAGCTGATATATGTAACCCCGACTTCTTGATCAATAACAAAGGAAGGAATTAACACGGCCAATACTAATCCCAAAATCCCTAATATGGTTCCAAATCCCTGAACTGTTCTTCTTTCATCTAATCCTCTAAATTTAACTGGATAAAGGGAGATCACGTTCACATCATAGATCGTTAGTAATGTGTCATATATCAGAATTGTTGTCATATACCATAGAAAAACCGGGAGGTGATAGGAGGCATCAATTGTAGGATCCCATCCTGCTGGGACCATATAGATGAGTAAATAGGAAAATAACCACGGAATCGCGCCAAGAATCATCCATGGTACTCTTCTATATCCTTTAGTTTTTTCCCACGGCATCTTAATTCTTTCCATGAGATATCCGATGAGTGGATCGTTTATTGCGTTCCAGACGCTGTAAATCGTGAACCCAATCAAAATATATATAGAATCTAGACCAATCACAGATTCATAATAAAACAATACATTAAATCCAAATGCAGCAGTGATGAATTGACCGAATAACTCCCTTCCACCATAACTTGCCATTATTTTCTTCGAATTTTCATATGTTTCCTTTTGTTTTCGTTCCATTTTTTATCCCAATAATTTTCTTTTTGAAAAGTGTTTAAAAAAGGTTTATTACATAATTTAACGTTTCGTAACGTTCAGAAACACTTTTAAATTATTAATATTAAATTGCATATATGCTTTTTATAGTTTATTATTGCTAAAAGAGTATAAAAGATTATTAACTGAATTTCAAATAGAATTTTTATTGAAGGAACATAATATAATTTCATACGAGATTAACCATGAGTGAGAAAAGTGATATATTAATTGTAGGTGCGGGTACCGCAGGCACTTATCTTGGGTGGATATTAGCCAAACAAGGCCATTTTGTAAAGATTATTGAAAAAGATAGAAGAGAGGAAGTAGGGAAAAGACTTGATGTGATTCATTTTGAATCAGACAGAGTTGAGAAAGCGGGACTCCCTCCGTTCGATCCGAATGAGCCAGATTGTATTGAAATTCGGGATACGTCCACGGTAATAACTCCCGATTTTGAATCGGAAATTAAAACAAGGGTCTATCAAACGATAGTTCGATTAACTCCATTCCTAAATAAGATGTATAATATTTTAGAGTCCAATGGAGTTCAATTAGAATTTTCTACTAAATTTGAGGAGCTCCTATTTGATAACAACCGAATAATTGGAGCTAAGGTTTCCAAAGACGGAGAGATTAGGAATTATTATACGAACTTGATTGTAGATGCTTCGGGAACGAGTGCGGTAGTTAGAACTTCATTACCCGAGGATTATGGAGTCGAAACTTGGAAATTAGGACCGGAGGAAGTAATGTATGTATTATTGCAATACATTAGATGGAAAGTTCCTGATAAGCCAGCTCCAGAAACAGATACGGGATATAATTATTGGCTATTATGGTTTGGTCCTTCTTTAAGTGAAAATGAGGCTATTCTTGGAGTCGGACAACCTGGCTCCTACGAAAATGCTCGACTTGCTCGAGAAGATTTCCTTAACCAGATTGATCTACCTCCTTATGAAATACTTAAGGAGGAGAGAGGGTTTACCCCGTATAGAAGACCTCCATATTCTTTAGTCGCAGATGGGTTTTTATGTATAGGAGATGCCGCCGCAATCACATACCCTTTTTCGGGTCATGGAGTTACAGCAACTTGGATGCTTTGTATAATAGCTGCTGATGTAATAAACAACAAACTTAATAAAGGCGGTTATTTGACAAGGGAAAGATTATGGGATATTAATGTACGGTATTTTCGAGATCAAGGGGCTAAATTTGCATCTTTATTAACGCAATTGTCTGGAGTATTGAATTTTACTAGGAAAGAATGGTCCTACTTCTTGACACACGGACTTATATACAAAACAGGCGAAAATGGTGAGTTACCCGAGCCAAATAAAGAATATGAAGAGGATATGACTCTTGGAGAGTTGATGATGTTTATCTTTAAGATCCTTGGAGGGCTCTTAACGCGAAAACTTTCTTTGAAAAATATCAAAAAGTTGTTGAAGGCGAACAATTTAGCAAATACGATTAAAGAACACTATGAAAACTTTCCAAAGTCTCCCGAGGATTTCCATACCTGGATGAATAAGGCAGAGAGCTTATGGGAACAAAAACCGCCGGCAGTGAAAAAATTGGAGAACGTAGAAATTGAATACAAATAAGATAAATTTATATCTCTGATTTTTTTAAAATTCTTTATAGTAGAGCTGTTTATGCTTGGATGGAAACTCATTAAATTGAGTTTTTGCTTGATCTGAACGTAAGATTTCAATATTTCCATCTGGGTGCTCTATTACACAGCCAGAAGAAGTTAAAATATCATAATTTCGCTTCGTTTCTTTTAGATCTCCCCAACATATTAACTGACAATTTCCACATGTTAGATTGACTCCCTTAAGCATCACTTTGGAAAGATCCTCACCTGTATTGAGGTCAGTTACTCTCACATCATCATCAAGTTGGGAAACGTCAAAATTATTATTATAATTAGTACCACTTGGTCTTTTAGGAGTTTTTAATAATGCATAAGAAAAAATACGCCTAACTTGGTCCTCTGTTTCAGGGTAGGGAAATCGCCCAGGTGACCAAGTTGACCATTTTTTGGTTTTATCTAATCCAGATAACCCTCCACAAACTATTTGACATCTCATTACATTAATTCTTTTAGCATATGAGAACTTATGTCCACCAAGGGTAATTTCTTCTGAATGCTCATTAGAAAACATCCCAAACGCGCACACCTTTGTACAGAGCTTACATTGGATACAAAAACTCTCGTTAGATGGAATAGGATCTGTAGGCTTTAATTCTGCAGAAGTGACTAATCCTCCCAATATTACTGTTGTTCCATAACCTTTTATCCCAATATTTCCCGACCAACCGATTGATCCCACTCCAGCTCTAGCAGCTAAATATCGTAACGCTAACTCTGGATACATTTTCATTTGCCACCCTTCTACATCCGTTCTATATTTGAAATTGGGAAATATAACCTCTGAATTATATCCTTCCTTTTTTAATATTTGAGCCACATCCTTGGCCATTTTATAAGCGTTTACATTTACTTGAATGTTATCAAGTTCATGATCAATTTTACCATTAGGCAATTCTTTACTAAGAAAAGAACGAATTTTTTTCTTGTCTAATGGAAGAGCGAATATTACAGCAGATTTTGCATCAGACATTACGTATGAAATGTCTGTACTAGGAGGTCCCCCAAGAAGACTCTTTTTAGTGGCAAATCCTACCTTTAATGCTCCTCTCTCATACAGCAGATTCTTTATTTCATTATTAAGCGTAATAAAATACCACCTTAATTAGAAATTGATCTTATCCTATTAAATATTATGTACTTAGCATTATACCAAGAAAGTAATAACTAATTCGAAGCTCTATTTTTAGTATTCGATTTCTTTGTTCTTAAGATAATCGAATGCAGAATATGCTGCAATAACTCCTTCTGAAACTCCTGTCACAGCTTGTTTAAAAGGAGCATCCGCCACATCACCAGCCGCAAAGACTCCTGGAATATTTGTTTTAGATTTTCGGTCAATTATTATTTCATTCTTATTATTTGTATTCACACCGATGTTTTTTGCTAATTCCGAATTTGGTACTGAACCAATTTCTATAAAAACGCCATCCACTTGAAATTCTTCTCCGTTATCAAAAATAATGGTTTCAACACTCTCATTTCCCTTGATTTCTCTTATGTTAGTGTTATAGATTATTTCAATATTCTCAGTATTCAACACTCGTGTTTTGTTTATTGGTTCAGCTCTTATTTCATCTCTTCTATAAATTATAGATACTTCCGAAGCATGTTTGGCTAAAAAAAGTGCTTCTTTCGCTGCGGAATCACTTCCTCCTATCACTGCTACTTTCTTATCCTTAAAGAAAGGCCCGTCGCATGTTGCACAATAGCTAACTCCTTTACCTGAATATGTCTCTTCACCAGGAATATTTAGTTTTCTACGTTCAGAACCCGTTGCAAAACAAAGAGCTTTTCCCTTGAAGGTTTGGAAGAATGATTTGAAAATAAAGAGTTCATTGTCTCTTTCGATTTCCCGTATTTCATCGGTTATATAGGGAATATCCAATGAGTTAATATGATCTCGGAACATTTCCATTAATTCAGAGCCAGAAACAGAAGTTATCCCGGGATAATTCTCTACGATGTGAGTAGTAGTGATTAACCCACCGTAGGATTTTCCAATCACTAATACATTAATATCAAAACGAGCAGCATAAATCGCACAACCCAATCCGGCTGGACCGAGTCCTAAAATAATTAAATCCCAAACTTTATCTTCTTCTAATTCATCAATATTATACATATAATTTTCCTAAATACTATAATTGCAAATTAGGTTCCTTTTTCTCAATAATATTAGATTAGATGATCAAAGGATTTGAAGTAATTTAAAAAGTTCTTTTATAGATGAGAAATAAAATAAAGTCTGAGTATTTAATTTTCTAATGATTTTTTATACTCTTTGACTTTTCGTTCATGAAGTTCTTCAACCCGTCTCTTCCAATCTTTATACTCCTCAGTGGAGGCGTCGATTGGAAACTTTATAAGGACGAGGATTCCAATACTGATGAAAATTGCGGGAATTAATCCAATATTCAGCTTAATTCCAAACCTTGCTAAGTCATCTTGGAACACGGTAGTCTGATTATACCCCGTTAAAGCTAATACCATTGCGGTCAATGCAGCTGCGACAGATTGAGATTCTTTTCATGTTTTCTATTGCCGGAATAATATTTGCGAAATTTCTACCCAAAGACAAAGATGAAAAGATATTGGGGCGTATTCCAAATCGATGGTTTAATGCAGCACTTTTCGCGGCATTCTGTGTGTTTGTT
>WJIN01000456.1 GCA_014730295.1 Promethearchaeota archaeon | reverse complement strand
ATCTTCAAACTTTAGTCAGTTTCCTAGTCTACCCCAAACTATTTCATTAGATAATTTAATTAATTCTCTTCCAAAAATCTTTGATAAACAAGTTAAATTAATAGAACAAATCATTAATACTTTCCAAAATAGTAAAAAAGAAGCAATTACCCTAAAAAATCTATTAACTAAAGATAAAAAACAAGATCTGATTGAAGAAAAGCCTATTATAGATATTTTAAAGGAGATTTCAATTAAGCAAATCAAACCCGATCAATCTAACCATCTTTTCATTCTAATAACAGAATTGAATAATTTTAAAGAAAATTTAATTAATTTATCTTATCCTACTTATTTATTTTTGAAAAAGAAATATGAGCTTAATCAAATCTTTGTTTTTGATGATTCTGTCTTAAATGAAGTAGAAGGAATTCTTAATGGTTTTGATAAAATTATTGGTTTAAAATTTAATGAGAAAGAGTCAATGGAAAGTATAGTTGATGGACTAAAAATTATAAAAGATTTTTTGTTAAAAATTTTAAACTCCATACCGTTGTTGCTTAAAAATCTAATTATTTCAAACTATATGAATAGAAATATCCTCTCTAATATCAAGCAAGGCTTTTCAGCAATAGATACTTTTAATTCTATTTTTAGCGGAATGGGTTGGGATTTATCAAGTGGTATCTTAAAAAATCTTTCAATCCAAAAAATATTAGAATATTCTGCTATTTTAGAGAAAATACCTGAACTTAAAAAAATCGCTGAAGATCTAGGAAGATTTGAAGGTGCATTTGTAACAAAGGAAGAATGGATTTTATCTCCATTTGTTTCAGAGGAAATATTTGACATTCATTTATCGGATGATATTCATAGAACATTAGCCGTAGAATTAGGAAAATTAAACCATCCGTTATTAAAATCATTGTTTATGGCAAATTGGTTGGATCATAAATTGCTTACGTATCAATTTAGAGGGAATGAGACTAGAACCATGAAAGATGAGAAGGAAGAAAAAAGAGGTCCCATCATAATTTGTGTTGATACATCTGGTTCCATGACTGGATTTCCAGAACAATTAGCAAAATCACTCTCCTTAGCTGTAATAAAAATTGCGCAATCAGAAAAAAGAAATGTCCATATAATTTTATTTTCTGGTTCTCAGAATATAAAGGAATATTCTCTTAAACAAGATGTTTTTAAAGAAAATAAGGATATTACCATACAAGATTACGATGAATTCTGGAAGGATCAGGAGACAAGAAATAGTTTGAAAAAGAAGTATTACTCAAATGTTATTGAAGTTCTAACCTTCAGCTTCGGAGGAGGTACTGATTTTAGAGAGCCATTAAAATATGCAAAAGAAAAATTAAATGAGAAAGAATTTGAAAAAGCAGACATATTATTTGTTAGCGATGGGATTAGTTTCGTTGACGATGTCGTTAATGAATTATCAGAAGAAATTAAGACAAAAAAAGCAAGGATATTTACTGTAGTAATAGGAAACCAGACAAAAATTGTAAGAGAATTTTCAGACTATCTTTATGTTTTACCTCCGAGTTCAAGACTTAGAACTTCGAATTTAGATAGAAATATTGGAAACTTACTTAAAAAAATTCACTTAACCACTTAGTTAAAGGTGTTTAAAAATTACGGCTATTGTAAAAAATATACTAACGGATAAATTGCCAGAAATTTCTCAATTGAGTTTTGTAATAGATGGGGCAAACATAGCATATGAGTTAAAAAATTCAAGAAATAAACCTCAATTATCAAATATCAAAACTTTAATGAATAAATTAGATTCAATGGAACTAACTAACTACAAAATAATCTGCGATAACTCTTTAAGATATCATATTGATAAAAGAAAGGGTTATTATAGTTTTATAAAACAGAAAAAAATAATTGAGACTCCCTCAGGAGCTGAAGCCGATGTATTTATTTTGCAATATGCCTATGATAATCAATCTTATATAATTTCTAATGATAAATTTAGAGATTATTTTCATATATTTGATAAAAAATGGATTAAAAAGATGCGAATGTCTTTTGTTTTTATTAACAATGAAATTTATCTGGATAAACTTATAAAATTAACAAAAATAATGTCTTAATAATTATATTATTAGGTGGATATCGATAAAAGTGATTTTTTACATTTATCTAATATATAAAAAACTATTCTTTACATTGTGAGTATTATTGAGCTAATTGAAAAAATTAACAATATATTATTAAAAAAAGAAGAGCAAGTTCAGAATATTTCATATGCAGATTTTAATGGAATACAAGATAGAATAGAAATGATTTTAAAAAAACCGATTGTTAAATTCTATTTTTCTGAGCAAGGATTCATTGAATTAATTGAAATTATTAATCAAAATGAGACTTTGGATGATTCACAAAAAATTTTTTGCTTGAGCCTTCTCTTTTTTGAAACCGAAGTGAATAATAAGAATTTTCCAGATGCTAAAGAAAAAATTATTAAAATTTTAGAAAATTTTGGTATTGCTTTTGAACTTAAATACTATTTTTCAAACGGTTATAGAATATTAAAAATTAAAAATCCTTTAGAGGAAGAGGAGACCGTCACAAATTTACCCTTTTTATCTGTGAGATGGTACTATTGGTTTCAACAATGGAAAGATCGTGATAAAAATGTTATTTACAATAATGTTTTAGATTATCTAAATAAAATTAACCAATCAATCCCAAACTTTGAGAAGTTTAAAACATCTAGAGAATTAGCTTACACTAATATAGGACTGTTAGTAAATTATCTCCAAAAGCTCGTAACCTTTCCAGACATCTTAAATAGAGATAAGAAAAAGGAAATGATAACTACTATTAAGTGCTTAAATAAAGTAAGAAATGATGTTTTGGAAAACCAAAAGATTCTTAGAAAATTAATTCAATATTTATTGGATTTCTTTAAAATGGAGTTTACTCATGACCATCTTTTAGAACTTTTATACAAACAATTAGAAAAAAAAAAAATTGAATCTAGTTTTAAACAGTTAGATTTTTTATCGAATTTATTATTCACAAAAATTAGATATAAAAATCTAACCAATCCCCCTAATCTCCTTGAATTAATATCTAAAGGTGGAAATAGGCTTAAAAATGTAAAAGAAGTGAAAAATCGCTTAAATATAGAATTAAAGAAGTTATTAAATCCTGTTTTAAAAAAATTTATAATTTTTTACCCACTCGAAAATCTTAAAATTGTAACTAAAATCCCTCCTTATCATCAAATTCATTTTTTTAATAGAGATATTGATAATTCATATATTGATAAATTAGAAAATAGATTACCATCCTTCAAGAATTTTATTAGAATAGATGCTGATGCTTATGGATTAAATCATGCCTTATTTCTCTCTAAAGAGATTTTTAATAAATATCGCAACTTTGGGATTCTTAAGGATTTACATTTTAAATTAAGGCTTAAGAACTATATTGCGTTTGAAAACGATAATCACATTAACACCTCATCAAGCATTGAAGAGAAAAGATTATATAAAATAAAAGTTTTGGATCAAGTCAAATCTGAAGAATTAAGGGATTTAGTAATTGATCTACAAAATAATCTTATATATACAGAATTTAATAAAATAAATGTAATAACCGAATTACTTAAAAAGGTTGAAGACACTTTTGATATAACGAATCAACTCACTTTTTTATGGATT
>WJIN01000484.1 GCA_014730295.1 Promethearchaeota archaeon | reverse complement strand
CCTCTGCAGTGATCCGGTCCCCGTCTCTGAGGTAGCAGGTCGGGGAATCGACGACGTTCCCGTTTACTGATACTTTCCTGTTCCCGACGAGCTGATCGCACGCCCTGCGCGAGCCGAATCCGTTGTCCCTGAGGAATTTTTGCAGCCTCATACGTTTTAATCCGCCTCCGGCGGGTAAAAACGTATGGTGATATTTTCTGCAGTAATCGCTTCCCCGTCCGGGATGTCGCGGGCGGCGCAGGCCTGTCCGAGTATCTCCTGATCGGGACAGGGGATACCGGGTGCACAATTTTTTTCAGAACGGAGGTAGCGGGCGTTTTGGTCGGTGATCGTCTCTCCGCTTTTAATATCGCGTATTGCCCGGAGGGAGCGCCGGGTGGTGCGTACGTGTTCCCTTTCGCTCGGTGAGGGCTCTTTTACGCCGCTTCCGAGTATGGTTGCAATGAGTGTATCATTATGGGTGGAGAGTACATTTTGGATATGGGAGGAAAGGGAGCGCAAGTCCTGACGTTTATCGTTTTCAAGCGAGCCGATGATGTCCACGACCTCTGTGCGGTGTTCCTTTAGGTGCTGTGTGCCATTGTGACAGAGTACAGGGAGTTTTCTTGTTAGTTCCGACAACTCTCGAACGTCAATCGAAAAGGGATCGTCAAGTCCGCCCCCTTTTCTATTTAGCGTAACGTGTTTTTCAAGAATGAACGGTTTACCAAGGAAGGATTGGAGCACCGCGGCCGTCCCGGGAACGAGAAACGGGTCTGCGCTGTGATCCGAGATCCCGGCAAACGTCCCGGTCTTTGATGCGATCGTCCGGAGGGTGAGGAGGTTGTACTCCTCAGGCGGAGCGGGATAGGAGGTGACGCACTGGAGAAAGCATATCTGATCGGGCGTGAGTGGCGGCGAAAGACGCTTCATGCACATGGCAATGTCGGAGAACGTCGCCATCCCGGTTGAGACAAAGACCGGTTTTCCGCCTTCGGCGATCCGGTCGAGGAGGGGGCGATAGTTGAGTTCGGGCGAGGCGAGTTTGTATGCGGCTGCGTCCATTTCGGTAAGCCGCTCAGTACTTTCCGGCCCGAAGGATGAGCAGAGGAACAGTACCCCGCATTTTTCGCAGTGTTCCTTGAGGGAACGGTAAAACGAAGGCGGACGTTCGAGCTCCCTGAACCTCGAATAGAGATCGATATTTCCGGACGGGAGTGATACCTTTCCGGTGTCGGGATGGATGATCTCATCAGCGATAATATACTGAAACTTGAGCGCGTGTGCGCCTGCGGATGCACATGCGTCGATGAGTGTGAGCGCCCTTTCAAGCGAACCGAGGTGGGCGGTGCCTGCCTCCGCGATGATAAAAATGTTGTTTTTTGAATGTCGTTCGATGAGGGAGGGGATGGTGTGGGCGGTCATGGGGTGGTTATTAATAACTATTCTTTAGCACTTATTTTCACAATAACAATCAGGATAATAAATTGGAAAGGAAACCATCTGACTTCAGGATTCAGGTTTTCATAGGGTGAAGGGGGGAGTTTAGGAGGAACTGTCATTATTTGTCACCTTCGAGCTTTTTGACATCGCCCTTTGTCAGAAGTTTCATTTGATGAATTGCTATTGTATTTAGCCGGGATAAACGTTCATGTTGTGCTATATTTTCATTTATGAAATGCGCATTAAGGTTCTCAAGATTTGACAGGCACACAAGTTGGGAAATGTCCGCGTCGTCCCTTATATTGCCCTTTTTATCGGGGTTAGTTTCACGCCACTCTTTCGCTGTCATACCGAAAAGTGCCATGTTAAGCACATCAGCCTCGGTCGCGTAAACGAAATTAATCTGTTCTTTGGAAAGTTCCTTCGGTATTAGGTTCTCTTTTATGGCGTCGGTATGAATACGGTAGTTGATTTTTACGAGATTTCGACGGATATCCCAGCCGAGTGTCTTCCGTTCTTCCTCTTTAAGGCGCTGGAATTCTTTAATCAGATACAGTTTGAATTCCACGGAAATCCAGGCGGCGAATTCAAAAGCAATATCCTTATGAGCGTATGTTCCGCCATATCTGCCGGATTTTGAAATAATACCTGTTGCAGAGGTTTTTTCTATCCATTGTTTAGCAGTTAAAATGAAGCTATTCAGTCCCGCCTGTTTTTTAACCCCATCGAATTCGATGGGGTTAAAATCAGGATTATTTAACTGTTCCCAGATTCCCAGAAATTCAATTGTATTGCGGTTTCTGAGCCAGTTTGAAATAATATAATCACTCCGATTCGGGTCTTTATATCTGGCCATATCTGTCAGGCAAATATAGTCTTCCTCTTTTACGGAAAATACGGTTATCTCTTTACCCTGTACATCAATTTTTGCCATAATTCAAATTTTGATTGTATTTTTTCATAATATTCAAGGCTTTATGACTGTAATTTTCCCCAGTATCCGCTCAAGCTCCTTTTCAAACTCCTCGATGTTCCCGTTATTCGCACATTTGAAATCGGAAAATGCGATGGGCCCGCCCTTTGCCGCGTTTTCGATCTCGCTGATGTCGCGTTTTTCCGCTTCCTCAGCGGTGAGGGGACGTTCGGGCCGATTGTTCAAACGGGCATACCGGATGTCCTTGTCCGCATAGACCTCGATGAGGACGATCTCGCTCCCGAATTCCTCCCGGAGGACTTTGTATTCCTCCCAGGAGTAGAGCCCGTCAATGTATACCCTGCCATGTTCGGTACGGAGACGGCGGATCTCCTCGAGTGAGAGGATCGCAAAGGCCGCCATCCCGTGCGTGCGCCTGAGCTCTTCGCGGACATGTTTTTCATTCTCCGGGGTGACTTCCATATTGCGGCGTTTGAGCTCCGCAAGGGTGATCCCTCCGAAATAAACCCCGCGGTATCCCTTGCGGGTGAGGTAGTCGGCCCCGACCGATTTGCCGGAGCCGCACATGCCGATGAGTGCGATTATTTTTTCAGACATACCTACGCAATGCCAAGGGATGAGCGGACAGCCTCTATCCGTTTGTCGAGCTCGCTGTTTGTTTTCTCGTAATCCTCCCGGCGGGCAAGGGAGGCCTTCACGCTGAAATAGAATTTTATTTTCGGTTCGGTACCGGAGGGTCGGGCGGTGATCTTGGCCCCGTCCTCCGTAAAGAATTGAATAACATTCGATTTCGGGAGATCGATCGGGGTCTCTTTCCCGGTATCAATGTTTCGTTCTCTGAGTGAGAGGTAGTCCTTTATGAGACATACCTTTGAACCCGCGATTTTTTCAGGCGGACGCTCGCGGAACCCTGACATCATAGACTCGATTTCCTCAGCGCCGCTCTTTCCCTTTTTCGTTATGGAGATGAGCTTTTCTTTATAAAAGCCGTACTTCACATAGATGTCGAGGAGGAGCTCAAAGAGACTGCCTCCCCGGCTCTTGGCCCAGGCAAGGGTTTCCGCGATCATACAGCTCGAGATGACCGCGTCCTTGTCGCGGACAAACTCACCGGCAAGGTACCCGTAGCTCTCCTCCATCCCGCCGATGAAGGTTTTCTTTCCTTCGCGCGCGTGCATGACGCCCCCGATGTACTTGAACCCGGTGAGGACGTCGAGGCACTCGACCTTGAACGAGTCCGCGATTTCACGGACGAGTTCGGTCGTAACGATCGTCTTGACCACGTACTCGTTTCCGGTGATCCTGCCCGCCTTGTGCCATGCCGAAAGGAGGTAGTACATGATGAGAGACCCGGTCTGATTTCCGTTGAGAAGGATAAATTTCCCCTCATGGTCCCTGACCGCGATCCCGACGCGGTCTGCATCCGGGTCTGTCCCGAGTACGAGATCCGCATTTTCCCTCTG
>WJIN01000455.1 GCA_014730295.1 Promethearchaeota archaeon | reverse complement strand
TCAAACCGCAGCGATATCAGTTGAGTCCAAATAAATTTTTGAAAATGACTCACTCTAAATATGCTGCTGCATGTAGTACCACCTAATACCGATTCACGAACGTGTTGAGGTCCACAGAGACGTGCACTCTTAAAAATGCATACACTCTTAATGAATTCTTTTAACCCTTTCTTTATTGGATATATTTTTAAGGGAAAATCGTATAATGCTCTGCAAAAAATAAATGCCTTTTCTGAGTATTTGAAAAAAGAGAAAAACCTATGGGAATTTTTGATGCAACAATATAAAATGAATAAAATAATTCATATTGAAGATAATCCTCTGTTCTTAAAAGCAATTAAGAATGTATTTTTAGATGATATTTCTTAGTAGAAAATAGAAAAGGTAATAATTTTATTAGAATTGTTATTCGACATAATAGTATAAGACTTATATTTTCTAACACTATAGTATTATTATATTGAATTTTATGTTTTCTCCCTATAAATCAATGTTGAATTTTGATGAATTTGTATTTAAAATAAGTGTTATTGGGGATGGAGGCGTTGGCAAAACTTCTCTTATTAAACGTTATACAAAAGATACCTTTCAGAAGGATTATATTAAGACTATTGGTGCTCAATTTTCTAGGTTTAGTAAAAATATAGATGGTAATAAAGTTCATTTGATTTTTTGGGATATTGCGGGTCAAGATTTTCTCTTTTTACACCCATTATTTTATAAAGAAAGCAAAGCATGTATTATTGTATATAGCCTCGAAGAAAATGATTTGGGTATAGAGAGTTTTAATCATATTAACGACTGGCATAATGAACTCCAAAACTTTTGTGGAAATATTCCTGTTGTCTTATTTGGGAATAAAGTTGATTTAATCGAAAAAGATCAATTAGATCTCTTACCGATTCAAAATATGATTAAAAAGAGAAAGATTTCAAATTTTTATTTAACTTCGGCAAAAACGGGAGAGGGGGTAAAGAAAGCATTTAATGCGATAATTGAGGATTTGTATAAAAAAAGTATAGAATAATGTTGAACTACTACGCCCTAAAGGGCGGTGCTTTCTCGCACTCTAGTGGAAAAATTTCTTTTCATTTCTAATATTGTTTTTGTGAAATAGATGATGGATTTTCTAAATATACACATTTCCGACGATTGTCTAAGATAATGCTAGGATTAATATTCATAAAAAACCTATGGATAAATTTTACAAAAAATATTGACAAAAAAATCACCACTTAAGCTCAATGATTAGTTGTGATATAAAATTATTTATTCACGTTTATTTAAACTAGTATCAATGAAAATTGTAGTGTTTGCGCCCCATCCAGATGATGAGATCTTTGGTTGTGGTGGAAGTATATTGAAATGGCTTGAAAAGGGTCACGATGTTCACCTTATTTACGTGACCGATAATAGGGCCTTAATTGAATGGGGTATTCGAGAAAACCAGCTTCTTGAAGAATGTGCCCGAGAATATATGAACTTGAGCAAGGATGAGATTGCTGAAATTGCTCTGAAAGAAGCGGAACATGTATCAGATGCTTTCGGGTTTGAAAAGAATAATGTATATTACTTTAAAATACATGATCAAGATGCGGAAAATAATATCGAATTGGGAGTCGAATTGGCATCCGAAATCATTTCTGATGCTGATAGAATTGTGATGCCAAGTGATCATAATAACCATAATGACCATCAAGCTACACATACGATGGCAAAGGAAACTGCGAAGCGCTTGTCCCTAAAAAACGCAGAATATTATGTCTATGCTTTATATAACGTATTGAAAGCACCCAAAGAAAAGCAAATAAAAATTAAAGTAGCGCAATATCAAGAGAGAATATATGATTTAATGAAGGGATATAAAACTCAGTTATGCCTAAAAGATACAAGAATGGGTTGGAAAACCTTTAAAAGAAGGAGATCAGAACGTTTTGGTGTGTTTAATTTTGGTGATATGGACAAATATGAGAACTTTTAGAATAAAAAGCAATTATTTTAATTCTGTCCCACAATTACGACATTTTTTTGCGTCTGGAGGATTCGCTTGTCCACATGCAAAACAAATTACATTTCCATCTTGATCTTTTTTTTCGAGCTTTATATCCTCATTCTTCTCCGAAATACTCTTCTTTTTATCTGGTTCACCTTTAGTTTGAGGTCGAATGGCATTCATATCAACATCTTCACTTAGTCTTTTTTTTACAGAATCCTCGTCAAAAGGGGTGAGCACTTCAAAATCTTCAGATGTGTTTATCTCACGAAATCCTTCCGGTATATCTTTAAATTCTAAATCCCAAGAATCATCCTTATGTGAATTATCTAGTTTTTTGGTTTTTTTTGGCTTTTTCATAGTCATCTGGTCGTGTTGCTTTTGCTTTTCTCTCTTGATATCATGAGGCTCTTGGGATCTCTGCTCAGATGATTCTTCTGGTCTCCTTTTAGGTGTTTTAGGTAATGGTTCTGATAAAGCTTTATCCATTTTTACCCGAGTTTCTTCATCTATTTCAGGCTTTTCCATCCGTAGTTTCTTACGCTTCGGTTGATTTTTAATTTGTTTTAGCTCTTTAATATGCTGTAGTATGCCCTCAGTCCTATTCATCAACATTCTTCTATATGAAGTTGAGAAATTTGGATTTTTAGAGGCTCTCAATGCCAATTCAGACACTTTTACCCAACCGTCTATTGCATCATCAATATTGTCATGATTTTCGGCTAATTTTGCTTTATTTATTAAGTTAGTAAGTGCCTTATTGAGTTGTGCGACATTCATAGAATTTTACCACTTTTTCTATCTATTAAACACAAATAAACTCACCTATATAAAACTAATATAGACTTATAATTGATATATACAATAGATTTTCTTATTTAGAAATTGAACTTTTAGTTAATTTTGGATTAAATCTCTTAAAACATAATTCATAGAAATTTCCTAGTTTACTTATTATCCATCCTCCTTTTAAAATAAGATTGTTTGGAATTCCGCATAATTTTTTATATAAAAGGCTATTACCTATTATAATCTATATTTATTTCTACAAAAATGCTACAAATGGAAATTAGACGGGGTATAAATGTATTACTTATTTTCTTATTAATTTTAATATTCTCATTTGTGTTCATTGTTCCATATAATTATTTTGAAGACCCAGATGAATCGGAAAATATTACTAAAAATCAATTGACAACAAATAATATCTTTGAATCTAATATTAATTCTTCTTTATTTAATTCCTCATTTTTCGGAGAAGCTCCTCAAGATTTATCAGGATATTCTCTTTCGATAAGAGGAGATGTAAATGGAGATGGGTATGATGACATTTTAATTGGAGCCCCTACCGATGAAAAGGATATAAAAAATGAAGGGAGGGTTTATCTATTTTTTGGAGAATCTGAAATATCTCTCAACATAAATTGTTCAAATGCAGATGTTATATTTTGTGGAGAAGAATCTTATGATGCTTTTGGATCATCAATTAGTACGGGAGGAGATATCAATAGAGATGGGTATGATGATATTTTGATCGGAGCTCCAGATTATAATTCTTCAAGAGGAAAAACATATCTTTTCTTTGGAAAAGCATCAGGATGGACAAAAGAAATTAATGCCTTAAATGCAGACATATCCTTTTTCGGAGAGGAACTTGGTGATAAATCTGGAAGTTCAGTTGAAAGTGTCGGTGATATCAATGGAGATGAATTTGATGATATTTTGATTGGAGCTCCTAGTTATAATTCTTCAAGAGGAAAAACATATCTTTTCTTTGGAAAAGCATCGGGATGGACTACTGAAAATAATTGTTCAATCGCTGATATATTCTTTAATGGGGAAAATACAGGAGATTGCTATGGAATTTCAGTTTGCAATGCTGGTAATGTTAATGGGGATCGTTATGATGATATTTTAATTGGGGCAGAAAAAAATAATGAAGGAGGTAGTGGCTCTGGACAAACATATTTATTTTTCGGAAGATCAAATGGGTGGTCTCAAGAAATGAACTCTTATTTAGCAAATGCTTCATTCATAGGAGAACCACCAATAACTGGTTATGATGTTTCCGGAAGAAAAATTGCTTATGCTGGTGATATTAATGGGGATGGGTATGATGATATTTTAATTGGAGCTGAAGGAAATGATGAGGGTGGTTCTGGTGC
>WJIN01000454.1 GCA_014730295.1 Promethearchaeota archaeon | reverse complement strand
TGCTATATGGAAAATTATGACGAAGATGTGCTCAATACTAAGAAATATTTTGTCGCTTTTATGAAAGCTTTAAATGCCGATTTTGAGAGATATGAGTCAAAAGGGAATATAGGAGATCTGTTGGTGATTTGGATGCATACTTTTTTCGAATACGAGTTAGCAACCCATTCAAACCCGATTTTTCATTCTTTTTGCGAAAACATATTTAGGTTGACCAATGATCCATTCCCCGGATCAGCTATCAGTGAAATATATTCGGAGTATGTAAAATATTCCGGTAAAAGGCAGAACAGAAAAGAACTAATTCGCTTTTTACTTCAAAGACTGACTAAGATCCAACCGTTTTATATGATGGAATTAATTGATTCAATTCTATATTATGTCCTGGGGGAGGGGTGCTGGGAAGTTTTCGACGATGATGCTCTCAAATTCTTAACCGATGCGATAAGAAAAGCAGAATTGATTGAAACCGCCTATGAGGGATTACTTGTATTCGCGCAAGTCTTAAATACTTTAATTACAGCCCCCATTTTTAGCAAGATATCAGAAAATCTTGCAGAGATCTTACACAAATTCATCATAAATTTGAGTGAAAGAAAGAGTATGAACAAACGCATTCCTTCGGAGTTAGATAACATAATTGCCCAGATGCCCACCTCGAGTCAGAAAGCGTTCAAGGCTATACCCGGAATATCCTAAGGCAAAGACTATAATTCTTAAATCTCTATTTTTTTTTTTCTTCTTATTTTAAATATCCTAGTTGGAATTATCAGTTAATTAGAAAGAGCTAAGGCGAGTGAATTATTAATACAGATAACAACCAATCAAGTTAAATGTTTTATTCCGATATCCTTTTATACTAGTAATTTTGAGAGGGTTTCTTGAGGTAATTATACCTTGACAGCAAAGAGGTTATTTATTTTTGCTTCAAGAGGAAATGCGTCGGACAAAATAATATTGATTTTTACCTAAACCCCTTTTGACCGAGAAGGTTTAACATTTTCCCATTCTAATTCATTTTTCAATTCAAATTCTTAGTTTCCGTCAATAAGCAGAAATCCGTTCTTTTTTTTTCTTTAAAAAGGTCCATTACTACCTTATCTAAAAACAAAATATAAACAAATTTGAATGGAATGAAAAAGGTCTCGTTTCGTATAGATGAGAAGCTCCTCAGTGAGAAGATGGATTTGGGAGGGTTCACGAGTTATTCCGCCTTTTTAAGGGAAGCAGTAGAGAAATATAATCCAAGCCCGCATAGCTCTATAACTTCTGAAACTCTTGATCATTTTAGATCGCAGATTGAGGAGATTCACACAATGTTAAAAGATTTGGAAGCCTCGGACACACTTACCCGTCTTACTCCCCCAAAAGCATACAACTCCTTATCAACACCCGAACAAACTTCACTCCCACCCGGTCCGCCATCAAAAAATACTAAAAACACTAAGAACATTATGAACTCAAAACCTATTACCAAACCTAAGATCAAACCCACCCAGAAAGGGCAATTCAGCTCATTTAACGAACGTAGCTTAGGAGAAGTCTCTCCCAGAACCGCGATGTTAGCCGAGCTTAAGCATAAATTCTCGGAATGCAGTGATGTAGTAAGGGAATTATTAGTCAGCGTTCCCGAAAACGAACAGAAGATCTCGAAATTTATCAATTACCGCTTTAACAAGAAAGCAGAAACATAAGTAGCTTTTCAATCCCTTTTTTTTCAATGGTTGCGGTTATTAAAACCTTGATTATTTTGTTTTTTCTTTTTATATGAAGATTATAATCTATGATCTAATACGAGATCAGAAACTATGATCTTAGCTGAGATCAACATCTATGATCTAATACGAGATCAGAAACTATGATCTCACACAAGATCACGATCTATGATCTCACGGGAGATTATAGATTATGATCAAGATCAGAAACTATGATCTAAGAAATATAGCAGGAGGAGATACTAATAGAATCAAGTATAGCAAAAAATTTGGAACGATCATGTTTATTGTATTTGTATTCACAGCATAAAGAGGAAAACAAGGGACTGTTTCAAGACATCAAGATATATCTTAACAGATCCACCTCTCAAATATCAATGCTATTAAAGAACTTGGAACAGAAACAACTTATCGAGCGAACGAACACACGCCCTCAACACAATATCATCACGGAAAGAGGGATCCGAGAGATTCAAGAACATACTATTGAACCAATTATAACTCAGCTAAAAAAACTTCAATTACTACCTGAAGCAAACACCACTCCCAGTACAAACTCAAATTCAAATCCAATTAAAATTGAAAATAATAAAGAGATCAAAGCAAAAGCCCGAATACCAAATAGTCAGTTTATTCAGTTTTTCTTGAAAAAAGTAAAACCTAAAATTAAGGAGGATCTCCAAATCATTGAACAGCAGGTATCAAACCACGTATTAGAAAATTTAACAGAGAACATATTGGGAACAATTGAACTTTCGCTCAAAATTCTTTTTGATATGATGGAGAAGTATAGATGACTCCCGCACCTGACCAAAAATTATCATCTTTTATATTATTTTTTTTTATAAATTCAAAATTAATGAAAAATGTAGATGGGAAAAAAAAGAAAACGCATAGGAAAGTGAGTGAAATCGCAATCAAGATTAAAAAAAAAGGAGTGTCAAAAAAAATCAAGAGCGATGCAATTTAATCACATTCATGCATTACAATAAAAC
>WJIN01000453.1 GCA_014730295.1 Promethearchaeota archaeon | reverse complement strand
GTCTCCAGGATTCTTATCAGTGATAAAATATTGATTTTTAATAATAGTATTTCCATTTCTTAACTCCGAACCAATGTTTTTATATCTAATTATGGCGGCAAGCTCGTTAAATATACGGTAAGATAATTTGGGATTAAATGTATAAAGTTTTTTTCCTTGTTTTATTTCGTGACTAAATTTATAATCTTCTATGCCACTCCGAAGAATTTCTGGATCGTATCCATAACCAAATGCCAATTCTTTCTTTTTTTTACCCGTTTTATTTTTGATAACACTCTCTTCATGTACTTCCTCGTCTGCATCAATTTCTAAGTCTTCTCTTAACCAGAGCGAAATATCATCGCTTTTTTTATTCGATATATTTTTATCAACCATATATGATCCTCTCCTAATTTAAATTATTAAAATTAATTAATAGTGAATGAATAAATAAATGAGAAGGGGGGTTAATTTATTAATATAAGAATAAAAAATAATAATTAATTTATTTCTTGTTAGAGAACAATAAGGAGGAATAAATTTTCTTATTTATATACAAGAAAATACTTATTTGATTAGAGAAAGATGAAAATGAATGGAAATTTTGATAATTTAAAATCTGAACTTCAACTATTATTACAAAAAGATACTATTGAAGGTAAAGATCTTCCTAGTCTTATTAACTCATTAAAAAATAATGAAATTAAAAATTATTTAGAAGCCTTGCAAAAACTTTCTCAACCCGAGCAAGCACTGAGAGAGTCTTTTTTCTCTAATACTTCTTCGTTTGCGAAAAATCTATTTCAAAATGTCTTCCCTGAGGTTAGTCTAGAGGGAGGATTTGTAGATTATTTGATAAAAGCAAATCGAGAAGAAATAGGTTTGGAAATAAAACCACTATATAGTGCTGAATTTGAAGAGACTAAAAGTGGTAAGAAACTAAAAGGATTAAGAAAGAATATATTAAAACCAGAACATCATAAAGAACAAATCTTAAGGTATTTAAAAGGAGATAAGGAGTATGTTGTGTTGACAAATTTAGAGCAATGGTTCCTCTACAGTAAAAGTTATTCATTGTCCAAAGACTGTCCCTATTTTTCTTTTGTAGAGTTATTCGACTTAATAGAAGAATTCAAACAAGTGGATGATTTTTGGCAGTATCTAGATAAAAAAGAGGATATTTCAATAAAAGAACCATTAGACAAAAAATTCTATGTAAGTTTAAAGGAATGGGTAAACCAATTAGGAGAAATAGAATTTACTTGTTCGGATGAAGAAAAGACGGAAATAATCATCACATTAATAAATAAATTCCTTTTTATTCAGTCTCTCGATAAATTCTGGGTAATTCAGAAGAACTATTTAAAATATCAATGGAAACATATTGAATCTTTATGGGGGATTAAAGATAAAAAGAGATTCATTAAAAAATTTTTTGAAGATTTAAACACGTATTTTTATACACTATATGATACAGAGCTATTTGTTGATGGTTCTAATAATATTACTATATTGAATTATCTCGTTCAAAAAGAAAGAAATATCGAGAAGTTTTTCAGAAAATTAAATCTTGTCCTGGGGATACAATACGAAAGTAATCCTGAAAATTGGATTGCAGGAATAACACAATATAATTTTAGACGTATCGATGAAGATATCTTAGGCAAGACCTATGAAACTTATTTAGCAGAACTTCGGAAGGAACAAGGAATTTTCTATACACCAAGATATATCACACAATATATAGTCAAAGAAACCCTCAAATTAAAATTCAGAAAAATCATTAATGATATCTTAGAAAAGATCCAAAATGAGGAATTTACTACTTGTTTTAGTCTTATTGATGATCTCTTTTCGATTAAGATTTTAGATTGTGCTTGTGGATCGGGTTCATTTCTAATCAAAGCCTTAAAAGTCATTTGGGAATACTATCAAAATATATTAAATGCTCTTAAACAAAAATATGACAAATATAGTTATGTAATAAAGGGAGAATATAAAAGTGAAGATATCACAAATAAATTTTCTATCATCCAAAAACTTCAAGAAAAGTTATTCGCTAATGATTTACGAAGATTGATATCAGAGATTATATTAAATTATCTTTATGGTATAGATCTTGATGAAAAGGCTATAAATATTGCTAAATTAAATATTTGGTTAGAAGCTATAAAACTCTCTCCAAAAGATTTTCTCTCTACTAAATTAGATCCGGGGACAAATCGTATTCTTCCCAATCTTAAATTGAATCTCATCGTAGGTAATACTCTAGTCGGTTTGCCCGTTGAGAAAACTGTAAATATTCTTGAAACCAAATTTAAGGATGAAATAAAAGAATTATTCAGGTTCAGATATGAATATTTAGAGAATCCGAAAAAAATAGATCATATAAATAAAATAGATGAAAGCAAAATAAAAATTAAAGAAAATTTAGATAAGAATTTAGTGGAATATCTCAAAGAAAAAAAGATTTCCACAAATTTATGTTCTAAAACTAATCCCACTCATCTTGCATTAGATTTCTGGTTTGCGTATTTCAATAAAAATGGAGAAAAGAAGATACTTAGGGATACGGGATTTGATTTTGTTATTGGGAATCCACCTTGGGGAGCAGATATGGATAACTATAAGGATTTTATAGAAGAAGAGTTTGAAAAAATTTCCAAAGAACAATATGATTCATTTCAAATTTTTGTTTATCACTCTGTCAGAGATTTATTAAAATTTTCTGGTTATTTAGGATATATAATTCCGAACGAACTATGTTTAGAAGATGGCAATGTTTATCTTAGAGAATTTTTATTAGATTTTAGTCTTAAGGAGATTAGTAATCTGGGATATGAAGTATTTGATAATGTTACTCGTCCCTCCATGATTTTTATCACAAAAAAAGAGAAATCAGAGGATGATCATTATGTTTGGATTTTTGTTGACCTTAAAAGAGAGGATAAATCCTTGATTAAGGATGATATTAAAACCTTGAGAGAAATTATTTTAGAATCCCGGTATAAGCGTTTACAAAATTCCTTCAAGGAAAATGCGAAAAAAAAATTCGATATATTTGCCCATCCATTTGATAAGAAAATAAAAAATATCATTCAATCAAACAATTTTAAACAATTCAAACATTATGTTATTAACGGGAGAGGTATTGATACAAATAAAAGTGGAAAACATTTTATTTGTCCCGAATGTGGAATATTAAATCCCCCATTTGGGGTTGGAAGAGCTGCCACAAATCAAAAAGATTGCGTTAATCAAGATTGTAGTTTTGTTTTTGAAAGAGATAAAAGAGAATCATATGAAACAGAAAAACTAATTTTTGAGACTGTCTATCAAGAAGGAGATCATAATGCTCCTGGTTATATTGGAGAAGATTTACATCGATATTTTTTCTCTAGAAAACCGCGACTCATAAAATATTACGGAGATGTGGTCTCTGATGAGAGAAAAAAAAACGATTATTTCAAATATACAAGTGTAGTATGGAAAGATCATGATTTATATACTGGTGAAAAGCTTTTGTTTCGGAAGGTATCTTCAGGCAATCTTCCTCAAGTAATGGTTTATTCCGATTTTTTGGTTACTAATCAACAAATCTATATCTTTAAGAAAAAAGATGAATTTAAAGAGATTTCGATTTATTTTTTTCTCGCAGTTTTGACATCTCGTCTGATACATTACTACTATTTGAAAGAATTCGGAGATCCCGATAAAGAAGTTATGCCCCATTTCACACAGTCAAAAATCAAATCATTACCAGTTCCAGAACCAGATATTTCAGACAAGAAGTATAAAAAAGTTGTTGAAAATGTCAAAAAGGTAATTCAATTGGTTGAGGAATACAAAAAATATGATATAGAGACTTTTAAAGATTTTTTAGATACCCAACCCATCGCTTATACATTCACATTCGAAGAGTATATAGATTTCTACTCCGATGAGCTCAAGCGAAATTTCCTTTTTTCCAATTTAATACTCGAGGAACTAACAAATAGATTTCAATATTCTTATAACGAAAATGTATTTGAGATGTATATCAAAAATAGAATTAAGGATCAATATGACTTACTTATGAAAATAGAATTTGAATCAGATATAGCGAGTAAATTCTTAGCTATGTATCTTAGAAATCGAGATATTTCCAAAGATGTTATTAAATGGGATGCTCTTAAAGAAATAAAGATTCCAAGAATCGTTCAAAATATTGAAGCTAATATATCTAAAATGGAAACGTTAATAAACAAATTTGAGGATTATCGAGATGGAAAAGAGGGGATTATAATTGAAATCAATGAACTTTTCAATGAAATTGATAGGATAATATTCGATTATTACGGAATAGTAGAAAAAAGGCACCAAGAAAGAATTATTGAAGTCGCAAATAATAATGGATTTAAAGTCTTTTAAACTCTGCTTAGTAGATATCTTTATGAAGTGTCTTTTTACTTCTCTATTAAATAAAAATTTTCATAGTAAATTTTATTAGAAAAAGTTATTCTCTTAAAGCTAAATCCTTGTTTTATTGGATAATCCTTTGCTATTTTCTTGGGAATCTCTTGGCTATGGGGGATTTGAATATGATTTCAATCCTTGTTTTATTGGATAATCCTTTGCTATGCTCAATACAGACTACTTCTTAAGTTTGTAGCTTTAACTGGCTTAAGAATCGGAGATGTGCTCGATGACATTACAAGCGGAAAGTATAGATTATATAAGTACAAAGAGCACTATTACATTAAGAACTTCACTACGCATAAATACCAAGTCGAAATTAAGTATTTATTCCTTCCTACTGAGTTAACAACAATGATTCAATCAATTTATCCGCAGGATTTAAAGAATCTGGACTTAACGAAGCTTTTTTTAACCAGAAATAACACTAGAATCAAAGAGAAAGACTTTCTTGAACGATTGAAGAAAATTTCTGAAGAAATTGGTATTGATGGTAATGCAAAGATTCACGATTTAAGGAAGTATTTCAGAGGACAAATTGGTAAGTGTAAAGCTGTCACTAAGGAGTTTAAAGAGCATTTAACTGGACATAAGATTAAACTTTCTCAATATTTAAACAAGCTTAAAGATATAAACTACTTCTATAGTCAATGGTTAAAAATTGAAGAGTTAATCTGTATAGACTGTGAAATCATT
>WJIN01000452.1 GCA_014730295.1 Promethearchaeota archaeon | reverse complement strand
TATCTATTTTGATGTGAAAATTGAAATGAAAGACCCTCAAAATGGGGAAGAAACCATCTACAAAAAACAAAAAATTCATTATGTTCCAAGTTTAACACCGTGAGGAGATTTAGTTGTCAAATAAATTACCCCCCTTAGATAAATTAGATAAGAAATCTAAAGAAGCCTTTCCAAATGAGGTGGTAAGAAAACATTATGCTTGTACTATTTCCGAACTTGAAAGCTTCCCAACCTATGTCTCAGAATATCTCATAAGTCTTCATGCTAATAAAAACGGTATTTTACCAAAAGATGCAATAAGATACATTGTAGACGAAGTTAAAAAAAAGCGCCATGAAAAAAAAGATAAAGAAGCCATTAAATCTATTGCCTTAGATTTGGGTTCAGTGGAAATAATCGATCATTTTGACGTTTATTGTGATTTAAGGAGAGGGAAATATTATACCGACGTATCTTTAATAGACGAACGAGCTACTGTCAATAGAGATTTGGTCTTACCTTCAAGGTTTCAAGAATTATTAAAAGGAGGATTATGGGGAAAAGCTAGTTTTCAACATATTAAACATGGAGATCTGGCTTCCTTGAATATGAATGATTTTGAAGGATATCAAATGACTAATGTAATATTTAAATCCTATCTCGAAAATCGTAGAAAATTTACAACAGCAGAATGGATTAGTTTTCTCATACGTTCTATTGGACTAAATCCTGAGACTCTTAGTCATAAACAAAAATTATTATACCTGTGTAGATTAATTCCCTTTGTTCAACCTTTTACTAATCTATTAGAATTAGGGCCTCCGGGTACGGGCAAATCCTATATTTATGAAAACATCTCAGAATACTGTAGAATTTTGGTCGGTGGCGAAATAACACCCGCTAAAATGATATATAATCAAAATACTAAGCAGATAGGAATAATCTTCAAAAAGGATATTATCTGTTTTGATGAGATAAACAAGAATAATACCAAACTCAAGAAAATCATTCCAAAATTACAGCAAGTTATGGCTTCAAATCAAATCGAACGAGGAGATATGGAAGCGAGAACCGAAGCAAGCCTAGTATTTCAAGGAAATATTGATTTTATTTACAAAGATAATAAAAGTCAACCAAAAGAGAAAAAATTTCTAAAAATTCTACCTAAGGATATGTACGATTCCGCATTTCTAGACAGAATACATCTATTTATTCATGGCTGGGAAATTCCGCGCATTTCAGACGTACACGTAAATAAAAACTTAGGATTAATTGGGAACTATTTCGGTCAGATTTTACATAAATTTAGAAGAGAGCATGTTTCTTTTCTCATTGACCAAAAGGTTAACTTCTATAAAATAGATCATAAGGGAAATAAGCGAGGATTATCTTTAAGAGATAAAAAAGCGTTATATAATACTATATGTGGTTTAATTAAACTGATTTATCCACATAAAGAGATCGAGGATAATGAATGGAGAGAAATGATTGAATTAGCGATTGAACTAAGGCAGAACATAATAAATGAGATTATAAAAATCGATAAGACATTGGAACGAACAATCAAATATGAATTCATAGCGAATGTTAATGAACGTGAGGAATCTATTGATTCCGAGGAATTGGAGCAAGATGTGAAAAAGGTCGAAGAGGAAAGAGAAGAAATTAAAAAGAAAGATACCGAAGAATTACAAATAGATCTTAATACTATAGAAATAAATGATGAGAATTTTCTAACTAAAAAAATCCCTTATTGGATACTGAAGATTCTAGTTCAAGAAGGTTTAATCGATGTTGAAAAAAATTTCTTTAAAATTTGTGATCTAAATCAATTTGATGGAATTAGCATAATTAACTCTAATAATGACCCGATTGGGGCAATATCGAAAATTAGAAAAGAGGATATTGATTATTCTGATGATGAAGATAATGTTGATATTATCGAAGAGATATTAAATGAATTAAGGAATCAAATAGATAATTATGATAAAACTTTATATTATCTTAACTACTTCAAATTCAGAGCCTCAAGCTTAGAAGATGACCAAGAGATTTTAGAATTGATTCGAGATTTAGAAGAGAAAGAAAAACATCTTCCTATTAATTCAAATATCTTTATTAGAGAAAATTATCAAAATATTAATAAAACTATAGATTTAATCCAAAAAAGTAGAGGTATGCAGCCAGATCTACTTTCTACAAATTATGCACCAATTTTATATGAAACAAGTAAGAATATTGATGAATTAACTAACCTAAAAAAAAGGTGGAAAAATCTAAATAAAAGATGTAGAGAAATTAACCCTATATTTAAAAAACTCAACAAAATCATTAAAAGACAGCAAAAAACTAAGAAGAAATCAGAATTAATATATGAAGGGGGCAAATTTCCCCTTTTTGCTATTGATGTTAATAATTTAATGATTAGTTTTTTTCATAAGTTCTCTACGATTAGGATAAAGACTTTGCTAACGCCAATAGAAAAATTGAAGGATCGTTATTTACGAAAAAAGCCTTATTTAGCAAATTTTTTCACTTCTGCTCATTTAACGAAATATCTTCATCCAATACCGCAAGATGAGTACCATAATTACTATATAGAAAAATGGTATAAAAATAGAGCAAAAAATGAATATGTTGATGTTGATGCGTCCCTATCAGCATATTCCGGAAAGTTTATAGAAATGTATAAGAATCAGATATCGCATTTTTATATAGGTAGTGG
>WJIN01000051.1 GCA_014730295.1 Promethearchaeota archaeon | reverse complement strand
ATATTCATTAACTCTATCATTCAGAATATCATAGGATTCATTAGATTCCCAGATTCTAGTCATTGCTTCATTAAGATAATCTCTTTCTGCTATGAAATTTCTCTTTAGTCGCTCAATGCGACTTAATAGAACAAGATGGTTTCTTTTTGATTCAATTATTTCTATTTTTTCAGTTTGCGATTCTAAATAATCTCTAATATTTTCTAATGAATTTATTTTGCTATTCTTGTATAAATATTCACACCATTTAGATAAAACATCATAACTAAAGTTTTTTTTATAGTAATCTAAATCTGGCGGAAATATATCGGTGATTTTCGGGAAAAATTTTTTAAATTTTACGTATACTTCATTTAAGTTATTTTGATCAATTAAAACATATATGTAAAATAATTGAATTATTTGCAGATCTTCTCTAGGAATTTCATTTCGCTTTAGATTTAAATATTTTTCAAGGAGGAATTTACACTCTGAATAATAATGATATATATAAAGATATTTAATTAGTGTATGAAAATCATTTACATTTAAGCTTTCTAAATTTTCCTTTATATGACAAAAAATATATTTTAATCCATAAAATTGATTTAAGAGTTTAATTTTTTCTTTATTTTTCAAGCTATTCCAATATATTAGGGATAAGACTGATAATAGTTCGGAATTAATGATTCCAATAGGTTGCGAAGGATATCTTCCTTCGATAATTTTCTCATCATTAAATATTTCTACAGAATCTTCAATTATTCCAAAAAATTCTTTCATTTGTTCGAATAACGGATTTCCTACTAAATCAAACGTCAAAATCATATTCTGAATCAGAAATAAATTATCTCTTTGAGATGTAAAATGATCGAGTGTTTCAAAATTGATCTCTTCAATCATATATTTAATTGTTAATAATCGATATTTTTCATAAATAACATTTGGTTTAAATGGATCAAGAGAAGTAAAACATTCAGTAGATTGGTCAATACCAGTTAAAATATCCTTTATTACTGTTTCTGTGGCAATAAGGTAATCATAATTGCCATTCGTTTGTAAATTTTCTAAAACATCTAAGAAATAATTTACTTTATCTGGATGATTTTCTATAGCAGTGGCAATTTTGAGTGGATTCCAAATAAATAGATTGTTAAGAATTTCTATTCCAATTTCAAATTTCTTTCTCCATAGTTCTCTTTTTGAATTCTCTAGAGTCATGTTATTAAAAAATTGAACGGTCTTAGCAAAGGATAATATATTTTTCCTAGTAAATTTGAAAAATAGCTCATCCCCAGTCAATTTCTCACTAATCTTTTTATAAATTATAATACGGAATCCTGGATCTATTTCTCTTTTCAATAAAAAGAGTGTTTGCAAAGCATTTTCTTTTATTAATTCTTCAAGTTGTTCTTCAGAATTCTTTTCATAAGATTGAATAATCTGTCTTCTTTTTGATATTATCCATTTATCTAAAAGATAAGACATAAAAAATTGAGAATCAAACAATTATTACACCCTTATTTATTATTTCCCCTTCTATTATACCAATAATAGCATATTCACCTAATTTTATAATAAAATTCTTGTTTCAAAGCTCTTAACTTTTTTTTAGAGGTAAAATCAATTATTTTTTATTCTATTAATTCAAATTATATTTCAATTCATAAAAATGGGTAAAAGACCTATGAAGATTTGGTATTCTACCCTCAGAATCTAACTTATCGAATTCCTCCGAAATCTCAAAAAGAAACTTATTATCAACCCTTTTTAAATTAAAATCCCCCTTTTTAGCAATACCCTTTGATGAATCGAAGTTTGCAATGAGACTAGGAGTTGTTTTAATCAAGTTTCCACTATAATCCCAATGGGAATGATTAAAAACTTTTGAAATATATTTCCATGATTTTACTAATATTGTTGGTCCAATTAAAAAAGGTAATTGGTCCTCGGAATTTAGAGCTTGATTATGATAAAGCAAACTTAAAGCATCAATCCTTCCCAAAATGTCATTATCTTTTATTGATGTAGATAAAATTTGCTCAGTTGCAAGATTCGATTTATATAGGTCTATAAGATCAATAAGTGCGATTTTTCGTCCACTAATTAAATTTTCAAGCTGAGATGCGGCTTTTTCTAATAATGAACATAATTTATGATAAATATTTTTATTTTGGATAAATTTACTGTCCATTTCTAATAGTCTCATGTGTTTTTCAGTTTTTTTTTACTTAAGGATGACCTTTTTATTTCCATCCTGTTATCTGGTTTCAAAAATTCTTGAGTGAATCTTATTGGAACTAATATATTCCAAAACTATTTATGCTTCTTCTCAAATCATCACCTCTATTCCCCTTAAAAAAATGGGGAGTTTTAAGCTCTGAATAGTATTATCTGATTCCTCAAAAAATATCACAACCATTAGCTTCAATCTCAAATTTATCATATCGAACTACTTTAACTATTACTCCTGTAATTTGTAAAATTGATTCTTTTTCAGTAGAACGTATATCTTTAAACCTTTTTAGATACCTATTTATGTTTAAGATTTTTTAAAAGATTAGGATACATCATTTTATCATTTATAATATATATATAGATTTTACTATTAATATATAAATTAGAGAAGTTATTT
>WJIN01000050.1 GCA_014730295.1 Promethearchaeota archaeon | reverse complement strand
TTCTGCTGGTATTCTTACCTCAGAGATGAAGGAGTATATTGAAGATACCTTTAACTGTGAAGTATTCAATCGATACGGTTCCCGAGAAGTTTCAGTGATAGGTAGTAGCTGTGAGGTTAGTGAAAAAATACATATTAACATACTTCATAAGTATATTGAAATTACTGATGACTCAGATAAAAGATTAGATCAAGATAAAGTGGGAAATATTATTATTACTGACTTAAATAACTATACTATGCCCTTAATTAGGTATAAAATCGGAGATAGAGGATCTCTTAATTCTGAATTATGCAATTGTGGAAGAGGTTTGATGAGAATAGATAAGATTTACGGAAGAGTAGTCGACCTCTTTATAAATGAAAAAAATGAAAAAATTGATGGAGAATATTTTACTCATTTATTCTATTTCAAGGAGAACATCAAACAATTTCAAGTGGTACAAGAGGATGTGAACAGAATAACAATAAAAATCGTAACTTTAGATAGGAATCCCTTAAAAAAACAAGATGTGGAAGATATTGTTCATGGCATTAGAATCGTTATGGGTGATAAATGTCAGATAATTTTTAGGTACGTAAAAAGTATAGATCCTTCTCATTCAGGTAAATTTAGATATACAATATCTAAAGTAAAAAGTATTAATTAATTAATTTTAATATAAAATCTTTTTCAAAGATTTAAAAAAATCTCATTAGTTAATTTGATAAAACTGAAACCAAATAGGGATAAACTTTGAAGATTAAAAGTTTCTATAACATATTAAAAAACTGGAAAAATCCTCTATTTTTAAGAAATTCAATTGTTTATAAACTATTGAAAATCTTATATAGATACAGGGAAGGAACAAGTATTTTTCAAGAAAAGTGGGATAATTTAATAATATTAGATGCTTGTAGATATGATATATTTGAAGATAAATATAGAGATAGAGAAATAATAGGAAAATTATCTAAAAAAATTTCTAAAGGAGCTCACACAGTTCCGTTCCTTTTAAAAAATTTTCAAAAAGACTATTATGATGAATTTATCTATATTACTGCAAATCCACAAGTTAATATATTTCTTAATAATAAATTTTTCAAAACTATATCGGTCTGGAAAGATCATTGGCACAAAAAGTATAATACTGTCTTACCAGAAGTTATATACGAGTATTCGATTGAGAATTTAATTAAGTATCCTACTAAAAAGCAAATAATTCATTTTATGCAACCTCACTGTCCGTATATTGGATATGATTTAGGATATGAAAATTTTAAGATTTTTCAAAAACAGCTTTTAAAAAATAAAGTTATTGATATAAAGAAGAAATATAGAGATGGGCTTTTTGCAATTTATTCTATGGATATTTTTGCAAAATTAGAATTGGAAGATCATTGGAAAATGTATGAAAAAAATTTAGATTTAGTGATAGAATGGGTAGAGAAACTAATTCATAAACTTCCTGGTACTACAATAATTACAGCTGATCACGGAGAAGCTTTTGGTGAATATCTTCATCCTTTAATTCCAATAAGATTTTATGGACATAGAGAATCTGTTCGTATAAAACCATTAATAGAAGTTCCATGGTTGAGAATTGAAAATTCCGATAAAAATAAGGGGAAGAGTAATGAGATAACTGAACGCGAGAAAATTATTGAAAATATAAAAACTTTAAAAGGAAAACTAATGGAAAAAAAAGGAAGATAAAAATTAATCTAAATTCTTTCTATTTTTATATTTACTCTTAAAAAATGTTATTTCGATTAATGAAACAATCTTAATTAGAATATCCACATATAAAAATAATGCAATTTTAATATAGAAAATAAAACCATACGAAAATGGTATTTGTTTTCCAAAGGAAATTTTAAATAAGATCACTCTTCCAATTCTTTTAATATAATACATCAGAAATATTATAAGCCATATCCAAAATAGTTTAAACTCTAATATCATTATTAGAGGTAAAAGTAAAAAAAATAATGATACAAAAAAAAAAGTATAATATTTAGCCAAGAAACGATAATTTCCTTTATTTTTACTCCTGAAATAAGAATTTCCAATCCATCTAAGATTCTGATTAAATAATTCCTTAATATTTGGTGGTAAGTATATTTCACCCTCATATTCCCTGATATGTAGAATTTTAAAATTATTTCTAATCAAATCCCCTGCAATAACAAGGTTATCATCAGAATATTGTCCTTCTGTAAATTGTTTTATCATTTTAATAGCTTTATAATCAATAACAGTGTTAGGTCCAATTTTATTGGTATAATTTGAAATTTCCTTAGAAATATTGGTTTGTCTTATGATGAATGTATATTTTACTATGTCTTTCTCTCTAAAATCTTTGTATGGTTTAAGGGGTGATACTACAACAGATTCTCCATTATTAGTTATTGGAAAAATCATATTCAATAAGAGATTTTCATTTATTAGGACATCAGCATCCAATAAATAAATGATTCCCTTATCTATCACTTTTAAACAATCATTGATTGCTCTAATTTTTCCTTTACCCGATTCTTGAATTAAAATTTTGAATTTGTTGCTTTGTTCGAAAGATTTCGCGATATCAATAGTTTTTTGGTTTCCACCTGCATTTACGATTACTTTATATTTTGGATAATTAAGTTCCTTCAGATTTTTCAAAGTTCTTATAAGGGTTTCTGATTCTTTCCAAGCAGGTATAATAAAATTTACAAAAGGAGTTTTATCTAAATCTTCAATCTCAATATTCCTAAAACTGTAATAATTCCTAATCTTTTTAATTCTTTGAAAGCTCGAATAAATAGATAAAATATTGTATAAGAATATAAGCAAAATGAATCCCGTAATAAACATAGGATTTATGATTAAATAAAGAATTAAAACAATAAAGGAAATGATATTATCTATTATATCCATCTTAAGTGATATTAAATCTAAATTTTGATATGAATTATATAAATATATTACTTAATTATAATATACTAATTTTCCTTGAGTTCATTCAAGATAATGATTCACTAAGATTAAAGTTTTTTGAACTATTTTAAATTCAAACGCTACTAAGAAGAGTAGAGAAGATTTTTATGTATTCATTTATTACATTTTCCCAAGTATATTCTTCTAGAACTCTCCTATGACCGTATTTACCCATCTCCTTTCTCTTTTTATTATCGGATTTCAATTCAAGTATTTTTTGTTTTAGATTAGTTAAGTCTGATGGATCTATACGGTAACCCGTTTTTCCATTAACAATAGCGGCTTTTATCCCAAAGTGATTAGCCCCTATAACTGGTAATTTAAAATAATTTGCTTCAATAAACACAATCCCAAAACCTTCAATTGAATTCTTTTCTGAATGAGATGGCATTATAAAAATATCTGAGAGTTTATAAAAATGATTTCTTTTAGTGCTATCGCATTCACCTAAAAAGAACACTTTTTTTTCTAAATTAAACTTCTTTGATATTGATTTCAATCTATTTGTATCTTCACCCTTTCCAATTAGATAATATTTGATCCTTAGGGAAGGATCTTCATTTAATAGCTCATTAATAGCTTGAATAACCATATCAAAATTTTTTCTTACAACATGACGTCCAACACTCAAAATTATAAAATCTTCGTTAGAAATTCGATAAATATTACGTAAATCATTTTTAGTCATTTCTACTTTTAATTCAGTTATATCTAGAGCTCGATAGACAATTTCTAATTTTTCTTCATCCAAATGATGGATTTTTTTTATTAAATCTTTCATTATAGAATTACTTAATATTATCTTCTCAGTATTCTTGAAAAAGTAGGACTTTTGAGTAAGAGAGTTATTTACTAAAAAATCGTTACCATGAGCCATTAATATAAGCTTTTTATCAAAGATTATTTTCAAGAGAAAACACATTGGAAATATCCATCCTCCGTGTGCACAAAGAATTAAATCAAATTTTCTTTTTTTAAGGTATGAGAATGAAAGTCTCATATTATTGATGATGTTCATCGTTATTTTAAATCTATAAGAAAGATAGAGTATAATTCCTAATCTGTTTGAAAATTCAATCTTTCTATAAAAAATAATTCTAATAATACAATAAACTAAAAAGAAAATATTCTTCAGTTTTCTAAAAAATTGTATAAGAATAGATTCTAAATTATCAATTCTTTTTAATATTAATTTATGAATATTATTACCACTGATATGCGGATTAATGATAATTGGATTAATGTTGTTTTTCTTAAGATATTTATATAAATTGCATATAGTATGAGCTATCCCACCTTTATTGGGATAAAAATCATCTGTTATAATCAAAATATTCATAAATCTTCACTTGTCTAAATAGATATTTTAATATTAAAATAAGAATATTATGAAAATCTTCTTAAATTCATTAAATATAAGGAAAAAATATTTTTTACAAGTAGAACAAAAATTCATAAATCATTTGTTATTCTTTTTTTTATAATATTGAAATAATTTTCAAATAATCGATTTCTAGTTTAGAT
>WJIN01000009.1 GCA_014730295.1 Promethearchaeota archaeon | reverse complement strand
TCCTATTCTTATCTTGGCAGTATCTGCAAAAAGATAAGAAATTTATTGCTGGGTTTTTCTTTGCGCTTGCTACATATAAAATTAATGTATTTTTGTTTCCTATTTTGCTTTTAGTGACTAAGAAAATAAAACTTAAGGACCTTATCTATTATCTCATACCGTTTCTAGTACTTTGCTTACCATATATTATTTTTCCTCATTTAACTACACAATATTTTTACAATTTATTTATCTTGGAAGACCCTACCGGTGGGACACCACAAATCAATACTGGAAATATTATATTCGATTTAATTGGAACATTTTGGTTATTTGCTTGGCAATTTATTCAGCTATCACATTTTCTTTATTTAAGTCTTTTTATATTGATAATAATGGTTGAAATATATGATAAATATTACAATTCGGATGAGATAGAAGATGAGGTAAAAGACGTAAATCAACTACGATCTTATTAACTCATCTTATGAAATATCTGAAATCAAATTCTTTATCTTAAAGGAAGGTTTCCAAGATAAGAATGTAAATTTAAATCCGTTATACCAAGGATAAAATTTCTTCTTATGGGTAGTAGTTTACTTAAAAATATGATATAGATTTTAATTTATGCTAAATTATACAATTTAAGCAATTAATAAGATCTACCAAATTTGATTTTGGTTATACAAAATTTTTTAACTACTGAAAATATAATTTTATAAAATTACTAAATCTAAGATTTAAAAATATACTATTCTATCTAATAAATAAACAATGGTGACAAGCGATTAGAGAAGAGACTGACTATGCGGAAGCGATTGAAGCTTATAAAGATGATGAGCGTGTGATATTGGAACCGTGGGGGCGAAGTATCGATCACCTCAGATTAACTATCATCGGAAAAGAAGATACCCCATACGAGGGAGGTCGGTTTGTGTTTGAAATAAAGTTTCCTGACAATTATCCCTTCGCTCCTCCTTATGTGTATGCGGTAACATTAATGTGGCATCCAAATATTGATTCATCCATCCCCCCAGGAAAACTTAATATTTGTCTGGATCTGATTAATCCCGATAAAGTTGGAAAGGTGGACCCCGCCACAGGGGCAAGTGGGTGGACGCCATCAAAGACCTTGACGAATATTATTGAAGCATTGAAGGGCATGATGCATGTGGAGCCTCCTTTCTTTAACCCGGGAGATCCCCTGAATCATGAGGCTGGTGAGCAGTATTTTCGCTCACATAAAAGTTTTGAAAAGAAAGCTGAAAAATGGACAGAGAAATACGCAATGGATTGATCCACTCAGTATTTTTCCATCTTCCTTCCTATTTTTGATTTTTTCTAGTTTTTTTGATTTCTTTTTAAATATGATTTGAAGACTTAACATCCGTGAGGATGTTTCAGAGTATTTTTATAGATTGAGGATTTAAATAAATAAAATCTTTTTATATTAAAAAGGGTTAATTAGAAGAGTTATTATAATCTTATTATAAAAGGAGTATTACAATTATTTTAACAGAAATGGGAATAAAATGGTTTATTTCGAAATAAGTCGCGTTGGATTTAATTGCGGATATGATAAGGATAAATGTTTGGATTATCCGAATAAATGTATCAATTGCGTGAAATCGAGGCTACGTGAAATGAGTTTTGAAATCCATGCGAATATTAGAATTAGTGAGATGGATTCCGAAGAAAAACGGGAGAAAATGTACCAAGATCTTATCTGGCAGAAATTTTTAGATGTATTAAATATTAAACATATCATTTTAATGTCAAAAAGTTCTGGTTCTGCGATTGTTGACTATCCGATTACAGGTGCGGGGGTAGATGTCGGTTTACTTTCTGGGTTTATTCAGGCAAATATCAGTTTCTCCCAAAATGAGACCTTTAATAATGCTGGGGAAGAAGAGAAAATTTCGGTCTTTGAACAGCAGTTCTACGAATTTGACTATAAAGATTTTACTATTTTGTTAAAAAGCGGTGATTTGATCCGAAGTTGTTTAGTACTCGAACAAAAAGCCTCAGAAAGTCTTAAAAACTTAGTTTCTGAATTTATTATTGATTATGAACGAAGATATAGAACAAATATTTTACGATATGAATCTTCGGGGCAACTAACCTTTAATGAATCAATAGATTACATAATAAACACGTTTAATGTTCAACTTGTATTTCCGATGGTCCTTTCTCACACTATACCACCAGATGTATCGGAAAACATCAATGAAAACTATGTTAAGCGCGCAATAATGAAATTTGCAAAAGAATTATTGCTTGAGAAACCCTTCTTCTTTATCAATAACATTTTAAATCGAGTGACAAATATCGCAAATATTGATGTAAAAATCGTTTTATATGAAGTATATCAGCTCCTAGAATTAAATGTTATTATCCCAACCAAATTGGAAGTCGCAGAAAGCAAATTTAAATCTTTTCAAGAGAGCAGAGCAATACATTTTGAAAAGAATAAAAATTTAAACTCACTCCTTTCGAATGATAAAGAATTCGACACTCTCAAACAAAAAGCGAAAAACATTGATACGGGAGAAGCAGAAATACTTATGAATAAATTTATCAAGAAAGGTGAAGTCTCGGAAAATGCGATGATATATCAAGCGGCATTAAAAGAATACGAAAAGGCTCTTTATTTAGCGTCGGGCTTCGATTTTGAGGATGCGATTGGGAAAATATCATTTAAAATTTTAGAAGTTCAAAAGAAGACTACCGATATGGAGCTTGAATACGCTCAAGAAGCAGGTGAGAAGGCGGAGAAGCGTAAAGATTATATTAACAGCATCCGTTATTATAAAAAAGCAATTGATATTTTAGAAGAGAGTCTACAGACCGTTCAAGTGAATCCAGACGAGACTGAAGAGAAGATTAGAAAATTAGAGAAGAAGATTTCTAAACTTGAAGCTAAGATTTAGGATTTTTTAGAATTTCTACTACTCTCCAAATACCTTCCTTTTAATAAAGTTCTTTTTTTGCGATTTATTTATTGGTTTAAGAAAATCATGTTTTGAGAATACAGATGTTAAAAAAATCATCCTTTAAAGACAAAAAAGTTTTGGTATTTGATTTAGATGGTACCATAGTAAAATTGAATGTAAATTGGAAAAAATTAAAGCAGATTTTAAGCGAAAGATATTCCAAAATATATAATACCTCCTGTCAATTCAATAGCATTTCTGGGTGTCTTAGTTATGTAGTAAGTAAGGATGATAAAAAAGAACTGGGAAACTTTTTTGATATAATTCGGGAGTTTGAAGTAAAAAATATCGACAATAATACTCCAATAGACGAGTCTATTTATTTTATCAAACATAAGAATGAATTTGGCATAGATGGTGGGGTGAAATTGGCGATTTTATCACTAAATTCCCGAAAAACCATCATAGAGTCTCTAAAAAAAGAAGAAATCTTAGATAAATTTGATTTCATTGTGGGCAGAGAAGATGTGAGACGATGGAAGCCAGAACCAGAGGGACTCATAG
>WJIN01000049.1 GCA_014730295.1 Promethearchaeota archaeon | reverse complement strand
TTCCAATAATTATAGGTAAAAAAATTGCAATTGCAATTAAGATTAATGCAGGTAAGATTAGCGATCCGGTAAAAGCATAATCTGATGGAGGTGCTTCCCTTTCTTGAGTTTTTATTTCTGTTGGTTTGGTTTTTTGAACTATACTTGACATAATATCTTCAATTTAAGTTATATTTAAAATTTAAAAAAAAAAGTAAATTTTATTTAGTTTTATTTATTTCTTCTTGACTTTTTTTCGTTGGACTATTATTATAAGAGAAATCATCGAACTTATGACTAATAAGCCAAGAGGTAGCATAAATCCAGGAATAACATCCGGAACTTCTGTTAAAACTGATTCTATATTATTTTGCATCGTGGTCAATCCAGCTTGAGGTGTCGCTTGACAACTTATAATTGCTGAAAAGCTATCAGAGATTACATCACTAACGAGCGAATATTTTGGAAAAATTGGTCTCGCAAGTGTTACATCAGATGCATTAAAGAATGCTTCAGCAAATAGAAGATCAGTTGGTAGTCCTTGATATGTTTCCTTTAAAGCTGGAGGATGAGAATATTCTTCTAAGGGTTGATATTGAGAAAAGTTATCCTCACAAAGATATCTCGTAACATTTAAAGCAGCTTGTTTATAAGGACTTTGACTATTTATAGATAAAATCTGTCCACCTACACAAGCAGACTTCTGATCAACTGTACCATCAAATGTAGGAATTCCCGTGATACCCCAATTTATAGGCAATCCATCTCCATCAACTGAATTAAAGATCGGATCAGAGCTTTCTAAAGATAAATCATAGATATACGGCCATTGACGTACGAATATTGCTTCACCGTCTAACCATTTATCACCAGATTCTGCCTCTGTAGAGGTTAATATCTCTCTAGAAATAATATAATCAGTGGTAGCTAAGTCAGTTGTATCGCTAGGGGCAATTAATGCTTTTAAAAAGGTCAGTGCTTCGACTATTTCAGATTTCGTTACATTGAAATCTCCTTCGGCATCAACTATTTCAGTAGCACCATTTGCACCAATCCACTCTATAAAATTGACGGTTCCACCTTCATAATTAGCCATCTGTGCTGTAAATCCAACTAAGCCTGAAATGTCAGAACTATTTGCAGCAAGAATAGCATTAGCTGTAGCATTTAATTCCGCCCAAGTATCGATATCGTCTAATGTGAATCCATTTTGCTCCATTAAATCTCTTCGATAATAAAGAACACCTAAATTAAAGAACCATGGAAGTGCGTAGATAGAATCTTTATAAATACAAGAATCGGCCATCCCTCCAATAAAAATGCTCATATCATAACTAGTTCCTAAGTATGTCGGACTTGATAGATTTATTATCCAACCATTGGCAGCAAACTGAGCAGTCCATACAACATCTAATCCTATAACGTCTAGGGTTGTATCTCCGGCAGCTAATCTCGTTTGTAGGAATGCTAGTTGTTGATCAGCATTACTTCCCGAAGAGATAATGTTTACAGCATCAATCCCATTACTTAATGGTGAATCTTGAAATCGATTCAATCCCGCTGTCACTGAAGCAAATTGCTCATCAGTCACCACAATATCTATTACCACAGGTTGGGATGTCTTCAATTCGGTTTTAGCAATTGCAGGTACTAAGAATACTCCGGAAGTCATAAATAATAGTAATAGTAAAAAAACTGTTGTTTTGATGTTAATTTTTTTCATATTTTTATCGCTTTTTGATTTTTTATACTAAATTTTTCAAGTTTGTATGAGAATGGATCAACATTTCGTTTATAAATCTAACATCTTAATTTTATTTACGAAGATATGATCAAAAATTATAAAAAGTAAGTTTTATTGGAATCGAGGTTAAGAAAAAATGTCAGTTCTAGAAAAATATGAAAAACTAATTGGGCGAAAATACGTCAAAAAATTGAGAGAGAAAGCATTTAAATATCAAGAAATGCGAATACTACATATTAATTCTACAAAATTTGGGGGAGGAGTAGCAGAGATACTACAAAATATGATTCCATTGATGCGTGAATTAACTTTAGATGCAGTTTGGGAAACTTTTTCAGCCCCTGAATCCTTTTTTGAGGTAACAAAAAAAATGCATAATGCACTTCAAGGAAATATGGAAATCTCTTTTTCTCAGGATGAAATTTCTCTTTATATAAATCAAGCTAAATCCACATTCAATCAGATTGAACCTTCTGGAGATTATGTTATTATACATGATCCTCAGCCTTGTCCTATAATAGATGAAATTGATGAAAAAAGTGGGAAATGGATTTGGAGATGTCATATAGATACATCAAATCCCAATCCTCAAGCTTGGAAGATGATTGCTGATTATTTACCTAAATATGATGCGCTCATCTTTACAAAAAAGGAATATGCTCAACCAGACATTCGGGAATCAATATTTCAAATCCCTCCATCAATAGATCCGTTTTCAGAAAAAAACCGTGAAATTAGTGAAGAAAGAGCAATTGAAATTGTTAAAAAATTTGTTGAAAAAGATAAACCTCTTATTACTCAAATTTCGCGTTTTGACCCTTGGAAGGATCCCTTTGGGGTAATTGATGCATACAGATTGGTGAAAGAGAATATGGATCTAAGTTTGATTTTAATAGGGAGCTTAGCTGAGGATGATCCCGAAGGAGTAGAATACTTGAAAAAGGTTCAAGACTATGCAAATAGCGATCCTGATATTCATATATTTACAAATCTAGATGGAGTTCATGATATTGAAGTAAATGCCTTCCAGAAAGTGTCCGATGTAATTTTGCAGAAGTCAATTAAGGAAGGATTTGGATTAACTGTAACTGAAGCGTTATGGAAGGAGACACCCGTAATTGGGGGAAATGTTGGAGGAATCAAGTTACAAATAGACGATGGAAAAAATGGTTTTTTAGTTGATACTGTTGAGGATTGCGCCCAAAAAATTGAATATTTGCTAAAAAATCCAAAAATTGCTCAACAGATGGGTAAGAGAGGTAAGGAAAAAGTAAAAGAACAATTTCTCCTCATAAATCATGTAAATAATTATTTAAACTTGTTTGGAAAACTATTATAACATATTTTCCTTTTTTTTTATTAAAGATCCATGCGAATATAACTATCTACGCGTTTTTAAAAAAAACCAAATTCCATTAAGTGCTAGAATTATGATTAATGTAGAAATAAGAGTAGTTATACTTCCCAAATACCAACTCGAAGCTACGTCTAATCCTAAAACCATCCTAAAAATATTATAAGAGGTAAGAAAGCCAAAAAATAATATTAACACAGCATAAATTATAATCCTCTTTAACTCATCTTTAAAATGATCAGTAAATTCCTGCAAAATTATTTTGATATCCATTTTATTCTCCTTTTATAATGATTTTAAATAAATTCCAATAAAATTCTTGATTATCTATTTTAGTAAGAATTACGATTTTTTATAAAAATCTATTGATTAAATTATATAGATTTTTTATAAGAGTATAATAATTAGTTTATAATTTTATGTTTCTAATACTAATTTATGAAATCAGATGTATATTATTTATCAGCTCGGACATATAATTACCAGCAAAGTATGTCCAGGTTCAAAGGACCACTAGCATTGAAAAAAATAGGATTTGAGCAAAAGACCAATAAATCTGATAAAGTCGTTATTAAAACTCACTTTGGTGCATTAGAAAATACCAGATATATTAGACCTTCCTATATTCGGTTTTTATGTGATTATGTGAAAAGCCTTGACGCTACTCCGAATGTTGCAGAGTCCTGCGGATGGGGTATCCCAGGTGCAGCGGGTGAATATGGAGGAAGGGCAAACGAGGAAGAATATTTAGAAGTCGCATTAAAACATGGATATACTGAGGAGACAATGGGGTGTCCAATATTAATGCTTGATGGACCTAATGGTCTTGATTATATCATTCAAAAAATTGATGGTACATATTTTAAAGATATTAAAGTAGCAGGAAGACTGAGAGAATTTGAAAAAATTATTCTCGCTTCTCATTTTAAGGGGCATTCGGGAGCAGGTTTTGGAGGTGCTATTAAAAACCTGGGGATTGGATGTGTTTCGAAAGGTGGTAAAACCGAAGCTCATACTGGAGAGAAATTTGATTTTAATTTAGAAAATTGTGTCCCGGATTGTAATAAGTGCACGGAAATTTGTCCAACAGGAGCAATATCTAGAAAAGATGAACAAAAAATTACTCGTAATGAGGATGAATGTAGATATTGCTATATGTGTGCCTCTGTATGCGAACATAAGGTGGTGGATCTTGGTGGAGTAAGTAGAGAACAATTTATTTATCAGATGGTTGATAATGCTAAAGGAGTAGTTGAGTATTTTGGAGCTGAAAAAATATTCTATATTAATTATGCAATTGATATTACATGGCAGTGTGATTGTTCTGGAAGTTCGGATTTGCCATTCGTAAGTGATATTGGAATTTTGGCATCAATGGATCCAGTTGCGTTAGATCAAGCTTGTGTGGATCTTGTTCATCAATCTTCTATAAACTCCCATTCAATAATAGGTGATATTAAGAATTTGCCTAAAGAAACTTCCGAATGGTTTTCATATATACCGCGGTTTGATGATAAAACTAATGAACTCGATTTGAACAAAGATGGAGTTCCATCACACCATTGGGAAACACAACTTGAAGCAGCTGAGAAAATAGGACTCGGAACAAGAGAATATAATCTAATGAATATTCAAATTAAAAAAGAAGAAAAGAACCACTAATAATTTAGTGTGTCGTATTTTTAAATCAAATTTATATTATTTCTTCTAACTTTTTTCTAATTTAACTTAAATCATTTCGATAAAGAATATATGATTAGTTATTAAATAGCTGGAAGTTTAAAAAGTAACTATGGTTAATGATAATGCAAAATTAAAAAATCGGAGTAATGAGATATTTGATATTATTAAAAGCACTCCTTACTACTTTGCTCCGCTTGGGATTATAAGCGGTCTGGGCTTAGAAGAAAAAGAGATTAAGAACAAACCATTCATAGGAGTTGTAAATACTTGGAATGAAGTAAATCCAGGACATAAACACCTAAGAGAATTAGCAATTGCAGTTAAGGAAGGAATAATAGAGAATGGAGGAATTCCATTTGAATTCTGTACCATAGCCCCTTGCGATGGATGGGCAAATGGAAATGTCGGTATGAGATATATTTTACCTCAAAGAGAAATCATCGCTGATTCGATCGAAGCAATGATAGAAGCCCATCGATTAGACGCAATGGTTACACTTTCAAGCTGCGATAAAATAAATCCAGCGATTCTTATGGCAGCTGCTAGACTTGACATCCCGACAATATGCGTACCCGGGGGTCCCAATTTTTTTGAGATTGAATATTCACCAGATTATAAGGGAATAGACAATAAACTATATGGAGATTTTGTAAAGAAAACTAAATGTGTATCTTGTGCAACGTATGGTGCTTGTGAATTTATGGGTACCGCCAATACTACTCAATGTTTAATGGAAGCATTTGGTATGACGTTACCTAATGCTGCAACTATTCCTGCTACCACTAGAATGAAATATATAGTTGCTAAAAATTCTGGACGTCAAATTATGGAATTATTGAGAAGAAATATTACTCCATCAATGATTATGGATGAAAAATCACTTCAAAACGTTATAGTAGTTGATATGGCTCTTGGTGGATCTACAAATTCAACACTTCACTTACCTGCAATTGCTCATGAGATGGGTTTAGATTTTAATTTTGAAGATTTCAATGAATTTTGTAAAAAGATACCAATGATAGTGAACGTATCTCCATCTGGTGATTATGGAACTGTTGACCTCTATAAAGCTGGAGGGATTCCAGCATTGCTTTCGAGATTAAGGGATTTTCTATACCTTGATTGTCTTACCGTCACAGGTAAACCTATTGGAAAAAATATAAGACGCGTGAAAGTCCTCAACGAAGATGTTATTCGAACTTTAGCTAATCCGATATATCCAGAAGGAGGAACCGTTATTTTAAAGGGTAATCTTGCTCCAGATGGTGCAGTTGTGAAACAATCTGCAATATCAAATAAAGATATGCTGAAATACACGGGATCAGCAATGTGTTTTAATTCGGAAAAATCAGCGATTAAGGCTTTATCTAATCATGAAATAGAGAATGGGATGATAATGATTATTAGATATGAAGGTCCTAAAGGAGGTCCGGGGATGCCCGAGTTGGTTGCCCTCACTGCAAATCTTATGTTAAGAAAGGACATGAATAAAGTAGCTCTAATTACAGACGGTAGGTTCTCCGGAGCAACTGCTGGGCCATGTATAGGTCATGTATGTCCTGAAGCATATGTAGGAGGACCAATTGCTGTTATCCAAGAAGGAGATCTTATAGATATTGATATTCCGAACCGTAAATTGAATGTGAAATTATCTGAGGGTGAAATCAAGGATAGGCTAAAAGATTGGACTCCATATGAAAAAAACATTAAAAGTAGGACTTTATTAAAATATCGTTCACTTGTAACTTCCGCAGATAAAGGAGCAATTATCAAATTGCCTGAAACTTAATAAAATCAACATATTACTAGAAAAATTGAAATCTTGAAAGCAAGTTTTGACATTAATAAGTGGTATTTGTTTTAAATGAAATAAAAATAAAGATGGTATGGTGTATTTACAATAAGTCGTTGATATCATTAAAAATAAAACCAAATTCGTCTGCAACTGGTTTTAATGTCACTTTTCCTTTATAGACATTAACTCCACTTCTCAGAACCTCGTTGGATTTTAAGATCTCATCAAGACTCTCCTCTGACACAAGTTCAACCAGATAGGGGTATAAATTCTCTGAAAGTGCTTCTGTTGAAGTTCTTGGATAAGCACCGGGCATATTTGTTACACAATAATGAATAACATCCTCTTCTACATACGTAGAATTGATATGGGAAGTTGGTTTACTGGTCTCAATGCAACCCCCTTGATCAATGGCAACGTCTACAATAACTGAATTTTTCCTCATAGATTTTACCATATCACGAGTTACTATATGCGGCGCTTTAGAATTAGGGATATAGACTGTGCCTATTAATAGATTCGCTGATTCTACATACCTTCTTAGGTTTTGAGAATTAGATTTCATTATTGAAATCCCCTTAGGCAAGATTTCACCTAAATAACGTATTCTATCAATATTTTTCTCTATAATTGTAACGTTTGCTCCTAGCCCATAGGCTGCTGTAGCAGCATTATATCCTGCTGTTCCTCCACCAATAACCACAACATTTCCTTTAGGAACGCCTGATGATCCTCCTAAGAGTATTCCCGCTCCTTTATTATGAGTTGATAATAGGTTTGCTCCCATAACGGTTGCCATCCTACCGGCGACTTCGGACATAGGAATTAGAATTGGAGCAGTATTGTCATTTAGCGTAATCGATTCAAATGCGAGTACAGTACTCTTGCCATCAATAAAGATTTTCGTAAGATTCCTATTTGCTGCTAAATGAAGAAAAGAAAATAATACAGGACCAGGATTGAAATAATCCAATTCTTCTTTAACGGGCTCTTTAACCTTAACCACTAAATCTGAACTCTCATATACCTTTCTTTTGGAACTTAAAATATTAGCCCCAAGCCTTTCGTATTCATTATTGTCAAATCCAGCAGTTTTTCCCGCATTTGTCTCGACATATATTTTATGGCCTTTACTGATCAAATCTTCTACACTAGCAGGAGTTAATACTACTCGTCCTTCCCCTGCTTTAATCTCCTTTGGAATTCCAATTATCAATTTAATTATTCCTCCTTGGATTTTATTAATTACAAGTTATGATGATATTGAGAGATATTTAAAAGCAATATAGGGAAATAGAGAATTTCCAGAAAATTCTTGCTCTTGGGAAACTGCGATAATGTTTTGGAGCATAGCTAATACATTTCCACTTAGATTCCCTCCCTTAATTGGAAGTTTAATCTCACCATCCTTAAT
>WJIN01000461.1 GCA_014730295.1 Promethearchaeota archaeon | reverse complement strand
GCTCATAAGTAATCTTGAAGGGGGTTTCGCCAAATGTGAGTGGATCACTATCGGCCGGCATCAATTCGTATTCTTTGTCTTCGTTCAGAAACCGCCAAGTGGGCAAAAATTGATCGCCGGGCTTTGGCGTGATTTCGAATGGCGCCGAGAATCCCCCGGTCTCCACGCTGCCCCACACATTAGTCACAGTGAATGTCTCCAACGCAGCGGCAAGGTAGGCCGTGACCGGCTCGCCGGATTGTGGTAGGTAGGTACCGCTGATCGATACGGTGTCGGGGTTCATAGGGTTGCCGATGAGGAGTGTGGGCACCGTGACCGCGCCATCGGTGATGACCGGCATCTCGGCCCCCCAGGTGAACTCGCTGTCGGTGGGTTCGTCTGGGAAATCAGTGATCGGTTCGCCTTCCTCATCGTAGACCACATATTCTAATGGCGATTCGTCGAGCATAATCTGTCCACCGTCTTCTAGAAGTAATGTGGACGAGAAGCTCACTTCGGCGATTTCTTTACCGTCGAAATGGAACACCACAACCGCTGGCTTGTGGATGTTCACTGTGTCCGGTGGGTATACGCCCAAGATCGAGATTACTTTTTCGGCATCCTCGACCTCCGGAATCATCGCCACAGTCTGCCCGTAGAAACTCTGCAGGAAAGCGTTCCAGTCCGACATATACGGCACCTGTACCGTATAGTTATAAGCTTCGTAGCTCTGGAACATATTATAAATGCGCTGGTTGCGCGGAAAGTAAATTGCCATGCCGCGCGCGTTAGGTAGGCCGGGGTTCGCACGTTGGTAAACGATCATGCGGCTGACGGCGTCAATCAACTCCTGTGCAGCATCGTTGACTTCCGCATTGGGTGAAAGCCGGATCAGTAATTCCAAAAAATGAAGTAAATCTACGGAAGAGATCTCATCGGCCTCATCGGGATTTGTGGAGCCGAAAAACTGCACATTGTTGCGCGCACTGCCGATGGCACTCATCATCTCGCCGATGTTGGCCTGTACCACACGTACAAAATTGTTCATTGCCACATCGACACCGGATATCTCGGAAAGATCGATAACGCTCAAATCGAATTGTTCGTAGTCGGTGACGAGTTCAGTGTAGAAATTCATGTAGGTATCCACAATTACCTCGCCCAATTCCGCGCCGTCCATATACGGATCATCGACCAACGCGAGTAGAAATTCATTGTAGGCCCAACCGAAGCCGGGTTCGGTTTCTTCGGCGACCAGTGCATAGTGGGCATAGGGAGCTAACATTTTGTGGATTTCAAGCTGGTTCATGAGACAAGCGTCGAAGCCGATCAATTCAAATCTCACGCCGGTCGTTTCGACGATTTCGCGCAGCGCGCCATCTATCTCCAACATGGTAAAACTATCGAAATTTGGGGTTGACTCATCACCGCCGAAGCCCGGCCATCCTGCGCCGTGGTCTGCCAAGAACAGTGCATATTTTTCCGCCGGATAGTTCTCGATGGTCCAAAGCGCAAAATCGACCAGCACCGCGGGGTCGCCCATGTTCACCTCGCCAAGCTCTGCGAGCAAGGTGGATTGTGTGCTCTCCCAATCTCCGGTGGGGTCTTGTGTGACCAGGTAGCGCCGGGCATCGGTCCAATCACCATCTACGTCGGTGTAACCTTCGGCGCGATCGATTTGTACCACGATGTTTACATCGCTGGTGCTCCCTACCATCTCCATCTCATTGAAATCGAGCATCTGAACATCTTCAAGGTTGGTGTCGGATACGGAATAGTAAATGATGGTCCAAGCGGCTTCTTGCGCTTGCGCAGCAGGAAGCGCAGGCACAATTAAAGTGAAAGCCAGCATTATACATCCGATATTCCAGAACAACTTACCGAACATTTTCTGTTTTCCTCCGAAAAATTTTCTGCTGTGCAATCGATTCAACCGGGATAACTATACCTCAGATTCAAAAAAAATCTAAAGATGTTTGATATCAAATAGATAGTGTAAAATGAGAGTTGATGGATGTGAGTTGTTTGATATTGGAGGTTTCCTATGCATGTAGTCGAAGATCAATCTGGTATAATGCGAATCCTACTTGTCGAAGATGATAATCATGATCGTTTTGCCCTACAACGCGTATTTGAAAAGAACGAAATCCAATGTGATTTGACTTGGTGCGGTCAAGCAAGGGATGCATTAGAGGTGCTTCGTGCTGACGCTTCGTGCTTTGACCTGATTATTGCAGATGATAACTTGACCAATGGTTTAGATTTGTATTTTGAGCTTTTGGCGAAAGAAATTGAGCTGCCGTTCGTTCTGTTGGGAGAGATGGGCCGCGAGCATATGGTGGCGGAAGCTCTTAGGGCCGGCGTGGATGATTATGTCCTCAAGGACGCCGACGGAGGTTATCTTACTTTGCTTCCGGTTGTGGCGCTCAATGCAGTGCGCAAGCATCAAGATCGCCAAACTCATGTAAAAACAGAACGGACTCTTCAGGTGGCGCTGCAAGAAGCGCGGACCCGGCAGTTTGAAGTCAACTCATTGTTGGATGGAGCGCGTGCTGTACTGACATATCAGGATTTTAAACATGCCGCACGCACCATCTTTGATATTACCAAAGCCTTGACCGGCGCTCGTGCTGGCTATGTCGCCCTGCTCACGGATGACGGTGCAGAAAATGAGCTGCTTTTTTTGGACGCGGGAGGGATGCCATGCACGGTCAATCCAGAGCTGCCGATGCCTATTCGCGGTTTGCGCGAGGTCGCGTATCGCACCGGGAAAGCAGCCTATGAGAATGATTTTGCTTCTAGTGAGTGGATGGAATTTATGCCGCACGGGCATGTAGAACTGGCTAATGTTCTATTTGCTCCTTTGAAGATTGACGGAAAAACAGTCGGATTAATCGGTTTGTCGAACAAGCCAAGTGATTTCACCGAGGATGACGCTCAAATGGCGACAGCGTTCGGTGAATTGGCGGCGATTGCACTGCGCAACAGCCGCACTCTAACGGCACTAAAAGAGAGTGAACATATCGCTCGCGCGCTGATCAATGCGCCGACCGATTCGATTTTTCTGATAGATGTGGAGAGCCACATCTTGGATTTGAACGATACGGCAGCGCACAAATTGGGCAGACCACGCAATGAGTTGATAGGTAGGAGTGTGTTTGAATTCTATTCGCACGATTCACTTGCATCGCGCGAAAGACAAATCAGAGAGGTGCTCGATTCGGGTCTGCCCGTCCGTTTTGAAGATAGACAGCAAGACACCTGTTTCGACACAGTGGTATACCCTGTGCTCGATGCAGATGAGGAGATCACCAAGCTGGCAATTGTCGCTCGCGATATCACCGATCATAAACGAATACAGCAGCAGGAATTTGCACTCGCGTTGGAAAAAGAGCGGATGAATCTGCTGACAACTTTCGTTCAAGATGCGGCGCATGAATTTCGTACGCCACTTTCGACCATTAGCACAAATGCCTATTTGCTGTCACGCACCGATGATATGGAAAGACGACAGATGAGAATCAACCAAATTCAAAACCAAGTGAATCGGACG
>WJIN01000451.1 GCA_014730295.1 Promethearchaeota archaeon | reverse complement strand
TAAACCAAATCTTTATCTATTAACATGACTGAAATTAAAATGGTAACTGAAAAAGGCGATCTAAATATACAGCTATTCGATGAGAATGCTCCTAAAACAATAGCGAGTTTTCTGTATCTTGCAAAACAAGGATTTTATAATTGAAATAAAAAAAAAGATTGAATAATTTTCAGATTTTGTTCATTTGTCGGGGGCTTTTCTTCCTAACCACTCTTCATAGAAAATATCGATTTCAGGTAAAAAATTAAAAACTAACGGATAAGCAGGGGGTACTGTCTCCGCTTCTAAGAGAGTAAAGCATCCGGGACAATAATATTCTCTAATTTCCATCCAGGCGGGATCGCATCCCATATCTTTCGGATAAAGCTCATTTATTTCTTCAATAGTATCTCTGACCCGTATTCGGCATTTCTTTTTCCAATTTTCTCTATAATCTCCGAATTCATATCCGCAATCACATTTTACCACCCGAGAGCCGTCTTTAGCGACAATATATAGATGTTCATGTAGAGGCAAAATAATTTTCTCCTCCCACGGGACTTTGTCTTGTAGGATCTCTAAAAGGATATCAAATCGGTTAGGATCCTTATCACTACCAATTATCAGCTTTAATTCATCCCATTTAAGCTCTCCTTCAATTAAACGCTCTAAGGTCCTTTTGTCATATTTTGGCAATTTAATTCACCTCCATCTCGAAATTTTCGGGAAGATCCCAAAATTCTAGAAAGTACTTTCTCCACTTATCCGAGAGCGTAATACTTTCTGAGAACATCCGTGCTATGTGTTCTCCGAGTTTATCCTCTGTAATTTTCTCCCTCTCATATTGCCAAAATTCTTCATAAGTCATCGATTTTTCCTCTCTTTCTCTCTTTAACTCTTTTTGTCTTTCTGCAGTTTCTGCCTCATTAATCGTCCAAGTCTTAGTTTTTTCATCATATCTCGCAACAACTCCATAGACATTATATACAATATCATCTGTATAGATCCCATCATTAAGATCTTTTTGTATGAGGTCCAATCGTCTTTCTAATGGATCTCCATAGCCGGGTCCGCCACTGAGTGCAAAATGCACCATATCGTAGTTGTTTAAAGTTACCGGATATATGGAAGCGTATGGTTTTCTTGTGATATCTCCTTTAAGCATCTTTTCAAACTCACCATCGCTGGGATCGGGATCTCCTAAAGGATATTTTTCTTGGTTATCTATTAGTTCTTTGAGGTTTGTATTTTTTGCGATTAATCGATATCCTGTAGCATGCGGGTATCCACCGTGCATTCCTCCGGAGCCATGAAAGGAAAGCCCATCACGAGCTCCAAAAAAGTCCACATCCTTAGAGTTGGCAATCATTGCGACTCCAGCATAATTTGCCCCGCCCCTGAATTTGCCATGCCCCGCTGTATTCGGCTTAATTTTGCGCGATAAATAAGGAATTCCACCTTGGAATAATTCCCATGTTTCGACATCTCCTAGATCGGATTCCGGATTCCACATCGCATAACCCCAATCTAACCCATCCCTTACCGCGCTCGCACCTAAACCTTGGCCACTTATCTCAAATGTAGATAATGCCCATCTATCTCCTTTCAGAGGTCCACTCGAATATACCCCCCCTCCTTGAATTGCATCACCTGTAAATCCATAGCCGGGAACCACTTCTTCACGATAACCACGAGAAAATAAACCAAATGATAGACATTTCATCATACCCGTATAAGCTGGGATTAAATTACCCCAGGGGCTCTGATAGCTTAAATAGGGGTCTCCAGGATTGCACCAAGTACCAAGAGGATAATTCTTCTTGACAGCAAAATACGCTCCATCATTCACTTTATCCCCATAAATTAGAATCTGAGTTAAAAGTACCCATTGCCCTCCTTCCATTGCACCTTTCCCGCAGTTCATAGGATTTGGTCCCGGACCACTTGACCCCTCAAAATCAATAGATAGCCCACCCTTCTTATCTACAATAATTTCAATAGGTTCATTGGTCATCTTATTCATTTTTGCTCTGGGTTGCCATGCTTCATCTTTAAATGGGACATCGAAAAATGAAGCTGCTCGATATCTCCCCGGTATTAATCTTTCTTTTACCCTTTTTAAAACAATTCGTCTTCCTTCCTCTATTGCTTCACGTATGAATTGTTTATAGTAATCCAACCCTTCTTTTTCAATAAAATCTAACACAGCATCCCGAATCATTAAGTTCCCTGCTAGGCGACATTTTTCATCTAGCTCCCAGTAAAGAGGGGTTCTCACAGATCGACGAGCATTTATCATATGATCTTTCCAAATTTTATCATTGGATCCAATTTTGCGACAGGTATAATACACTCCATCATCAAATCGTTGTACCGCCGCTACCAAATCATGCCCTGGCGTAATCCCGCCAGTATCGATCTGATGAGTGACTCCACCTGCCCATCCAATTAATTCACCTCTCCAGAAGATCGGTATTATAGTCTGAACATCAGTAGTGTGAACATTTCCACATTCGGGATCATTATTGAGGAAAATATCGCCTGGATTAATGCCGGGATCCTCTTCATATCCTTCTTGGATCATAAATTTGATCGCTTCACTCATAGTATGTACATGTACGAGGATTCCTGTTGAGACCACTATAGAATCTCCCTCGGGAGTGTATAAAGCAAAACATAATTCTCCTATTTCTTTTACAATTGGAGACGCTGCTACGTGTAAAGCGGTTTCTCGAGCCGATACTAAAGCTCCCCGCAAACTTGCATATGCTCGTTCATATCTGAACGGATTTTTTTGTTTTAAGCTTAACCTATCGATTCCGTAATAATTTCCAGTTTGTCCGATATACTTATCACTTTCATGAAGCATTTGCTTTAGGCTTTTTCCTTGCCACCCAATATTATTAGTATCCATTTTTTACACCTGCATATGAAATATTCTGTGTTTATCTAATTTGGCTCTATATCCAGGAGGGATTAATAAAGTGGTGGCTGGAGCTTCGACTATTGATGGACCATCGATAAGATTCCCGCATTCAAGTAGATGCATTTCCCATAAGGAGGCTTCATGCCATCCATCTCCCCAGTATATCTCTCTATATCCTTTAGATGCAGATTCTGGAGGACTTCTACTTATTTCTTTTTCTTCTGGTAATTTAGGTTTTGGGACAGGAACAATTCCAGTAGCAACAGCTTTGGTTATATGGTACCCCAGTTCAGGGCTTTTTGTTCCTCGTTTGAATACTTTTTCGAAAAGATCATCATATTTTTTTGTCAAAATTGAGAGATCAAAATCTCTATTTGATTAAAAAAGTTGTATATTACTAAAAAGGAATTTGGGCAAAACTCGGATTATGCAATTTATTCGTTCTATGAGAAGGAAGATGCGGAAAATTTGTTATTAAAAGCTAAAGATGTTGTTTCTAAAATCAAAGATGTATTGAAAGATAAATTCAATATTGAATTGGATCTATAATTTTTCTGATTGAAGTTTAGAAAAAAAATTTAAGAAAAAATAGTTATAAAAAGAAAAAAACTTGTAAATTCCTTATCTCTTATATTTCTCTAATTTTACCATTTGGTAAATATTTGAGATAATTGAAGCACCCATAATTGCCGCAACCACATTCATTATGATACTGATCGATAAATAATATTCACTTGGTACTCCGACATTGATGAAAGTTGTTCCTTCCCAATAAAGCACAGGAAAGATCTCTGGTTTTAACGACATTAAGATGAATATTGGGATTGCTAGCACCTTCAATACTATTGTGAATACATGAATTGCTTGGTGAGTTGATATATGGTTATTACCCAGAAATCCACGTATGAATGTGGTGAATGAATCAAACAAGAGCAAAATTCCAATTAAAAGCATATATAATCGAAATTCTTGATCCATTAATGAGAAAAATCCAGGAACGGGCTGCCCGATTAGAATAATTGCGATGATTATGCCTATGGCACCTCCTATGTATTTTTCCGTTGGATTAACAAAACGTTTAAGTGGTTTTCCCGTTTTCGGTGAGATTGGCATCCCCATATCTCTAGCTTTTTGCAATTCTTTTTCCTTCCTCTCTCGTTCGGATTTAGAGATAAAGTCTTCGGGTAAATATCCTTCCATTGATAAAAATACAAATATCACCGTAATTATCGTAAGGGAAGCAAAGAATCCCAACATATACCCTCCAAAATTAAGCGCATCTGCAAAATTTCCCAATAGCAGATTTAAAATCATCGTGAAGACAGAAATACAAGCTAAAATTGTAAACACAATCAATACTACCCTCTTGTATGTTGGCCATAACTCTTTGGTGATATAGATGTAGGGAGTCCCTCGTTTTTTATATTCCCGAGCAATTTTATTAGGTTTACCCATTGATTTTATCGCAGATTTCACAGCCTCCTCCGTCAATTGGGACCCCTCTGAGATATCCATTGCTTTATTTCGAAGATGGTCTTCAAGCTCGTCTAAAGTTGCTCTCAGCTCTTTTTTATCATCTTTCAGCCATTCGGGCAATTCTTCTTTAATTTCGTCCAAATAACCCCTAATTAATTTCTCTGTTCTTTTTAACATTTAATTACACCTCTCTTTGTTTTAAATCTTGTTCCATATTATATCCGCAAACGGGACAATATTTATAATCATTTTTGGATAAATCCATTTTATTTGCACACATTGGACAATAGACATATTTGTTTTTCAACTCTACATTAATATCTATAATTCTTGAAAGTGCCTTAGTCAATTTGGAATAATAACCCGTCAAATAATTTAGAATTTTCTTTCCCTCTTCGGTCATAAAGTAAAACTTTTTTCGCCTCCCCGTTTTTTCCTTTTTCGATTCAATTAGTCCATCCCGCTCGAGGTTCCTTAAAAGAGGATAGAGAGTTCCTTCTTCAATTACTAGCATCTCATTTGTCTGGTCTTCGAGATCTTTTAGAATTTGATACCCATAGGTTCCACCAATCTCATCAAATTGATTAATGATCGACAATACGCATAGAGCGCTGATTCCACGGTTGATTTCCGATTCAAACTTTTCTAAAAAATCCCGAAATTTGGGTGATGCGATTTCCGCATCAGGTCTCAATTCTTTTACTCTTTTTATCATTTTTTTATCCTCCATTATTTTACCATCGAAATTTATAGTATTTTTTCCTTACTATTTTGATGATACTATAATACTCGATACTATGTCACATAAAGTATCATTCTTATTTAAATGTTTCGAAATTTTCGGAAGTTTAATAAAAATCTATAGTAGTTTCTTCATCCTTATCAACTTGAAAAGAAAAAGACATAAAGTAAAAAACCGAAATGGTATATTATTCAAACCATGGTAAAAAACCAAGTCATAATAGAAGCTCATCTCCGAATGTGATCATAGGTTTGATTTATTTTTTCCAAAAGAAAAACATTAACAAAGGCTACATAATAAGATTTTTAACCTTAGATGGTTTATAATTTAATTATTTACAATATTATAACTAAGGTGAGAGTATGAGTATAGAATGGGTAGAAATCGAAGAAAAACCTGATAAAAAACACAAAATCCAAGGGATTCAACTGTTGGATTTAAGAACTAAAATAAATGATTTAGAGAGTCAGATTTCTTCTTTTCGAAAAGACTCAAAAGAAAAAGAACAGCAAATCCAGCGGTTAAAGAATGAATTAGAAAGGACGAACAAAGATTTAGCCTCAAAGAAGGAAAAAATGAACACTTTAGAAAAGGAATTTGAACAGAGTAATGAAGAAATTGAAAGACTGAAATCTGAAAAAGCTTCATTATCAGATAAAGTAGAGGATTTACAAAGCAAAAATAAAAACCTTGAAGAAGAAATTATAGAAAAGGAAAGTCTAATCTCTCAGCAGAGAAAAGAATTTAATGAGCTGAAAGAGGATCTGGAATCCACAAAAAGCTACAGCGAAGAGAAGATTAGCTCATTAAGCTCAGAATTAGAGGAATTAATAAACCAAAAAGATGAGAAGATCAACAAAATTAGGGCAGAACTGGACACAGAGACTTCTAAAATGAAGGAGGAAATGCTATCAAAAGAAAAAGAAATTATGGATTTAAAAGTTCAATTGAGTGAAAAAGAAAGTATTACAGAAGAACTTGTTCACCAAGTTGAGAATTATAAGGTCGAACTTGATCATACGAAAGAATCCCCGAGAATAATAGTTAAGATAAAAGATATTATGGAACATAAAGGGTTTCTCTCAGATAAAGAGTTAGAAAAGATTTTACAATCCACGGAATAATTTTTATTCTTTTTATTCGAATCATTAGCTACCTTATAAAAATAAAAAAATTAATTAGAAGTCAATTTTTAAGAAAAAAAATGAATATATTTTAGAATTTTATTTCTTATTTCATCTTTTAGCTACTTTAGCTATTCCTGCGATGATGGCTCCTGCTACAAACCCTCCTATATGTGCAAAATGGGCTGTTTGACCAATTGCAAGGGGATCGACAATGGAATAAATCGCATAGGTTAGTTCCGCGATAAAATAGGTTATTATGAAATAGGATGCACTAACTTTACGCATTGAAGTTCCCGAGGCTGAGGGAAGATAAAATTTATTTTCGGGATAATACACCAAATATACAGCCATCAACCCAAAAACGGCACCAGATGCTCCCAAGGAAGGAATATTCGCTAGGATTGGACCATAAATTGGAATGATCAAGGTACTCAAAGCATGCAGTATACTACCCAAAAATCCCGATGCAAAATATGTAATTATATACACAATATGTCCCATAGAATGCTCACAATTGTCTGTAACGATAATAAAAAACCACATATTCATTACGATATGGACAATATCTCCATGCATAAACATTGAGGTAAGAAGAGTCCATAAATTCTCTCCCTTGAAGAATTCTGCTGGAACAAACGCGAATTCTATATGCATATTTCCAGCAGGATCTAACAATTGCCAGATAAACACTAGAATATTAGCGATTAAAATGATCACAGAAAAGTATTGTTTGAAAAAGGGAATTTTATCGCTTTCGGCTTCTAAAACCATATTAAGTTCCTCAGATTTGTTGAGAATAATTGTTTTAAATTATTTAAGAAGTATGTTTTTGTGCTAAACAATAATATATATTGAATTTTTTAGATTATATATATTTTTATTGATTTAAATAATCCTTATCTAATTCATCAATTCATTAATATGGGTTTTTAATATATCCGAGCCGAGTGTTTAGTGTGAAAAGCTTCATGGATCCATATACAGAAATGTAAGTTTTAACCGCTTCCTATCAAATTTTAATATAATGGTTTTTTTAAAAAATTAAATTAGAATATTTGTTATTTAATGATTAAAATCGATTCTAAAGTGATTTAATTGGTATATGAATATAAAGACGATAAAATTCCATTACGAACCCAGTATATAACCGTTGGAATTTTGGTGATAAATGTAATTGCGTTTATACTACAATATACAGATCCTTCTGGATATATGTATATCTACGAACTTGCGTTTATTCCTGAAGAATTTTTCAGCGGGGTGAAATTATGGACCATTTTCACGAGTATGTTTATGCATGCTGACCCAGTTCATATCATAATGAATATGTGGTTCTTTTTAGTAGTTGCTGATAATGTTGAAAAAGAAGTAGGACATGTATGGTTTTTGATTATTTATCTATTATCTGGATTATGTGGAAGTATATTGCATGGACTTTTTAGTTTTCTCATAGGATTTCAAACTATTCCAAGTCTGGGTGCGTCAGGTGCAATTTATGGTATGATGGCGATTTATGGAATTCTTTTTCCAAATATACAGCTTATGTTAGTTACAAAAACAGTTCCAAGAAGAATAAATGCAGCAACTCTTATCATTATCTATTTTGCCACAGAACTAATATATGGAATAACAAGCTTAACATTAGAAACAGGCACCGGAACTGCCCATTTTGCACATATAGGTGGATTCGTCGCGGGAGCCATTTTTGCTTTCATATTCAAAGTGACTAATAAATTCACCTAAATCTCTTTTTTTTTATCTAATTAGAAAATTGTGTAAAAATTCAATATAATAATCAATTTCCAAATATTGATTTTTGTTTCATAAGAGTAAAGATTAAAATAGATTTTTTGATCTCAAGATTTGAAAATTACTCCAAATTAATAGGTTTTTCTTATGGAAGCGGAATTAAAAGACTATGCTGTCTATAAATTGGACTCAGAATCTGAAGAATTTGAGGAATTACACACCGAAGGGAAACTTTTAACAAACTTCCTTAATTCAGATTCGGTTCTTATTTTTCTCGATCAACTATCCAAAGTTTTGTGGCTCTGGCACGGTGCTAACACAACCCCGCGCTTGAAGTTTATTGCCGCACGGAAATCTCCAAATCTTAGGGATAGAGTAGCGATTGATTATAAAATCTCTGCTATTGATGAGAATAGAGAACCCGAAAGATTTAAATTATTAGTAGGTCTTAAATAATCGATCTAAGGGGTGTTCCGAAATGTTGGAACTAATATTTCGAAATTTCTCTTCTATGAACTTTTCTTCTATTAAAACAAAAGATATCTTATTTTCTATAGCTTTTACAAAAGTGTAGAAAAATGTAAAGATGATAAGAATATATTAAATATAATCGATATAAATTGTAAAATTATTGATCAGTTCAATCACAATTATCATAAAAGCAAAGATTTTAAAAAAAATTCTCCTATTATCATTAAGAATATATTTGGGAGATTTTAAAAACAATTTATAATTGGTAAATATGGCGACAATAAAAGATTTAAAAACCACTCAAAGTGAGATTGCGAAAATCTTTCTTACATTTTCAGACATCAATTTCTATTCAGAAGCTTTAGATTTGGTCTTAGAAGAATTAGACGCAGAATTCGGATATTTTGGGTATATTGACGAAAGAGGGGATTTAATTTGCCCTTCTATGACGCGTAATATTTGGAGTAAGTGTAGTGTAAAAGATAAGAATATTGTATTTCCTAAAGAGACTTGGGTCGGGAATAAAAACATCTGGGGGCGATCTATTGAACAAAAGAAAACGATTTATTCGAACAGTCCAAGAAAGGTTCCTCATGGTCATCTTCCAATTAAAAATGTGTTAGTAGTTCCAATCATTTTCAAACATCATGTAATTGGACAATTTGCTGTTGCAAATAAATCGGATGGATTTAGCCAGAGTGATATAAATTTCTTAGAAAATGTTGCAGATTTTGTTTCTCCTATACTCAATGCAAAATTAGATAAAAAAAGAGAAAAAATTCTCAGAGAAAAACTTGAAAAAAAATTACAAAAATCCGAAAATAACTTTAAAATACTCAATGATGTATTCTTAAGCTTTTCCGAAAATCCACGGAGAAATATTCAAAGGTTAGTTCAAACGACTAGAGAATTACTTGATGCGGATTGGGCATTTTATAATAAATTGGTTACCAAGGATAATGAATTAATGATCGACAGCTATGGGATTAATAAGGATAATAAAGAGATGTTTATTTTTGAAAATGCTGCAGGATTCGTATGTACCGATGTTATTCAAGAAAATATGCAAGATTTAGTAATTTTTGAAGATATTGATAAAACCAAATATGCTATAACTGATGACTTCTTAATCAAACAAAATATTAAGAAATATGTGGGAGGAGTAATAAGAATTGAGAATGAACCCATTGCTGACTTTTGTATCTTGTATGAAGATAATCGAAAATTATCCGATAGTGACAAAAACATTTTTCAAATTTTAGTTGAATCGGCAACTATAGAAGAGAAACGACTTCTTGAAAAAGAAGAATTAAGAAAATCCGAAAAAAGATTCAAAGCTTTATTCAATAATGCTACCGATGCTATTTTCATTCATGATTTGGAAGGAAATATAAGCCAAGTTAATAATACAGTCGCTGACAGACTTGGATACTCTAAAAATGAACTCACAAGTATGAATATTGAAGAAATTGATACAAGTGAGAATAGAAAACTTATTCAAAATAGAATGGATGACTTGAGAAAAGATAAATCATTAATCTTCGAAACAACACATTTAACCAAATCTGGCAAAAAAATTCCCACAGAGGTTAATGCTAAATTAGTGCAATATAATGGATACAATTTTATCATTAGTTTAGCAAGAGACATAACAAAAAGGAAGAAGATAGAAAAAGAAGTTCGGGAATCGAGAGAATTATATAAAAAAGCATATAATCGTGCGGAATTCTATAAAGATTTATTTGCCCATGACATCAACAATATCCTCCAAAATATTAAATCTGGTATCGATTTACTCTCGATTTGGACTGATAAGTATGTCTATTCAGATGAGATGATTGAGGTATTTAATATTATAAATGAGCAAGTCGTGAGGGGTGCTGGCCTAGTCTCCAATATTCGAAATCTCTCTAATTTAAATAATGTAGAAGTTAATTTAAAACCCATCAATTTAAAGAATTGTTTGGAAGAAGCAATAAATTTTGTGAAAAAAAGTTATTTTAATAAAAATTTAAATATAAAGATAAATAATATTGAAGAAAACATAATAGCTCTTGCGAACAAGCTTATAACCGATGTTTTTGAAAATATTATATTTAATGCCATAAAATACAACCAAAACGAAAAAATCAAGATTTCCATCGAAATTTCAGAAGATACCATTGATAATGAGCAATATTGGAAACTTGAATTCCGTGATAATGGAATGGGCATATCCGATGATATGAAAAAAAAATTGTTCGGAACCCAAATTAGAGATAATAAATTATCGAAGGGCATGGGTTTGGGGCTATTAACTGTAAAAAAAATTTTAGATATATATAATGGAGAAATATGGGTTGAAGATAGAATTCCTGGAAGGCCATCAGAAGGAAGCAATTTCGTTATTCGCTTACCTAAGGAAGGCTGATTTGATATAGCTAAGATAATAATCGTGGATGATGAAATATCGCTACAAAGATTATATGAAATGGTTTTAGAGATACATGGACATGAAATAATAGGGAAATGTTGTAATGGAGAGGAGGCGGTTGAGCTATATAAAAATTCAACTGAGAAACCCGATTTGGTTATTATGGACCATAGAATGCCCATTAAGAGTGGAATTCAAGCGACAAGAGAAATAAAAGAATTTGATCCGAATGCGAAGATAATTATTGCAACAGCCGACGAAGAAGTACAAGAGATTGCCAATTCTCTTGGAGTCATGTCTTTTAAGCTTAAACCCTTTAGTAACCAAAGATTGGTTAATAATGTTAAAAAAGCGCTGAATAAGTCTCCAATTCCTAATATTGTATAAATCTCTTTCTAACAGAAATAATGAATGAAGAAAATGTAAATACTCAAAAAGAACAGAGAAGAAAACTCGGAATACATTTGACTTCATCCGATATATTTGAAGAGTATATCTATTCTGAAATCTCAGAGATTCTGTATGATTATTTGTGGGTTGACTTATATTGTGGGGAAGGAAATTTAATTTTTCCGATTTTAGATAAAATTAATGAACGCGATAGGTCTGATTTTTTTGGAAAACATATTTTTTTGTCTGATATACAACCTAAAATGGTTCAGAGATGTAAAGATAGAGCAAGAGCCTATGGAATTGAAGAAAGCTATATCAATAAGAATGTGGTAACTGCAGATAATCTTAATAGATTTCCATCAAAATTAAAGAGGATGAGATATCCCATCTTTCATATAACTAATCCACCCTATCTATATTTGGGATATATTAGAAAACATAAGGAAACCAAATCCCATTTGAAGTACTTTACTGATAACAATGATGGCTATCAAGATTTATATCAGATTGCGATGATTAATGATTTAAGACAAGGAATAAAAAATCTTATCTATATTATCCCCACTAATTTCATATTCGGAGCTTCAGTTTCAAACAAATTCAGAAAGGATTTTTTAAGATATTATAATATTAAAAAAATCATCATTTTTGAATCTAAAATTTTTAGGCATACGGGAACAAATATCTTAATTGGGTTTTTTGAACGTAAATCAGAGCCATCAGAATCCCCATTAGAATTTTCTGGAATCAAATTGAAAACGAATAAAAAGTTCATACGATCATATCACTTGGTTCCAGAGTTCAATTATCGGGCGGGAACACCTTTTTATACCTTTATTCAAAAGCATCGAATAAAAACCCCCTTAAAAGTGAGCTATTATCTTAAAAAAAGCTATGTTCAGCAAAATAATGGGAGCCATAAATTAGCGGTGATTGATTCCAATAAATATCGTTCAGGTAAATATCAAAAGAGGACAATTACTATAAATAAAAGTTTGTTTAAAAAAATTAAATCAAATATTCTTTATGTAAAAACGGTTGATTCTGGATCTTATGATGGAAGGGCAGGCCTTTATAAAATTAAAACCGATTTTGATGTGGATGGAATCTTGGTGTCAGGAAATACTTATAGGACTTCTCCAATCCATTTGTTTTTAGAACCGTCAATTCCCTTAAATGACCAAGAATTATTGATGAATTATTTCAATTTCATTTTGGAATATTTTAGAAAAAAATTAGATAGCGAGTTTTTGACTACGTATAAATACTCAAATGCTAAATATACTCGAAAATATTTAGGTTTACGGCAAGTAAGAAAAATCATAAAAACTTTTCCGATTCTCGAGCTAACTGATAACAATAAACTTATATTGGAGAAAGCAATCAGCAATAAGAGTTTTTCCCAAGTCAGAAAAATATTAAAGTAGTTTAGATATTATCAAGAATGATCGTAAAACTTCTGTTTTACGGGATAATATACATATACAGATATAATAATCTTCTAAAAAGATTAAGAAAAAATAATAAAAAATAAGAAAAGCAGTTTAGGTCTTTTTTTTCTGTCTTCTCCGTTTCCTTTTATCTTCTTTTTCTTGGAGTATACATCTCACTCCTTTACTTTTTGGCCCTTTAATAAGAAATTCTTTCGTACAGAGATTACAATGAGTACAAGAAGCTTCTGGATATGGAGGTCCTCTTTTCCAAATTTTCGCCAAATCGGGTTGCCTTAGAAATGGTCGACACATTGAGCAAAATTCAATTGGCGTATTTTCAATGATATTCTGAATTGTTTCAAATTTATAGAGTCCACCAACCACTATAACTGGGAGATCTGTATCCTTATTCTTTTTTAACTCGTTTTTAATATATTTTGCAAGATCTAAATTATAAGCCTCTATATTTCTTTTTCTTAGATCTTTTTGTGTTTCTGGTGGTAATGAAATGACTTCTTCTGCTCTTCCCGCTTCATGGATATACGAAGAAATTTCCAAAGAATCGTAACCTTCTTTTGCAAAAATCTTTGCTAATTCGGACGCCTCTTTTAATTCCAATCCCCCTTCAATTCTATCTGATCCGTTCATTTTAAGATTTATTGGAAATTGATCGCCTACTAATTTCCTACTCTCCTTTAAGATCTCAACAGCAAATCTTGCTCTATTTTCGGTCGTTCCTCCATATTTGTCTGTTCGTTTATTAAAATAAGGTGAGTAAAATTGTGTTATTAGATATCCATGTGCGCCGTGGTATTGTACTCCATCGAACCCTGCCTTTTTTGCTCTTTTTGTAGCTTCCGCAAATTTGATAACGATCTCGTTAATTTCTTTCAGGGATAATTTTTTTGGAGTTTTTTTTAAGAGCGGATTTTCTACGGGAGAGGAAGACACTAGTTCTCCGTGATATCCCCAATGGGTAGATTGAGATCCACAATGACCAATTTGCAAGAATATTTTCGAATTATTTCCGCGCTCATCTACTTTATCATGATACATTCCTGCAATTCTACTTAAACCCTCTGTAAAATCATCTGAAAAATTTCCCATCATTTTTGCTAATTGACGCCCATCCTCACGTGCTATAGAAACACCTGTAATACATAATCCTATATCTCCAGATGCCAATTCCTTATATTTTTCAACTAAATCATCGGTAACATATCCCTCTTCTGTTGCTCTCCCTAAATATGTAGCGGATCGGACTAATCTGTTCGGAATTAATAAGTTTCCTATCTTATGAGGTGTATATACCTCGTTTGAATTTTCAACTGGCACTGTAATCCTCTAGATTTATTGAAATTATTAATTTTTATTTCTCTTTTATTAAAATCTTCTCTAACCATTTCGGTAAAACAAACCCAAAATAGAACATTATAGAACTAAGTGCTAACATTATTCTACTAATTATAAGAATTCCAATTATCCCTTCAAATGCTCCGTCAAGACCACCTCCAATCGTATAGAGAAAGATTGCAATCAACAAAATTCTCCCTTTTATTTGATTTTTCCTGATTTCAGATTTCATTGCATATGACGCGAAAATGATACCAGTCACCAAAAAAATACCTAAAACAGCTAAAAAGAACGTTAAAATAAAAGGATAGTTCAAATAATCAACATCGGTACTTTTTTTAGCGATTATCGACGGATTTAGGGCTAGAACTACAAAAAATATAACTTCAAAAATCGCCATAGCTACTCCCACGAGAGCTACAACAATTTTTTGTTTACTTTTATATAAGAACTGAGTAAACGCTGCTAACCATGCTAATAATCCTATTGGAATAAACGTAACCGCTAAGAAATAAAATGTTCTGATATCTAATCCTTCCCCTGTAAATAATGAAACAATAAAGGAGACACTATGAGGCCACCATGGTTCACACATAATAATCCATGTAATTCCCACGTAAAGCAGAGTTATTTCTTTAAATTTTTTATATTTCCAGATTAAAAGAATCCCTACAGAAATAGAAATTAATACAAATAACAGACTTAAAGTTCCATTTACATAATCAATTGGTCCCAATGTCATAATTTTTCCTAATCTAAATTTTTATTTGATTTAAATACGATAAGGTAATGAAAAATTTTATATAAATACTTTTATATAGCCCCAATTAGCATATATAATAAAATCTTATAATTCTATCTGGTCTTAATTTTCAAATTATTTTATAGAGTCATAAAAAGTATCAGAAATCGATAAAAATTTCGTTTTGTGTGTAAATTTATCGAAAACATATTAAGCTAAAATTTAACTAAAAGGAATTAAAATTATTCTATTTTTTATTTTGCTAAAATTGGCTATTCCATTGCCTCAAGAATATATTCAGTAATATATCTTATTTCCTTATTCAGTTGGTTTTTATAGTTGACATAACGGAAGTTAAAAACACAAAGAGGACAACTAGAAATGATTTCATCTGTATCTAACTCATTCAGTATATTGGACCCTATATCGATACAAAGATCTTTATCAACACCTCGAATTCCCGATCCAGCACCACAGCAAGGAGATTTTACCTTATTATTGCCTAATTCGTGAACTTTTAGTCCAATTTTAGACATGATAGTTCGAGGTTCTTCATATATATCCATTCCGTGTATTTTACGTCCCATCCGGCAAGCATCATGATAAGTAAGGTCCTTGTCTATTTTACGTAATTTTATTCTATCTTTTTTAATTAGATCAGAAATAACTTGAATTACATGTTTTACCTTTATATCATAATTATCTATATATTTTGGATACACATTGTTAAAGGCATATAGACATCCAGCACATGTAACTAGTATTGTTTTGATCCCATTATTTTTGAAGATTTCATAAGTTCTTTTAAAATAATCGATTGCTTCTCCAAGCTTACCTGCGGAGTATAAATATTCACCACAACAAGGTTCATCGCTCAAAATTTTGAAATCATACTCCGCTTTTTTTAAAATTTGGTATGCACTGCTGGCACTTTTTTTTACCTTATAGGAGGACATACACCCTAAAAAAAGTAAATTATCAGAATCTGAGTCTTCAAATTTCTCAATATTTCTATATCGTTCTGGAAGCCAATCTAATCGTTCTTCTGGATTCCCATTTACCGAATTATCCTTTTCCATAATCCCTCGAGAGATTTTGTTGTGGATTTCATACGGCCCCATAGATGTGTTTGATAATTTGATTTTGCTAGCATGGATGATATCTGAGATTGATATTCCTTGAGTACACTCATTATTACATAGTGAACATAAAGTGCACGTATAGATTCCATGTCTCTCTTCCTCAGAAATTTCTTCCTCTGTAAAAACTTTCCCAGCGATTTTCAACCTGCCGTTCGGAGATTGCAACATATTTTCTGTAATTAAATAGGTATCACATACATCTAGGCATTGTTTGCAGTCCACACATAAATTAATCTGTTCTAAGATCTTATCTTCATTCATTATCAATATAAATTAGAAAATGGATATTAGTTTTTGAATTTTGAGAATATTCATTCAAAATTATGATTTTATATGTAAATGGTAGATTTTTTGTAGAAAAGATTACTAACTACAATTTATCAAACCAAATCACCAATTTCCAATAATTAGAGGATTTTATCAAATATTTCATGAATTTCTGTATATGCCTCAATATCATCTCTAATATAAATATTAAAGGAGAGATCCTTGTCTAAATAAGGTTTTATTATCTCCAATATTGTGTTGTGTTGCGGTTTCTTGAATTGATTTTGGAATTTTTCACCAACTCCTTCCGAATATTGATATTGCTGAAGAACAAACGTTCCCGTAAAATTAATATTTCTTAGATATTGAATTATTGAATGGATATCTTCTGATCTCAATAGTTTCTCTACAAATGTAGTCCTAATTTCAAGATCAATTTCTTGGTTATTATTTACTATATTCAATGTTTTTTTTATTAGAGCAGGATCGATTTCCGTTCCGGTAATCTTTTTATAATTTTCTTTAGTCAAGGATCCTTTAAGATCTAAGGCAACTCTATTGAGATATGGAATTAGCACCTCTATAACCTCTGGATGAGAACCGTTGGTATCGATGCTTACATATTTCCCAAGCCCTTTTAGCGCTTTACATAATTCGACGATATCGGGTTGTAGAGTAGGTTCTCCCCCGGTTATACTTACACTATTCACAAGATAATTATTTTTCGCTAATTGGGTAAGTTCTTGAACAGAATATTTTTTCCCTGCTCCATTTACTAATAGATGCTTGTTATGACAAAATCCACAATTAAAATTACATCCTACCGTGAAAAAAACCATACACACCGCACCTGGTATATCTTTTGTTGAGATGTCAATGATTCCGCCTATTTTCATAGATCTTCAATCTTATAACGTTTTATATATTTTCAAATTTATACAAATCCTCTCTTCGATCCTTTAATAATGGTAATGTATCTCTTATATTGTCAATGGTAGATAAATCAATTTTAAAAATTTTTACAGTTGGCTGGGTGCCAAGAATGACCGTTTCATTACCATTACTAATAAGAGAATTCCCAAAAAATGAATTATTCGCGCCGATTCCCACCCTATTTACTCCAATAATATAGAATTGATTCTCAATTGCTCTTGTTGTTAACAGCGTTTTCCAAACATCAACTTTTGGATTGGGGAATTCAGAGGGAACAATTACGATCTGAGCCCCTTTAAGTGCTAACACCCTAAATAGTTCAGGAAACCTTAAATCATAACAGATTGCTAATCCTAACCGAATATCTTCTAATCCGGTACATTTAAAGGTTTTGATTGCATTTCCAGCTTTTAAATATTCTTTTTCCTTCATTGGTCCAAATAAATGGATCTTCCGATAGGTTCCTATAACTTTACCTTCCTTGCCAATAATAAATGCTGTATTGTAATAACCATCATCAGCCTCTAAAATAGATCCAATTACCATAAATTGTCCTTTTGAAATTTCAATTATCTTTTGAATTGTATTTCCAAGAATAGGTTCGGCATCTCGTTCAACATGTTCTAAAGAAAAACCTGTGGTAAATAGCTCGGGAAAAACTACAATATCGATATTCTTCTCTGAATTTCTCAATTCCTTTAGGATGTTTAATACATGAGTGAGATTAATGTTCTTTTCTCCTTCGATAATTTCCATCTGAACAAGGGCAATTTGTAATTCCATAACAAAATTAAATTAAGCTTCAAATATGAAGTTTAATTCATAAAAAATAGTTTTGAGTAATTATTTATTAATCTCACATTCAGAACAAAGAAATTTTAACTTGATATCCGATAAAGCTTCTTTTAGTTCTTTTTTATTTTTCTGCTTCAGATGTGAAAGAATTTCTTTTAACTGTTTTTCTTTTTCACAGTCGAGACAATCATCTCTAGGAGATTGATATTTCTTTATCAATTGGGGCTCATATTGAGCATTCCAAGGATGGTTATTTTTTTTTTCAGAAACTAATGAACCGAAAAACAATTCATTATTCTGACATTTATGAAAAATCTTTTTTCCGTAGGAATGTTCTTCTCCACACATGGGACATTTATACATTGAATTCACTTTTACTAATGATTTCCATACTTATATAACAGACTTGACTTATTAAAGATATGGTTATATTGATTAATACAATATATTAGGTATAAAGACTAAGTCTGTAATTCATTAATATCTTCATAGACACTTACGTGTGAGCTTATTGTGGTATCAATGGCTTCAACAAAATCCGAAACAAATATTCGGAGAAGAGTAGGATTTTTTCTTATGTATTTCGCAATTTCTAGTTGGATCGCATTTATATGTTTTTTTTTATAAAACTGGTGGGTGATATAACCCCCTGAATATGCAAGATTAAAATCACTCAACCCCAATCCATTATCTATAGTAAAATCCTTAGACAATTCCTTGACGATCTGAGAAAGACCCCAAAAACTTTGATTTTCAATGATATCTGTCTCATCGTTTTTCATCTTAAGATTAAGAGTATTTCCAAAAATATTCCCAATTATAATATCGGGATATTCTGAATGAGGTTTAGTAAAACCGTGAAAGTCAACAAAAAAACATTTTTTGAAACGTGTAATACACTCCATTGTTAATTTCTGAATCTCTTTATGATATTTTACATGTATCTTTCTCACGAGCTTAATATTCTTAGCATCTTGATCTAATGCGTTAGTAGCTAGTGGAGGCCGATTTAAATCAATTTTACTTCGATGTATTTTGCTTAAAATATAAGTGATTTCAATATCCCGTTTTTTTAACTGTTTTAGAATCTCTTTTACCGTTAAATATGTGACTTTATCGGCAATATTTACCCCAGTCGTTTTGTCTGAGATAAATCGTGGTTTTAAATAACCGCCATGGGGACATGATAGAACTATCGGAACATTTCCTTTCTCTATTTCAAAATAGCGATTATAATCCACTTTAAACTCAAAATTAGTAATTTGGTTTGGAAAATATTTATAAACTAAAAAAATTTTAGTTCATATTTTGAATGTCAATTAGGTTTTATAAACAGATTCTATGAGTTTTAGGATTCATTTAGTGTTTTAATTTTGAGATAGGAAAAAACCTTCTAATATCATTTTTATTGATATTACTAGTTTTTTACACACAAATGCTTGAAAAGTAATATTTATAAAAGGAAAATATATGTTTTACTTACAAAAATTTAGAAATTATAACAAAAATGTTTTTTAAGTCTAATACTTTTAAATTCATAGTGCGTATTATTATATACACTAATCGTTAAATCGAGGGATATTGATGGCAATAGAAGAAATAATTTCTTTTCTAAAAAAGAAGGGTTTTAGGGATACCTTTAAAGTTTTAACCAGCTTTAAAGATAACAAGGCAGACAAGCACACTTTTTATAATGAATTAAACAAATTCAGTTATTATAATTCTTATTTCCGTGTGAAAGAAGATCTCATTGATCGTGGATTAATTGAGATCGTTCCCGAAGAGGAGAATGACGGTAAAGTTATTAAACTTACCGATAAAGGCTTGGATGTCTACAACCGCTTAATGGAAATTAATGAGCTTATAAAAGAATAGTAGTTAAGCCAAACAACTGTAGGGAAATTTCATAGGCAATTTTTTAGGTTCTATAACTCTATAGTTTTTATTTTTATTTTCTTTTTACTTAATTAGGTAAAAGAATTTGATTAATTATGATTTTGAAAAAACTTATTGTCGGGCCAATCGGAACGAACTGTTATATTTTTGGTTCAGAAAGTACTAGAGAAGTAGTTATAATAGATCCAGGCGGAGATGCAAAAGACATAATCAATGCAGTTGAAGATCTAAATGCGAAACCGATAGCCGTTCTCCTCACTCATGGACATTTTGATCATTCCATGAAAGTGGGAAGAATAAAGCGGCACTTCGAGATTCCTCTTAAATATAATAAGAAAGAATATGATTCTGGAATATATTCTCAGAAAAAGGCTGATAAATGGCTTAATGAGGGAGATATTATCAAAATTGGAGATATCAATCTTCATGTACTAGAAACTCCCGGTCATTCACCTGGAGCCTTATCGTATTATACCCCCGATGTTAAAGAATATAATGGTCAATATATCGATGGATTAATTTTTACTGGAGATCTCTTATTTCGACGAAGCATTGGACGCACAGATATCGGTGGGGGAGATCAACAACAACTTTTCTCCAGTATTAAAAATAAAATAATTAAAAATCCAGAAATTACCAATGATTTTCTTGTATTTCCGGGACACATGGGAAAGACCACAATCGCGGAAGAGAAACAATATAATTTTTACCGGAATTATTTTCTTTAATTTCTAATTTTGACTCAATTATCAAGCTAATTTACTCTAAAAATAAAAATTCATAAATTTGGAGTCTCTTTACTTTATAATTGTAGAAAATGCTCAAATCAGGATTCTTTAGGAAAGACTAATGTAAATCGGGTTCCTTGTGAATAATCTCCTTCAACTTTATCCGAAACATAAATTTCGCCATTATACTTATCTATCACTTTTTTAACCAAGAATAATCCTAATCCCATCCCTGAAAAGGTGTGATTTTTTTCTATGGGGGACCCGCGCTGAAACAAATCAATTTTTCTCTCGTCAGGAATTCCTTTTCCATTATCTTCAAATTCTATTAAAATTTTTTCAGTTTCCTTAAGATCTTCTCTAATATTGATATAAATATCTATTCTTTCATTTTCATTATGTTTTATCGCATTGATAAGAATATTCTCAAAAACATCGATTAATAGCTCATTAACTAATGCAAAATATTCCTGGTTGACATTCGATACTTCAATATTTAGGTCTTTATTTGCATAACTTCGTTTTACATGTTTTATTGTATCACTCAGAATTTTATAAATATCCATTTTTTGTAATTTCCATTCACCTTCAGTAATTTCAGAAAATTTTCGGACATTTTCGATGAGTTCCACACCTCTGTCAACTTGTTCACCTATTTTCATGATCATGTCATCTAATTCCTTGTTATTATCTACTTCATTGATGAGCATATCACAAATTTCTAAGGATACAGTGATCCCATGCAAAATATTATTCATATCATGGGCAAAAAGATCCTTATAGAAATTTTCACGCATATAGGCTTCCTTATATTTTTTCTCTGAGTTTTTGAGTTTAGTTTCAGTGACTTTTCTCTCTGTAATATCTAATAATATTCCTAAATCCGCATAGCGCCCTTTATAGATGATTGATTTGCTGTATATTTCTGCCCAGAAGAGCTCTCCCGATTTTCTAACTCCTTTAAATTGATAATTAGCAATTACATCCACCTCTCCTCTTTGTTTTTTATCTGCTTGTTCCCTAGCTATTTGATAAAAATCCGGGTGAAAAATGCGATCGAATTCGTTTCTCTCCCAATTTAAAATTTCTGTGATTTTGTATCCTGTAATCTCTGCTAATTTATCATTCACATACTTCAATTCATTATCTTGAAGCACAAAAATTCCCACCAAGGATTGTTCCCTCACTAAACTGAACATGCTTTCAGATTCTTTTCTTTTTGTAATATCTAAAATAATCCCTTGGAAATGTGTAATATTTTTATTATCATCATAGCGAACCCATGTTCTATCATCCACCCATTTTATTCTGCCATCTTTTGAGATGATACGATATTCTTGCGAAAAGCTCTCTCTTTTTTCTTGGCTATATGTTTGTACCTCTTTTACAATCCTCTCTAAATCATCGGGGTGGATAAGTTCTGAAAATCTGATTTTTTCAGAGAGAAAATCATCGGGTTTATATCCCAAAGTGCTCACATTCTCACTCACAAACTCGACAGGCCATCCTTCTTGATTCCGCCATAAGAATACAATAGCAGGTGATTTATTAATTATATTTTGTAGTTCTCTTATTCGTTGTTCTGAATTCATTTTCGTAAACTTCCTAAATTTTCTAAATCTTTATAAGAATGAATTTCTTTGTTTAAACAAGCAATATAAAAGGTTTATTCTCAATTAATATAGTCAATAAATGTTCTAATAAATTTCTAAAAAGTTCTTTTTTTAAATTTTAGTAAAGGAAAAAATAGTTTATTAGATTTTCATAATATTTATTTATCCTCTTTTTCTCATGAATTTTTCAATAAGCTAAACTATTAAATAAGTTGGTTATTTTTATAATTATAAATTTCAATATTTCAAAATTTATATTTGAATATTTAAAAGGGTTTATTAAATCTTGATAGAT
>WJIN01000450.1 GCA_014730295.1 Promethearchaeota archaeon | reverse complement strand
TAATTGCTTCAAAAACTCTAAAAGGTGTCCCAAATCGCTCAATTAATTGTTTTGCTTTTGTCGGCCCAATATCTAATAATCCTTCTAATACAAAACATCTACGTTCGAATGTATCCATATTTTTTGGAGCAGATCGGCTTAGAACGGGCATTTCATCCTTAATCTGTTCTCTATATGCAATTCTTTCAACCACGATTGCCGTATCTTCCAAATGTCTTGTGGGTATTACCGCGATCCCTAATTTATATGAAATAAATGCCAGTGCGCCATATATTGATTTAATATTCATACCTGTAGTTTCAAAGACCTCATCGTTTAACCCTTCCAAGATGAGGACGGGATTCGGATAAGTCTCTTTTAATCGTAATAATTGATCAAAAAGTCTATTATCCATAATAGATGCGATGAAATCTCCCCCTTCTTTCCGTTCGATCGCAACATTCTTAGAGACGATAATATCCGCAAGATCCAATTGTTTAATCTCTAAATCAACAATTTCATGATTCTTTTTCAAAATTTCTATTAATTTATTCTCTCTTGTATCTATAATTATACGAACTTGCTCTTCTTTACCCATTAGAATCCGAACCTTTGTTTAATTATAAATATTAGTTAATTTTGATATAATCTATACGTGCTCATTTTTAAAAGAAAAAATTATTCGGATTTTAAATTTTTTATTCCATATATCCTTAAAATGATTATCGCAAAAATGAAAATACACCCGCAAAATATCCATGATCCTACTTTACTTGCCCAATAAGGAAAACATGCACTCCCCACGCCAGTAGAAAGATGCAATATCATTGTTATTAAAACGCTTTTATCAGTGTTATTATATAACCAAGTATAAATAATCGAACTTAGAATGATTATAAACGTATTTGGGATAATGCTAATATACTGCTGTATAGTCCCTTGGATAAAATACAAGGGTAATTGCCAAAAAGCCACAACAACACCCAAAATTAAACTTGATATTAGCGCATTCAATTTAGATTCTAGTCTTTCTAGAGCGAATCCCCTCCAGCCATATTCCTCTCCTAAAGGACCCCCTAATAAAAAAATTTCGAGAGTGAAGGATATTAATAATTGCCATGGAAGAGCATTTTTGAGAATATATAAGCCTTCTATTGGAATTACGAATAAAAAAGACAAGAGAGCGAAAAGTGGCATTAAAAAAATGGCAGGGATTAACCAAATCGTTCTAAAATCCGTCCTTATGCCTTTTATTAGTAGCAAACGCAGGTGGTTTTTCCCTAATCCTATATATGTGATTATGATGGCAGCGACTAAAGGGCCAAAAACAGCAAAATCACTTAGAGATAACCAAATATCCGAGCATACAATACCGAAATTCAATAAAACTTTCGGAAGCCATAAGCTCCATGACCAAATAAATGCGATACCAAAAAAAAGCAATACTCTTTTTCTAATCCGCTCGGACATCTTTTTATGGATTGTTTATTGGTTTATAGTTAGATAATCCCAGAGATTTTTGATATGGTATAATTTATTTCTATAAATCACATATAAAATCACCGTTATTCCGAATAGTTCTGAAAAGAGGTTAAATGGATCTAAGATTAAATTTTCTAACCACATCAAGATGAGATTTCCTTCTACTGAGTATGGATAGGGAATAAATGGATAGAATAGGGGTACTTCTGGTAAATCTAATAGGATGTGAATTGTTATTCCCGTAAGATAAGAGATTGTAAGTATATTATTCCTAAGAAAGGGTTTTCTGCCTTGAACTGCTTCACCTAAAAATACAATACTCGTGCTAATTATCAAAAAGAGAAGACTATGGGATATTCCTCTTCCCGATCCCCATCCCAACAAGACCAAGGGTTTGTCTATTAGATCTGGTATCACCGCACCAATCAAAAGCGCAAAACGGTTGATAGAGATCTTTTCTTTAATTTTCGGGATCTCAAAGAATAACAAGGGAACAGCAATATGAAAAAATATAAACATTGATAGGTTTTAATAGTGTATGTATTAACGATCTCTTTCTTTATCTTGAGAATATGTAATGAAATATATTTTTATAGTCTATTGATTTATTTATCTATTGTAGAATATTTGGAAACAAAATTGCATTTTTAGTTCAAATTTTAAATTAAAATGTTAATTAGTCCATCATATTCACCTTAAGAATATTATATCCCACATCTGCATAATCCAGAAAGAGGATTTTCTAGAGATGGTCTCCTAGTGTTAAATGAAATGGCAAACAATCCATTATCCAAATCAGAAAAAGATGAATTGGAAGAATTATTAGAAAAGAATATCAATTCAGATTCTATTATTTCAAGAATTAATGAAATAATCAACAATAAGGTTAAGGAAGAGTTTTCTAAAACGGAAAAAAAATATCAACATCTTTTCAAAAATTCCCCTCTTACCGTAGTATTATTTAATGCTGAAGGGGTCTTATTGGATATCAATGAATCAGCAAATGATTTAATGTCTATCCATACAGTAGAAGATTTGATTGGATTACATTATCGAGATATCTGGAGCTTTAATGAAAAAAATAAAAGACTGATCCCAATCTATGATAGATTTTTTGAAAAATTACTTAATACAGGCGAGCCATCAGAATTAGAATTTCCAATTCATCAATCTGAAGGAGGTGCTGTGTGGGTTCAGGCATATACTTCAATTTACGAGATTAAAGGAAAACGATATATTCAATTTTTGCTTGATGATATAACAGAACGAAAAAAATCTCAGCAAAAATTAAAAGAGTCTCGGGAGATTTTTAAAGCAATTGCCCAGCAATCTTTTATTAGTATTACAATTATACAAGATGATAAATTTATATATTTCAATGAGGAATTCTTAAGAATAACTGGATACACAAAAGAAGAAGTTGAAAATTGGGCACCAGGAGAATATCTTAAAATAATACATCCAGATGATAGAGAATTCGTTAAGCAACAAGCCATTAAAAAACAGAAGGGAAAAGATGATTACATAGAGAATTATGAGTTTCGCGGGATTAGAAAAAACGGAAAAGTATATTGGTGCGAGATCTTTTCCAAAACTGTTATATATGAAGGGAGGACAGCAGATCTTATACTCACCTTAGATATAACTGAACGAAAATTACGAGAAAAAGCATTAAAAGAATCAGAAGAAAAATTTAGAACGATAGCAGAGCAAACCTCCATAGGTATAGCAATCTTTCAGGATCAAAGAATAGAATATCTAAATCACGCTTATGCGGATTTAGTTGGATATCCCTATGAAGAAGTTAAAGATTGGAGTTATCTTGATCTTGCAGAAATCATTCATGAAGAGGATATAGTTATAATAGGAAAAATTTTCAATCAATTTCACATTCATCCCGAAAAACAAAATAATGTTAATTATATCACAAGAATTAGAAAGAAAAATGGTCAAATTAAATGGTTAGAGAGCACTTTAACGCGAATAACATATAAAAATAGAGATGCAATGTTGATTACAATAGTCGATTTAACGGAGAAAAAGAAAGCTGAAAAGGAATTAAAAAGATTAAACAAATTAAAGTCTGAATTACTTAGAAGAACTTCGCACGAACTAAAAACACCCTTGGTATCTATAAAGGGATTTTCAAATCTACTCACAGAACTATATAGTCATAAAATGGATGAAGAAATGAAGGCAATAGTGGATGAGATCAAAAAGGGTAGCGATAGGTTGGAAAATCTGATAAGAGATATTTTAAAAGCATCAAAACTCCAATCTGGAAAAATTAAACTAGAAAAAAGATATGGAAATTTAGTCAATATTATAAAAACTGTGCTTAATGAAATGAAGGGGGCAATACAAGAAAGAAGACATACAATTCACATTGATATTCATGAAGAACTGAAAACCTTGTTTGAACCGAAACGTATAAAAGAAGTAATCGAAAATTTGCTGATAAATGCGATTAAGTATACACCTCCCGAGGGAGACATCACTATAACTTCCGAGAGAACCTCTGATTTAATTAAATTATTCGTAATTGACACAGGTATTGGACTCACAGAAGAAGAGCAAGATTCTATTTTTCGAGAATTTGGCAAAATAGAAAAATTCGGACAAGGATGGGATATCGGAACGGAAGGAACTGGTCTTGGACTCTATATCTCAAAAAAGATTGTTGAATTGCATGAAGGCGAAATAGGAGTCGAATCAGAAGGTAAGGATAAAGGGAGTACGTTTTATTTTACTCTACCGGTAATTGATTAAAAGAAATTTCAGACTTGTTATTTGCCATTTGTTTAAAAACCATAAATCGCGCGAATAAGATTAAAAATATCCTTCCAGAAAAAAACAACAAGAAGGATAATGATGATTTGAATAGAAATCCATGCTGATCGCTTCAGTAAATATTTATAGGGAATTAATTTTGGAGAATATATACAGTAATCATTAAAAAGCCGAGGAAGATCTATCATTCGATTGTTATCTGTCTGGATTTCACTAAACATTTCTTTAATATCTTCGGTCTTTAGCCCTCTATCATACTCCTTTAGTAATGCAATTATTCCAGTTGCGATTGCAGCTGCAATACTGGTTCCAGAGATGTTAATTGCATTGTTCCTTTCTAATTTAATCCTTATTTTTGCTCCTGGCAAATATATATCTGGTTTAAAATTACCAGATAATGTGGGACCTCTTGCTGAAAAATTGGAAATTTTCCCGTTCTTTTCAACACTACCAACAGTGATAACTTTGGAGGCAGCTCCGGGGCTAGTAATAGATGCTGGTTTCGGACCTATATTGCCAGCAGGTGTAATTATTATTATTCCAGTTCGCTTGATTAGCAAATTGCAAGCTTTTGATAAGATATCTTTCCCATCTGAGGGCTCAGAAGTGGAAAATGACATTAGAATAATATCTAATGGCATGTATTCTTCACTAATCTTATCTAAAATCCCTAAGATATCGGAAATAAAGGTCTTTTTTTCGTTTTTTGATATGCTCAGATCATAAATATTCGCATCTGGAGCAATTCCTAGTCTCATCTCATCTTTATTCTTAAGTTGGTTGATGAGTATATTTGCTGTGAGTGTACCATGGGATATATCTTCAAATCGTCTATTTTTTTTTTTGAATTCTCTTGTCTGATTTTTATAGTGCCCACTTATCTTCGACTGATAAAATGATTCATAAAAACTTTGAATTTTCGTATCTATAACTCCAATATTTACATTTTTTCCCGTAAAATTAAATTGAGAGGTCTTTATGCGATTAAGACCTAATGAATCACCAATTTCATTATTATTAAGGTGAAGCACTTGATCCTCTTCAATCCTTTTGATAAGCGAATTCTTTGATAAATTTTTAATACTTTGGAGAGGCTGTAATGAGATGACTGAGGGGATTAATTGGAATGTATCTAACACCGAAAAATCTTCATTCTCAAACAAAAAAGTATCTCTGTGTTCCAATGTTTCAAAACTGATGACTATTCTATGATGCTTCTTATTATCTTTGGGTTTTTGATCCTCGGGGGAAATGTCCCTATTTTCCCTATTTTGCAGTTTTTTAAGAAATAAAGGATATAGTTTGTCTTCATTCACTGACCTTACCCAATTCTTTTTATTTAATATTTGTTCTAATTATTAATGTATTTTATTGAGAGAGGATATTAGATTTATAGAATCTCAGCAAAATAATATATTGCTCATTTCTAATCAAAGTTATACTCTTTAATAATATCTTCTACACTTCGCTCCTTATGAACAATTTCAGCGATAGCTCTAACAAGTTTCGTAGGATCCTTCGCTTGAAAAACATTGCGCCCAAATGCGACTCCAGAACCCCCTGCTTGGATGGAGTCATATACCATCTGTAGTAAATCTTCTGTGGTATCCATTTTTGGACCTCCCGCAATTATAACTGGAATATCAACCCCATTGACTATATATTTAAAAGAGTCAATATCTCCTGTGTAGTTCGTTTTAACAATATCTGCTCCAAGTTCAGCTCCAGCTCGAACGGCTATATTGACGACTTCGGGGTCATTTTCATCTTCTATCTTCCGTCCTCGGGGATACATCATAGCTAAAAGCGGAATACCCCATTCTCTGCAAGATTCAACTACACGTTGAAAATCTTGAAACATTTCTGGTTCATCATCTGCTCCAATATTGATATGGATAGAAACGGCATCAGCTCCCAATTTTAATGCTCGTTCGGGACTACACACTATGACCTTTTTATTGGGATCAACAGCTAATTTGGTTGCTCCAGATAAATGGATAATTAGTCCAATATCTTTCCCATGTTGACGATGTCCTGCTCCTACCATTCCTGAATGTTCTAAAACCGCATTTGCGCCTCCTAGAGCTACTTTATCCACCATTTTTGCCATATTTTCTAAACCTTTGACGGTACCTAAAGTTAATCCATGGTCCATGGGAATAATAATTGTTCTTCTCGACTTCCTATCGATTATTCGCTCTATTCGGATTGCTTTACCAATTTCAGACATATTTGCTTCCTTTTTTTTCTATTATTCAAAAATTTACATCTTTTGCTTCATGGATGTATATTGAAAAGAATGAAAATTAAATAATAATATTTTGCCGTTCCTTTGGTATTTCCCCTTTAATGAGGGTCTTGGCTTAAATTCGTATCATAATTAATAATAAATGGATTTTATCATTATATAGTATATAAAACGCAAAAAAAATTCAAGAATTCCTTGATTTTATAATTCAAGGAGAACAGATTTATATAAAATTAACAAACAATCTTCACCCTCACTATATTTTTATACTAATACTAATTATCTTCTTGAAAGAATTCTCTGGAGAATTTAATTATGAAAAATGGAAAAGATCACACCGAGGAAGAATACATCTTCGAGTTTTATGAAGATATGGAACAAAATTTCGAAGCCGAAGCCTCTTCAATGCCAAAAGAATATAAGGATGTTAATTTTGAAGAAAATTTAAACAAAGAACAGCTTGAAATCATTAAGAATATAAAAGGTCCAATGTTGGTAATTGCGGGGGCAGGCTCTGGGAAGACACGAACAATTACTTATGCCGTAGCTAAATTGCTAACTTCTGGAGTACATCCGAACGAAATTATGCTTGTTACTTTTACGAATAAGGCAGCTAAGGAGATGATCAAACGGGTGGAACTTCTATTGGGAAAAAGACCGAAAGGAATTTGGGCGGGAACGTTTCACTCTATGGCAAATCGCTTTATTCGGCGTTATTCGCAAACATTAGGATTAAAACCTAATTATAATATTATGGATGAGACGGATGCTCGTGCCTTGATGAGATTAGCTATGGATAAAGCTGGAGTCTCAGAAATGGAAGAACGTTTTCCTACCTCAAAAATGGCAAAAAACATTCTCTCTTATTCTATTAATTGCGACAAGACGATACAAGAAGTAATCCTCTGGAAATATCCCGATTTTGATGATGATAAAATTGAAAAAAAACTAAAACAAGCCTATGGCATATATGAAAAGAAAAAAGCAGCAGATGGGTTACTAGATTTTGATGATTTACTCGTGTTTTGGAATCGTCTATTGGATGAGAAAATTGTTGCACGGATGATTGCCAGAAAAATTAAATATATCCTTGTGGATGAATATCAAGATACCAATCATATTCAAGCAGAAATCATTCATAAAATAGCAAAATTGAATCCGGGAATGAATATAATGGTTGTTGGAGATGATGCTCAGAGTATTTATGCATTTCGAGGTGCCAATTTTAAAAATATATTAAATTTTGAAGATATGTATAAGGATTGTAAAAAATATAAGATAACCTATAATTATCGGAGTGTTCCAGAGATTTTAAGCCTCGCAAATGATTCAATACAACATAATGAATTTCAGCATCAAAAAGAAATGAAGCCTACCAGACCTTCGGGAGCGCAACCTTTCTTAGTAAATGTGGCAGATGGAGAAGAGCAAGCAAAATTTATTGCGAACCAAATCTTACGCTTAAGAGAGGAAGGTTATAAACTCAATCAAATTGCAATTTTGTGTCGCGCGAGTAGACATTCTTTAAATATTGAACAAGAACTCCAAGCTAAAAATATTCCTTATGAGGTGAGAGCGGGAGTCGCATTTTTTGAAAAAGCTCATATAAAGGACGCATTAGTCCATTTACGAATAATCGAAAACCCGTTTGATGAAATTGCGTGGTCCAGAATTTTTAAGATGATTCCAGATCTAGGCAAAACATCAGGGACAAAAATCTTTTCTGAAATTTCACAATCAGAGGATCCCTTGGAAAAATTGTTTGAGAAAGGTTTTTTTAATATTACTATGAAGGGGGAGCGAATACCCAGTAAAGGCAGCAGAAATCTACTTAAACATATAAC
>WJIN01000449.1 GCA_014730295.1 Promethearchaeota archaeon | reverse complement strand
ATATGTAATTATCTAATTGCTATTAGTAATAAGATAAATGTGGTCGAAAGAAACCTTGATAATGATGGAAATCCCCAAGAAATAGCTGATTATGATATCGCATACTTAACTCTAGGAGAAAATGTTAAATCAGGGAATGACTATGGAAATAATTTAGTCCATCTTCTTGCAAGACATTTTGATGGTAGAGGTGATCCAAATAGTGATTTTCTCCAACTGGGTTTGCAAGATCATCGGGATGTTGTTCAATTTATATTTAAAGTAATATCAACTACTACAGGTGTAGAACATCAATTTGATGAGGAACACGCTTTTCAAGTAGCCTATAAATTAGAATATAACGGAAATACTAAGTATTTATGTATTGGGTTTAAAACATACGGAGATAAAAGTATTCATACTGCTTTTATCGCAAATCAAAAACGTACTAATGATTTGAATACATTAAATGTATTTAATAATATAGATTCATATAATGTGAATCAAAGGTGGAATAATTGAAAGTGTATTTAAAAAAGGTAGAAAGAGGGAGAATCAGTTCATATGATGATGACCATGTTTTAGAGCATAAGATCGACGGGTGTTTAGAAGATGGAAGCATTAGAAAAATTTTGGATACATCCTATAAACTAGAAGAATATGAAGGTACATGGATCGAAGCAATGCTCTATCATATTTCTCCAGGTTATTGGCAACCGACAAAAAGTGAAATTAAAGGTATTTTTAGAAATAAAGTAAAAATACCCCCTAAAAATGAATTTGTTAAATATATATATACATCACAAAATTTACGGAGCTTTTTAAATGAGCTTTTTGCGATTGAGACCGAAAATGGATTTTATCTCACCTCTGATAACGATTCTTATGAATCCGGGAAATCATATACCTTTCCGGCATACATAATAGAATTATTAGCGTGGTATCCGCTAAATACGAAAATACTCAATCCAAAATATGATGATCTAATTCGAGATACATTGCGTGAGTTTATAGAAAAATTGAGACGATTAATCAATAAAAAATGGGAAGAAAAACCGATATTAACTCTAGACCGCTTTAATGACACATATAAGATTGAAGATTTCATTCAACAAATTTCAGAGTATTCTTATATTCTCGATATACCGTATCAAATAACTGAATACCCATTCTCTGAAGATTTTTTACGCTATATCTACAAAAAGATCCTTGTTTATGAACTAGTTCCAATTATGCATTTAAAAAAAGAAAATATGAATACTTTACGGAACTATGTGAAGGCATTTGTTTTACATCGTCTATGGCAAAAGATTCAAAAAGATCCTTCCATCACTCTTGATGATATCGAAATTAATTCGGGAAAATATCCATAAGAATATTGGATTTGAATAATGGTATTAATATAAATTAAGGCATTAAGATCACCCATCTTCAGGAGGATGGGGAAGAATTTTCTTATTTTATTTGTGATCAATAAAGGATCATAATTAATTCTAATATATATTTAGGGGGTATAGGGGGAGTTGAAAGATGGGGAGAATCTCTGTTTCCTTCCCCTTCATATCCCCGTTTTTTTAATTGTAAATTTTTTCAAAAGCGGATTCTCAGAACGAGGAGATAATTTTAAATTCAATGGGTATGGAAATTTAAGGTATTAATACAATTTATGAAATAAATTAGAAAAAATGAATAGAGTATGAAAAAATATTCTGGTATTTTGTTAAAAAGCAAGGATTATAATGTATTAAAATCGCTCGAACAAAAGGTTGGAAAAATCTCATATAATGAATATGAATTACCGATTAAATATAGTGCTCAACGTGGATTTTATGCTAATAAGGGTTTTATTGAGGTATTATTTGCTGGAAATAAGAATTTGAATAATTTTCCTGATGAAGTTATCCAATTAAGTAACCTCAAGGTTTTAAGTGTATCAGCATCGAAAATTAACTCTATTCCTCAAAAAATATCAGATTTACAAAACTTAGAAACATTAAAGTTAAGTAATAATCATTTAGATATATTTCCAAAGGCAATATGCGAAATAATTAGATTGAAATACCTTAATATAGAACTAAATCGGTTGAAAACGATTCCCGATTGCATTGGAAACTTAAAAAACCTAAAACATCTTCACACTGGAGAGAATGTCGATTTAAAAGAGTTACCCGATTCAATATGGACTCTTAAAAATTTAGAAGTGTTTGACATTAAAATTACATCAATTACACACCTTTCTAATAAGATCGAATATTTGCATAATTTAAGCAGATTAAATCTGGAATTAACAGATATAGAAGAGCTTCCCATGAATCTGAAAAAATTACCTAAATTAACCTCTCTAATAATATCTTCTAATCCTATTTACCATCGTGAAAAAGAAGTAAAAATATTACAAGAATTGGAAAAGAGGGGGTTAGAAATTGAAAGAATTGCATGATAAACATAAGCAACATAGAAAACGAGATCCCCGCAAAACTGCGGAAATCGTTTGTCGATGAGAATCTAGTTCTTGCTAGGCAATGGAATAAGAATACATATGACTATTTCAATAATAAATACTTAAAGAATTGGGATGAAAATAATGATATAAAGAAGTTCCAAAGAGTATTATGAGGGTTAATTTTTGATTTCAGACATCCTTTCTCAGGACAAAAAATCGCAATAAGAGAGTGAATGTCCTATGATCTTCATCATTGGTTAACCAGAGAAGGACATGAAAATAAATTTAACTGCTGGTTGGCAGCACGATTAGGTCTTCCCCAAAGTGAAGGATATGGAACAATTCATCCAAAGATAACGAATACAATTGAGAATGCGAAAAAGCTTGGATTGGAAAAACGAGTTGGGATAAAGTGGGAAATGACCAAAATATTGAAGCTAGAAAATTGATTCTCAATATATTAATTAGAACTCAACCGAATCTTATGAAATACCTTGAATTGACTAATATGGATTTAAATTTTGATTAAAATAAAATTAAAATTAAGACTTATATAATTGAGATACTATGGATGAAAAAAGATATGAAAAATTAGAAAAAAAGGGAACACCAATTGAGGAAATAAATCTAATTAGAGCGCTTGACGATGCAGCTTCATTGAATTCAGTTGCATTTAGGACATATCCTAATGGGAGAATTTTTAATCTCTCATTAAATGATTGTGGAATTGATTATATTCCCGAAGAAATAAACATTTTGGAGAGACTTGAATATCTTTTTATTCATGAACCAAAAATTAAGAAAATTCCCGATTCTATTGGTGATCTTAGAAATTTAAAAAAGATGCGTATATATCAAAGTTCTATTGACCACTTGCCCGAATCACTTATTAAACTTACAAAACTTGACCTATTAAGTGTAACTAAAAGCAAATTATCCAAATTCCCTTCCATATTATGTGTTATGACCAGCTTAAAAACCCTAAATTTAAGCCATAATTCCATTAAAGCCATACCTGAATGTATTT
>WJIN01000494.1 GCA_014730295.1 Promethearchaeota archaeon | reverse complement strand
CATATTGTATCGTGCGAAAGGTACTTCAACCAGGTGGTCGTAAAGAGAATTACCGAACTCATCGGTTCTGCTGTAAGAAATCGGTTGGATCGGTTTACCGTTCAGCACTTTATAACTTAAGAGTATGTTTGTATCGTAATTAATGAAGGTTGCCGAATTTGGATTCCAATAGACCGTGACGATAAACTCATTCTCGACAAAAGAAATTTCGGGATTTTGCTTGTAATCTAAGAGGGAATTATTTTTGAAATATTCTTCGTCCATATCCACATAGATAGGTATTTTTTCAAGTTCGGGGGTGAGATAATAGATGGCTATCTCATCGGTGTCAATAAAGTCCTCATCTCCTTCCGGTATTACGATATCAAGGGTGTAGGAAGTTTCTCCGTCTAATGCTTCCTGCCAATTATATTGATAAACCTCATCTTCGATAATATACTGATCGTTGTCTAAGATGGTTCCTCTCAGTAAAAGCGAATCTCCGTATTCCAGTTCAAAATTATCTTCTTCGAGATAAATCGGCTCGTCTTCATTTAAAGATTCTTGGATAACGGTTATATTAAACATATTCACTCCGTATAAGCGTTGGTCTTGTCCTTCATCTTCATTATATAACCATGATACTTCGGTAGGAGTTAATGCCGAATCATAGATTCTTAGGTCGTCTATTTTTCCCGCAAAATTATCGACATATCCTTGTCCGATATACGCAGAAAGGGAACTTGCGGTTGCAGAGGCATAGTCAGCATTTACTTCATATGTAAGATCTCCATCAATATACCATCGAATCTTCATGCTCTCTAAATCTCGAACAAGACAGATATGACTCCATTCATTTAAGGTTATAGAACCAGAGGAACCAACTCCTTGATAAGGATGGGCATTTTCTCCGCTGGTGCCATAATAATAATTAAAACTTCCTGAGGGTTCAAGAGTGATGGTGCCTTCTCCGCCGTATGCTTTTGCATAAGGATTTCTACGCTCGGTAAATTGTGTTGGATATAACCACATCGCGATTGTTTGTGAACCCGTGATCTGTAATTCTTCTGGATTTCCTAATTCTACCCGATCGTTTGAGCCATCAAAACTTAATGCGTTTCCAACTTTTCCGCTCTCCGTAGTTGCCTCGATAACGGTTCCATCATTATTATTAGCTCTATCAAATGCTAAGGTTTCCGAGCCTAAAGTCCACCAGCCGGCTTCCTTAGAACCGTTTACTATAACATCCAATAATGGAGTTCCGATAGAATTAAGTGATAATGAATATGTTCCTAAGGCTTGAGGTACTGAAAACTTCGAATAATAATAATCCCGATAATAGCCTTCGGGTGATAATTCATCGTGTTTCGTAATATAATAGGCATTACTATGGGAATAACTCTCTCCCGTATAATAATCAATTAAACTTAGTGGGATGGTAGAGATCTCATCGAACGGAATTTGTTGATTTGTATTGTTAAACTTATAATATACTTCAATCTCATCGGAATATTCTATTGTTGCTGAATCTCCAATTTCCATACGATTATAAAATATTTTTACATCGGTAAGCGGAACTTGAATTCTCTTATACTTAAACTCATCTTTCGCATAATAATTATAATAGTCGGGGGCGCGAAATTCGATTTGGGAGGTGATAAAACCGTTCTCATCCTCATCAATGCTGTCTCCCAAGGTATTATAGAGTTTAATATCGTGAAGGGCAATTTTTTGGTACGGAAGGTTTAAAACTTCATATTCTCCGTAGTCCTGTAAGAATGAACCGGGCCATCTTTGACTATCTGCTATGGTAAAAGTGATTGATTCTAACATCGAAAGATCAAACATCGCATGCGGGTTGCTCATTGAAAGCTCGTTGATATCTATATATAAAGGCAAACTCATCATCTTTCCCATGCCGAATATGGTTTGATTATATTTTCCTTCATTTTCGGACAGGAAATAATTTCTGAGATCTAAATCCATAAACACTTTTGCAAACGATTTGCCCGTTGCGTCATTAAATCGAACGGTGAGTTTTTCGATGGTAGTATGTTTATAATAGACCGCGGGAATTGAGATGTTGATGAAAAAACCGTCTGCATTAGTTAAGCGTAACTGTTCTGCGAATGGAGTTGCTTCATATTCGAAATAAATAACTCCATCCTTAACATCGTCTGAATTATTATAGATTTCATGGATATCGGAATATTCGGGGAAGGTAATCTCACCGATTCTGTCAATTAAATAATGCCCGAAACCTATTTGGGTTCTAGTATTGTTATTGGTTTGGTTGTAATAATAGACATCTTTCATCCTCAAATAATTCTCAAGAACAAATCCTCTCTCGTAAAGATGATCCAGATCTAATATTCTTGAAGAATTATAGGTGATCGGATTAATAATTTCGATATCGGAATCTACAAGCACGTGCTTAACCACACCGTAATAATCATCTTTTCTGACGTCCCAGGCGATATGATTTAGGGGGTTAACATTAGAGTAGATAAAATCGCTCATCATGGAGTCCGAGTATCCGATCATCGTGGTATAATTATTTTGCGTTCCCACATCAAATTGAAAATTATTACCTCCCGTATTTATGGCGGTTCCGTAGTTAAAGCCGTTAATCAACACATCAAGAATTTGAGAGTCTCCAAAATCGGCGCTAAACGATAATTGCCGTTCGTCTCGGATATATGAGTTCAAATCGATAGTATCATCGGTATAGGTTAAATCTGCTTCGGTGGAATATTGAATCCCTGTGTAAAGATCGTTATAGATGGTAGTGGTTGCGACATTGCCGCATTGGTCGTATACTCTATATTCGATGCTAAAGTTTGCGGGGAATGAGTCTGCTAAGTCTTTTAATTGGGAAACTTCGCTGGAGTTGAATGTAATCCATTCCCCTTCGCTACCCGAAACTAAATCAATAATACGATATTGCTCAAGCGGAACTTCATTTAGATATCGTCCCGCAGTTAAGGTGGTATCGGACACTTGTAAACTTGATTGGTCTCCGATTACCGCATAGGTAATATTAAAATCTTTAAAATTAAATAAGTAATTGTCTAACATATAGTCTGTTACATTAAACGTGAAAGTATCGGTTTCCGAAGTACCGGTGCTATAGATTTCGGTAAACCAGACATTATTAAAGTTCAGTTCCAAAATAATTTCGAGCTTATTGGTTCTTCCATAGGAGTTATAATAGGCTTTTCCATCGCTTATGGTAGTAAATATATAATCCGAGGTTATTTGAATATCGGTTAAGTCTTCGAGATATGGCAGCAGCTCATCTTCCTCGTTAAAGTCTGTTTCAAATTCTTGTCCTAACCTGATATTACCGCTGAGATCCAAACATTTGAAGGTAATCTCATAACTCATCCCCGAAAGGTCCAAATATCCGTTGGAGATCTCAAATTTGAGATTAAAATCATTCGCGGTACTTGAATCAAATTCAAAGGTATGGCTAAACTGATGGGGATTTCCATCTTTAATCAAATTGAAGGTATTCTCTCCGATGATGGTAAATTGTGCGAGGTCAGAATATTCCGTTCTTTCTGCGGTAAAGGTATAATCAAATTCTATCGTGATATCGTAGAGTTTTTGGTACTGATCATAGGAATCATACCGATTTAAGAGGGAATCGGTGATGGTCTTGGTAATATCGGCATCAATATCTCCCGAAGTGCGTGTAAGATCGTATTCAAGTTTGAATTGGTCCAAATGGAGCTGATATTCGTAATCCACTAACTCCCCGATATATCTGAATTCCAACTCATAATTGCCGTTATAATAGTCCGAGGAGGTAATTTCATAGGATTGCGGAGTGAATGAGGAATAGATACTCGAATCGATGGTTTCCCAGAGCGAAGTTTGCTGGTTTTTAATTTGTAAATAAACCCGTCGCGAGTCCGTGGTCCTTTGGGTATAGAATAACTCTATTCTGTCGATGCTATCATATTGCGTGATCTGGGGCATTTCCACATCTATTGTAAATTCTAACTCTGTGGGCACAACTGTTCGGTAATCGGTTAATCGAAGATCGGATACAATAAGCTCCGATTGATGTCCGCTTACCAAGTATTCTACATAGAAGTCTTCGAAGGTGTTATAATTATTATTTTCCATATACTCCGAGATGTTGTAGATTTTAGTTTCTGATTGCGAGCTCGAGACCGCATAATAATCGGTTCTCCATTGCCCATCGCAATACATATGATACACAATTTCAAGCGAATTGGTGCGTCCATACTTGTTATAATAGGTATACCCTCCGGCAGGTTGCGTGAAATCATAGGTTGTATTAATGAAAAACATGCCGTTTTCTTTCTCGTATTGCGTAAGGGCGCTATTATCATATTGAACCTCAAATTCCTGTCCCAGTCTGATATTACCCGATGTGTCAAGACATTTGAAGCGCATATCATAATGCATATTTGAAAGATCTAAGAATCCATTGGAAATTTCAAACTTCACATCAAATCCGTTCTCCGAGCTCGAATCGAATTCGAAGGTGTGCGAATAGAGATGCGAGGAGCCGTCTTTAATAAGAGATACGGGATTCGCACCATTAATATAAAATTCGGCAAAATCATTATAGACGGTTATATTTTTAGTAAAGATATAGTCAAATTCAATGGTAATCTCGTATAATTTTTGATAAGTTCCGAATGAATCATAGCGATTTAAGAAACTGTTGGAGATGGTTTTGGTGATATCGGCATCATTATCTCCTGCGGTTCTGGTAAAATCATATTCTAGTTTGAATCGATCAATATAGAAGAAGTATTCGGTATCTACCATCTCTCCTAAGTATCTGAACTTCAATTCATTATTCATATTATAATACCGGGAGCCGATACTAAAGGACTCATCGGTAAATGAGGAATACACGGTATCATCGATTAGATCCCATTCACTATCCAAATAATCCCAAATCTCAAGATCTACTCGTTTCGAGTCGCTTGATTTATGCGAATATAATAATTCTAATCTGTCGAGCGTGTCGTCAGCTGTGAGGTCAGGTAATTCCATATCAATTGTGAACTCCAATTCGACCGGAGTTATAGCGCGGTAATCAATAAATTTGAGATTGGATACCTCGAGTTGCGTAGTGTTTCCCGAGACTAAAAATTCTACATAGAAATCATCAAACCGATTCAGATTATTGATTCTCATATATTCGGATACATTATACGTTCTGGTTTGTGCTTCTGAGGTGCTGGTACCGTAGTAATCGGTATACCACGCACCGTCGGCTTTAATGTGATAGACGATCTCAAACTGGTTGGTGCGGTCGTACTTGTTGTAATAGGTATTTCCGTCGCTTACCGCATCAAAATCATTGGTAATTTCGATGAAAAACATGCCGTTTTCTCTTTCATATAAAGTGAGCTGCGTCTCATCGTATTCAACCGTGAATTCTTGACCAAGATTATAGAGATCAGAAGTATCTTGCGATTTAAACCAAATATAATAGTTCAGATTTGAAATGTTTAAATCTCCATTTGATACCAGAAACTCCAAATTTAGGTAATCATCACTTGTCGAATCAAAAATAAAATTATTTACAGAATAAGACCCGCTACTACCTTGAGAAAGCAAGTCAAATGATTGCTGGTCGGCTTCTCCGTTTTCTAAAATAAAAGTAGCATCATTTATAGAAGAGAGATCGGCATTATCTTGGGTAAAACTATAATCAAAGGAAAGATCGATTTCATACTCGCGGTTAAATCCGTCATATGAGGGATCGTCGTATCGGTTTAAGAATCCGCTGAAATCTGTTTCTTTTGATATGTGAGCGTCATCTCCTGAATGATCGTCAATTCGAATAAGATAAAGATAGTCGATATCAATAGTATCGATGATATCTGAGGTCATTTCTATGGAGAGAGAGGTGGGATTGCTAAGTAGGTAGGCATTTTGAGTCGTCCAAGAACTCCCAAAACTAAACTCATTTTGTCCACTCACTTTCAGATTTGCGGTTCCTTCGTTTGTCTTGCCTTGGAAGTAAAGAAAGTAATCTTTCGAGCCGTCCAACACGTTCGCACCGAAGTTAAAGGGGATATCAACGTTTCGAGGGACATATGTTGGCTGAGCAGTTACTCGATCAACTTTTGCATCATTTCTTACTTCAGATTCCCAATTCCAAAGCCCGAATTTATTCAACTCGGAAAAGACTTGAAGCCGTAAGAATACCTCGCCGTTTGAGCTGATATAATCGGTAATATCACCTGATCCTCCTGTAATATCATTCTTATCAAATGAAAAGGAATGGAAAGTTGCCGTAGAATCTATATCCCAATATGCTAGCTGTTCCCAGCACGCTTCAGAGGGATTAAATTTATCATAAGTGTTCGGGTTGTAAGTATCATAATTCATAATCAAGATTCGTGCATTTCGTGGATATCCATAGGTGCTTCCTTCCCACGCTGCAGCTCTCACATCAACATCAATCGCCTCGAAATAATGATCGGTATATGAATTATAATTAATTGGTACTTTCCATTCGTCCCAGAGAAAACTATCGCTATATTCCGCAGGTCCTTGTCCGTATGCCCAATACGTAGAAACATAGGATCGTCTGTAGTTTGCTCCGGTATCCTTTGACCAATTCGGGTCTGCACTTTCAGATGCCGAGAATCCTACTCCTCCCAAACCATTCAGATCATTAACATTTACTCCATGAGGGAGTTTAGCATAAGAATCATCTCCAGTTACATAATTATTAATATTACTAATCTTATTTCTACTGAACGAATACAGATTTCCGTCATCCCCTTGTAAATCACCAAGAGAGCCAGAAGTACTAAAATCACTTCCAGAAGGATTTGAATCGATGTATTCGGAGAGTGCGGTAGAAGATAGTCCTCCGTTTTGATTCCAGTAACTATTTGTATAATAGGAATCATAGGTTACATTCCAAGCATTCCAATTTTCATTAATTGCCTCATCTGGGAATCCATTAGACATAAGAAGCGGATTCATCGAATAGGAACTCTCATATCCGTCGGGAATGTATTCATGGGACATATAGGACGATTGAAACGTCCCAAAATTTTCCTCCCATAAGGTTTTATAATAGGGGGTGTGATTTTGATAATCATAATCGAAACTTCCCTCGGGTGTGGAACTCAAGGTAGAATATCCATTACCGAGCGCAGAAAGACCACCGTATGAATCTAAACTTCCTTCTATGATGGTAAAGTCTCCTGATGTAGGGACATCGTTTGAAAAGCCTTGGTATAAATCCGAATTGAAATCTCCGTTCGCAAAGGAAGAGTAGGTGTGAGTTGAATCGTGTCCTAAATTCCAGCTGTTCCAATTCTCTTGGGTGGAATCATACGGAAATTCGGAGTTCATATCAAGCGGATTCATCGAATAGGAGCTATCATACCCATCGGGTAAGTAAGTGTGCGACATATACCCGTTGTCGTAATTATCATAGTCTTCGATCCAGAGATGCTCATAATACGGCGTGTGTTCCGCATAATTATAATCGAAATTACCCTCGGGGGTAGAATCAAAGGTGGTATGACTATCTCCGGAATTTGCTAAATTGCCGTTCCAGTCCGAAGAGCCTTGTTGCATCGTGATATCCTGTCCGTGTCCTTGTGTAGGGACATCATTATAATAAAATTCTTTTAAGTACGATTCGAAGTCTCCATTTGAAAAGCTTGATGTGGTAAAACTCGTATCATAATCCAATATCCAGCCGTTCCACGTTTCGGGAACATTATCGTTCGGAAATCCGTTTTCCATATAGAGCGGATTCAGTGAATAGGTACTATCGCATAAGTCGGGATAAACCAAATGGCTCATATACTCGTTAAATTGCGTATAAGTCTCGATCCATTCGTAGGAAGTGCTTGACTGTGCCGATTGTTCGCTATTGCTGAAACTTACCTGAGTGAACGGAGTTGCGATTTGATCCGATTCAAAATTTTCGCTTCCCGATCCTAAACTTATGCTTAAGGTAGGGGCTTCAAAATCGGCAATAAAGCTATAAGTGTAATTATTAGATAGTTGAAATTCATCGGTGAGGTCTACTAAAATGGTGATATATTCTCCGGTTACTTCACTAACATCTTGCTCGATGGTAGTCCAATTATACGTCCATTCGTTTGGGAAATATTGGTCTTGCTCCATCGCTCCGAGAAGTTGATAAGCGGAGGTGATGGTATTATAATAATAAAGAGAAACTTCGGAAACTGCATAATGGCTGCGAAATTCTATCATCTCGGAAGTTCCCATATAATTACCCGCAGGTTGTGTTAAATAGCCCGTAGGTTTTGTAAATCTGAACTGATAATCGTTATACTGCTGATCCAATAAGATGGATTTCGGTCCCTGTAGTGAATCTTGGAAGGAATAGTTTAATTGCTGTCGGATCATTAATCTCTGTCGTGTGTCATCATTTCGTAAGAAACCTCCCGCAAATCCGATGTCGGGAATGCTATCATCCTCTTTTAGGATTAATTCTTCTCCATTTTCCAGATAATTTGGGGAGTGAATTTCTGTTAATTGATACGGAATATCACTTTCAAACGCACTGATTCTGGTGGTAGTAAATGAAGTATATTTGATGTTTGTGGTATATGAGAGTAAGCGTAAGAGGGCGGAGATCTCAATCTTAGAAGAGCTCTGTAAATTCATCTGTAAAATACAATTCCAATCGTATTCGATTTTAACGGTGATGTAATAAGTCTCGTGCTCGGGTGAATATCGCAATACTTCTGATAAGGTATCTTTTGAGATTAATATCCGATCCTCTTCTGTGAGATTTATTTTCTCGTATTCCAAATACTGATTCATCAGGTAGAAATTATAATTTTCCTCAATTAGAGCGTATTGCTCGAATAGGAGATTTTCATCAAATAATAAGTCCGAAAGATAGTCAAATTCAATAGATACTTCCTCGACTACATTATCGGAGCTTTCATAATAATTGCTTAGATCGACATCAATTTCTATTCCGGGGTTAATATGAAGCTCGTTGCTTGGCGGGGAATAGTATAATTTGGATTGAATGGAATCCATTGAGAAACTAAATTGAGAGGAGAAGTAATCTTCCACATATTCATCAATTTCAAACATTACCATCAAGTCAAAATTGGCTTCTGATGTCTTGTTGAAATAATCTTCAAATACAATAAAATTACGGTCTAAGACATAGGAAAAGGTGGTCTCAAAATCCTCATAGCAGACCGCAGATACTTTGTCCCATATTTCCTTTCTGTAATTATATAGGTATAAATCTACAATTGCGGCGTCCTTCTTCTCTTCGCTTAGAACCTGTTTTCCCGTAAAAGAGTCAAAACCCCGTATTTCATAGCCCGGAATTCCGAGTTGGTTATAGTCAATTTCAAATTCCAAATATTTCGTATATTGATCGAGATAATTTCCTGAATAATTAAAGGTAATCGGTTCGAGTGAGGAGGCGGAATATTCAGACCATTCAAACGCTCTGTAATTAATATCACATGTTAGTAAACCCGAATAGTCAGAATAGTTTCCTTTCAGCGCGATAATATGGTCTTGGGTATTAAATTCATACTCACTGCTAAATAGATCCCGTGCGTGAGTAGACACTTTTTGAAGGCTAAACTCAAAGTCATAATCTAATTCTGATTGCGGGAGTTGATATTGCCCTGCTTCAAGTAGTTCCAAGTGAATTTCTTTTTGCGGGATCGTGATATAAGGATCTTGGATCGGTATCCCGTTTAATTTTAGGTCAGAAGCTTTATTTTCAACTGAAATTGACGCATCAAGTACTTGCTGGGCAAAAAAGCCTTTGAATAATGCAGCGTCGGCTTTTACGTTTGCAATCGATGATTCCACTACAATTAAGAGATCATTTTCCTTTTTCTTGGTTAACGCATTTCCGAGTAAAGTAAGCTCTTCGGGTGTGAGCTCAAAATCTTCCAGATTCATTTGAAGTGAATGAAATTGGAAGGCAAGGTCAGAAGCGCTTAGGGGTATTTTAACGGATCCTAAGGTGCGATTATTATTATTTTTATCCAGATGATATAAGGATACTTTCAAATGATACTCATGAGCGGTAATCTGACTTAGTTCGCTATAATATACATCGTTAAATCCCGTTTTTACTTTCAAATTAAGCTGGAAGTTCGATAAGTCTTGCTGATTATCCAATAATTCATAATTACATAGTAAATAATCTTGAATGGGGAAGCTAAAGGTGTAGGCATCATCCAATTTCGCATAATGGACTGCGGCGGTGGGGGTTGAGGATGGATCTGTTGGTTCGGTAAAGTCTACATACAACCCATTTTCATCTCGATCGATGGTATAATTAACGGGGAAGTCGGGATGTAAAAACGTGCCGTAATTTTTTGTATCATCGGAAACAGAACTGATAAAGAGCGGTTCCGAGTAGGATGCGGTATTGTTCGGAGAATAATATTTTTCCCCGTTTTGAACTAATTGTTCGCGAGGTACATAGGTAAGCTGTAATTGATCTACTAATTCACGTTTTTCGCTAAATTTGATAGATAAGCTATTTCTTTCTGTAATAAACCATTCAAAAAGAGGATACGATACCGTGAAATTCTGGGTATCTTGAGAGAATCCATCGACTTTTACCACTTCTCCTAAGGCAGGAGAGTCTATTTGGGTAAGATTTACTTCATAGTTGCTGTTCAGATCCAAGACCTTAGTAAACGTGGATTCGGGATAAACAATCGGAGTAGATTCCAAGAGGAGTAGTGCTTCCTTAATAGCAACTTCTTGGGAAATCTCAATCGGAATTTCGGGATCTAAACGCTGATATGAGTATGCTAAATTGGGATTTGTGAAATTAGTAGGAAGAATGTAGCTGATAAGGGCTAGCTTTATTTGCCCGTTCTTAATAGTATCATTTGTTATATGAGAAAGATAAAACGGATTCATTAATTTAAGGTCGGGATTGTGAGATCCGATGGGGATAAAGTTATTTTCTTGAGGATTTTGGAGATACCATAATGCATTGGGATTCAAATTATAATCATAAACTTCCCTATTCACTCCGAGGTTTTCTGCTCGAAGATCACCTCTGAAATCTTCCCATTTTTGAGCGGTATAATTATAATACACTAATCTATTTCTCAAGCTCCAGTTGGTTTCGTGTTTTCTATTCAATAATTCTATGTCTAAATCTACGCTGAGTTCTAATTGGGCGTTATTGTATTCGGTAATATCGAAATTATCAAATTGTAATTCAATCGGGGTGATAAGCGGAATTTGAATCTCATCTATCGCACTATCCTTGAATTCGCTTATTTCGTAGTTAATCTCATCCAGGTTGTATTGGGACGCGTTCTCTCCTTCCACCCAATCGGTTTGACTGTGAACCGGAAAATCATTCGGATAGACATCAAACGAGAAATCAAGCTCATCTAACTCTAAGTTGGAGGTAATATTCGTATTGGATCTTCCAAAAATCGGCGTTTGAAGTCTATTTCCCAAGGTAAATCGTATATTGTTTTTTCCGAAATAACCGTCGTTGAATAGACCTGAATCCCTTTGAGAAGTATGAGACTTCAATAAAGAATCGTCAATTGTAATGTTTTTATCGTTATATATTGTTATATTCCTTCCATCACCCAGATCATATAAGTAGAGGTAATCAATATCTATTTGATCTAAATTATCCGACGTCATCTCTAATGAAATCTCCGAAGGGTTTTTAACCAAATTCCCGTTCTCTATAGTTTCTGTAGTTCCAAAAGAAAAATCGTTAATCCCATTTACATTTAAGTTTGCATTACCCGAATCGGTTTGTCCTTTGAAAAAAACCATATAATCCTTTTGATCATTTAATAATTCTTCAAATACTATCCCTACTTCATATTTTTCAATGATCGCTCTATAATTTGCGACAATGTAATCTGTATAGAACCCTGCCTGAAATTCATTCCTAATAAAAGGCATTAAACCGTCTTCTCCTGACACTTTAGATTGAAAATGAATCATTCCGTCATTAGCTACGTATTTTAAAGGGTCCAAATTAGATAATGTGTGGGTAATATCAACAGGATTCATATTATACCAACCCCAATCATAAGCGTATTGTTCTGCCCATTGCTCATCCCATTCGTCCCAAATAAAGTTAACAAGACTCTGAGAGACATCAAATTCATTATGATGTGCATATACGGGCTTAAACTCTTGGTATATGGTCAATGAAAATGGATCCACAACTTTGTAAGCACTGCTGGGTGTTAAATCCAAATAAAAGGAAAGGTTACCCTCACAGTCTGTATCTCCCCAAGGATCAAGAAGTCCCTCTGTGCGTCTCCATCTGGTATTCTGTTTATCACCATCAAGCGTAGCAACATCTCCGTCTGTGAAGTAGATGTTTGGACAATTTAAATATTGTTGAGCCTTATCATATGGAGTAGCAGATTTATCACTATCTCTAATTATGTGATAAATTCCCCCGATTTCTTCGAGATCGGCTATGTTTCCTGAAGTAGAATGATGTTCTCCGTTATTAAAATTAGTCACGTAAATGAAATCGCTTTTACTTGATACAGTTTCAAATAATAATGGTGATTCATAATATGAGAAATTCTCGAAACTATTTATCTGAGTTTGCTGCGAATAAGTGGGGGAGAGAGAATAGTCAAATACATTATTCGGAGCCATCTGATCCTTAAAGCTGTAGATTATCTCAATATCGGAGCTAAGCTGGGTAAACTGGTTTTGCGGGGCGATAAGGTCGTTATAGCTGCTTAATTCCAATATATCGACCTCTCCAAAACGTTCTTTATATAGCGAGATTAGAGCTTTATATTTTTGGAAATCAGTCTCATCCCGTACCCGCTTATAATAATTTGATTTCATAATAAAGACTTTAATACCTTCATTTTTTCCCTCATATTCGGTCAAGATGTAAGGAACGATATCTTCGGGGCTGGAATCATTTTTTATATAGATGAGCTGATTATTCAAATACGCAAGCCATTGTTGTTGGATGCAATCATAATTAAGAGAATATGTGTTTGTTCCGCTCCATTGTAATTGACTATCGGAAATCTCAGTAACTACTTGGTTATTCACTCCGAAGGTAAGACTTCCGTTAGATTGCGAGGGGTCGAGGCGTTCAAAGGATATCTCATATCGATAAAGATCATGCCCCGCATTCCAGTCCTGATATAATATCGCTCTCAAGGAATCGATAGACAGATTGAATGGTTGGATTCGTTTATATCGAATTCTAAAAAGGAACTCATAATTCTGTTCTTGCTCATCAAAATACGTGTTATATTGATCTTGGGTAATGGTAAAGATCAAATTTCCGTCTTCCGGAAAAGTCGGGACAATTTCATAATATTGGGCATCTTGCGGGTTGAATAACTCATAGGTAAAATCGGTCAAGGACACTGAAGAGGTTGCGTCCAATTGTAGTTCCACTTTTTCATTTATACTCATATCTTGAACGGAGATATCCTCGAAATGGAATTCGGCGTTAATTTGGTGTCCGTTGTAATCTTGTGACTGAATTACATAATAAGACTCGTCCGACTCAAAAGCATTTTGAGGATTAGAGCCCGTACACTTATCAAGATAGGGTTTATTGGATTCGGGAGCCAAGGTAAAATGCAGTTCCTTGCTTTTTGCCCTCGTAATACTGGAGTCCTCTACCGCGCTTAGCTCGTAGACAAGCAATCGGTCTTCGGGTTCGAATTGAGCGGAAAAGGCTAATTGATCGAAATATAAGGTTTCATTAAGTTGAATGTTAATATATTGAGAATTAAAATCTTGGTTTCCTTCAGGAACTATTGTGATCTCATCTTGAATTTGCCCATCGCTGTAGAATGTAAGATTTAGGGGATTTTCTAAGGTAGTTTTGGTTTTTATAGTGAAAATATCCCCTTGGAGGAGCGTGGTATTTTTACTATACACATCACTTTTGAGGGTAAGATATTCGGAGATATCCGTTTGAGCATACAATAATCCTCCCTCTTGGTGATATTTTGAAATTTCGTATTTTATTATCGGGGCCCAAAAATCAATTCCTGCTTTCTCCACTGTATCGAGTTTTATGTAAGGAAGTTGAGAATTAATGTCTCCTAGAGAGAGAGAAACATTTCTTTCAAAACCATTGTTATTTATAGTTTTAACGGAGATAAACTTCTTAGTATTAGGTCGAATATTCCAAGTTAGCGATTCTGTAAATGATCCACATTCATAAACAGACATATCTATGGAACCATAATCTACACTTTGAGATGTAATTTGTAACTCATAGGAATCGCTCTCATCAAGGGTTAGATACGAATCAATAATTGGCAATTGCATATATGTTTGGAATTTTTCGGGGATAGATACGGTTCTTATCCAATCAATAGATACGCTGTGGGATGTGGGTGCATTCGTTTTAATGTATATACTATTCAAATCACTATCATAACCATTACGCTCTATTTGCGTTACTCCGCTCAGTGTGTTTCCAGTAGTAGAGGCTATAAGACCTTCATCACTCCATATACTAATTTCTGTACCTTGTGAATCGGTTGTAATGTCATAATATACATCATAGGTTCTACCTGGAAAGAAAAATGACCAATAATCTATTTCCGTTTGATATGAACCCTCAAAAAATTCTGAATCAATATTATGAGTCTCTCCATCGTCATTGTAATAAGTACCGGATATTCCATATTTACTTCCGATACCGATATCTATATCGCAAATTCCAGCTCTTCTTTCATAAACGTAATCTACATCATAAACTTTAGAGTAGAAGGGATCAAACGTTTGATCGGGATATATGGACCTAACCGTTAAATCCCTTATAGGGCTTTCATTTATGGTAATTTGTTGCTCTGTCGTTCCGTCTAAACTCCATTGGTTTGTATTGAAATTATCACGAAAGATTTCGTTTTGGGGTGCCTCTAGTAAGGAAATTCCAGAATATCCACCCATCAGCAACCCCGAAGAATCCATTACAACACTTTCAGCCAAGTTAGTCTCAAAAGTTCTGAAATTATTATAATTTAAATAAGAACTGTTGGCAAGAGCATATAAGTTAGCATCCCCAACGCATAGATAGCCCGAATAGTCTTGAACCGCTTCTTTCTCGGTAAAGATTCTCAGTGAAAGTCGGTTGTTGGCAATAAAATCTCTAAAAAAGTTATGTGGGTTGAAAAGAGTGTTGCTATCTGCTCGTGGGAAATTACTTGGAGAAAGATAAAAATCATGGGGATCAATCCTTAATCCTTGAAGCTGCATTCTATTCGCGTTTTGGCTTGACTCATAGCTAATGAGTTTTCCGTTATCAAGCCAATAATTATTAATATCATATTCATTTTCAGAGCTATTAAACAAGTTTCGACCATTTTTAAGCGAATCATCAAGAGCCAAGTGACCATTTTGATTTATAGTATTATTGGAAGTAGGACCAAAAGCGATTGTGTTGATTTTTTGGAAGTTTTCTGTATGCCATGAAGGACGGAATCTATCTGACGGTAAACCTTCCTCCCCCCACCTCCAAAAATCGTAATCAATATAATCTTGGTGATAATAACCGTTTACAAGTTTGAAAAGCGGGAGTGAATACCAAGAAGAGCTGTTATAGTTATATATTTGGACGCTTAGAAGATATTGTTCTGAGATAAATGGACTATTAATTGAAGCATCAAAGTTAAAATAGAAGGAATCAATCGACTGATCTATCAAAGGTAGTTCATATTCATACTCAAATCCATAGTAATTATCTGATGTCATCTCCAGTGTAAAATACCGTGAATTATTTATTAGTGATAATTCGAGTTCTTCTATGCTCATACCTTGAATCGCCTCCGAGCTTCCTACTACTTCTTTTAGCTCGAAATAATAAATTCTAATGAAAAACTCATCTATTATATCTTGAATATTATCATAATATAGTGAAGAAACATCCTCAAGAAACATATTTTCAATTTCGATATAATACCCCGAACCAATCTGATCCTCGTTATAATATAATGCTCCCGGGTCTGTTCCAAAAGTCTCTATTCGGCAAGTAAGATAGAAATCGCGATAGTTATCGAAAGGAGGATTTAAATTAAAATATGCTTTAATCCTTTCAAACCCAATTCCGCCTGCCCCCCCAATCTGTACACTATGCACTTCAATATATGTTTCATTGGAATCATCTCTAATATCATCTAGGTTGTTATGAGAACTATTCATATTCCCATATGGTGTTGCTATTGATGAAACATTTCTCTCTTCTAATGAAACGGGTAGATTCTCATCATTATAAACAGATGCGAATTCTGAGCCATTGGTTTCCAACGATACTAAATCGGATTTTATCAATACTTTTTGGGTATCTTTATAATAATTATATAAACCGTTGTTATTGGTCTCGTCGTGAATGTTAGGATTGTATAATTCCGAGAAATTATAGGATTCTGATATGTAGGGATTGCTTATCCAGACATCGTCGATGTATTGATTCATCTCAAATTTCTCATCTCCAGAAAGATCTTTGGATAATTGGGCGGACTCATAATCTCCGTTATAATCAGCTAAGTTATTTTCTAATTCCGCCATTCCGCTATATTCTTGACCCGTTAATCCGTTCCACCCTGTAGAAATATGTGGATATTTTACCAAATTTCCGGGTCCCGAGATCAAAGGTGTATATTGATAATTAATCCCCCTGTCAAACCAATCCGAGAGGGAGTCTAATCGTCTCCAATCGGGATTAGCTGACTTATAGGAGGAAGTAGGGTTAAGCCAGAGTAAAGGTAATGCTGAGGGATTATAAAATTTTGAAGAAACCGATAATGAAGTAGTAGATGAGGTTCCTTGTGCGATATTGAATGAAGGATCGATCGCGGTTTTTTTCTCATCAGAGAATGATAAAAAGGAATAGGCAATCTTGAGAAGGTCAAAGGTTTCCCAGATGGCACCCAAATCCATTCTCATCTCAAATCGGGAATTTTCATATAAATCCTCCGAGAATTCATACCATCTTCCGTTTACCCGATATGATACGGAATAAATTTGTTTAATCGGAAGGTTGTGTAATTCTAATTTCGCGGATTGACTTAGTTCGGATTTTTGATAATACTCGGTGGTAAAGCATACAGGGGAGGTAATTGTCCTTACATCTTCGGTATAGCGTATTTTTGTTTCGAAAATACCGTTTTTGGCGGCAATAATGAGTTTTTGCTGATTTTCTTCTTCAATACATAATAAGTCAATCATCTCAAATCTAATTTCATCAAAATCGGTGATCTCGTAAGGTATCCATTGAGAAGAGTCTGAAGAGTATTTCAAAGCAACCACGATATCCATCTTTCCTATAGATAATCTTTCTACTCCTAAGAGGATAGTATTTATGCCGTCAATTCTCTGATATTGAATCGCAGAGATCTTTCCTAAGACGTAATCTGCGAGTAAGGATCTATAGGAGAGATCAGAGCTTAATTCAAATAATTGTGATGAGTAAGAATTAAACATAAGACCTCCGAGTAATACTGATTTTGAATTGGTAGGCCCAAATTTGGTGATAAATTTAATAGAGCTTGGGATGATATTTTCGGGGCAATTGTTTCTGACAAGGTCAATCACCTCGAAAGAATCGGTAAACTCAAACTTAGTTAAGGTATATTCGGAACTCTGATTGAGTTGAGCGGTAAACATATAGGTGATATCGGAATAGGCGTCATACCCGATGTCTAAGGTAATGTATTCAAGCCCTTGATTATTTTGGGTAATATTGGTAAGAATCTTCCATTCATTCTCAAAATATAAAAGATCGATTTGAGAGGTGGAAGCTCTAACTATTTCGGGGATAGTATCCCGGTTAATGTCATATAGTTTAAACACTTCATTTTGAACGGAAGGAATGGATTGCTCCGTACTTTTTTGCGTATCTACTATCCATCCATTCGTTTCGTTAAATTCATATACAATAAAATTAAGATAGTTTCCCTCTTTTGCAATTAAGATGGGTTGATAGGTGTCTCCGAACTTACCCCACGTGCCCCACAGAGTATTTTCGGTAAGGTGTGTAACCGATAACGGTAAATACTCATATTCAAACTCAATCATATGTTCTTTAAAACCTAAATCTTTATTAATATCCCATCGGATCGTATAATCCGCGTATGAGCCTTGAGAAACAATTTCAGCAGACTCGGTGACTAACGGGATCCATTCTCTTTCAATCGGGTTGTAATATTGTGCAACAATATCCCAGAGGTTCTCGCTTCCCTCAAAATCGGAGATCTCTCCCGTAAATATAAACTCATTGCTAAAGGATTCCGGATTGAATTGGATTAGTTCATTATAGACTTGATCCGAAATCATCTCTACTGCAATATAATCATAAATATTAATTGTATGAGATTCTGATAACTTGTTTCCCGCCTTATCAAATAACATAACCTTTAGATAATAATTCTCGGGCGGGATATAGTCTAATTGCTCGAAATTCCAATAATACTGCCAAATGTCTTGCTCTCCGGAAAAGTAAGCCCTTCCCGTATAGTTCCACTCAAGTCCATTACTTGAGTCATAGAGATAAATTCTTGAAACTTCTTCGGAGGAATAATTATTAGGGAGAATAGTAGAAGTATTGATGAAAATTGTGGAGTCGTAATAACTCTCACTTCCGAATAGAACAATTCCCTCATCTTGAGAGTTTTCTCCCAAGTACCATTCATATAGGGAATCTGGAGTGGATTGTTCAAGGGTCTTATCGTAAATTCCGGTATATTTTCGGGTGATAAATTCATTACAGATCGACCCGTTGATATCTCCGATCGCATCTTGGATTGAAAACCAGAATAAGAATTCTTGTGATTCCGAGATATTAAGGTAGTCCGAAATGTTAAAGTACGCTCGTTGGTAAGAGAGGAGATTCCACGATTGTGAGCCGTTATGATATTCTAATGGAATTGGTGTTTCGATCATTTCATAATATAAGGCTTCAATTTCAGCCGAATTTTCTTCCGACAACAGGTAGGAATATTGTTCGTCGAGTTCTATTAATAGACTATCCTGGGAACGATATAGAGAAAACTCATTCACTTCATAACCTCCGATTTTTAGACCTTCAATACTCTTAATTGTATTAGTCTCTCCTTCGACTTCATAAGTTAAGGTGTTATAATCCAATAGAGAAGTAAAGTTAATTGAATACCATTTAAGGGGTTGGGTATAATACATTTGAACTTGCTTAATACCTAATTGGTCCGCGATAGTACTATTAATTGAAGACCAGGTAAAATTATCAAACATCTCATCGAACGTTGAAATATTGAGATATTTTTGATCGTTAAAGTAAAGGATATCCTCGATTGATTCGGAATAGATTAGATCCCCCTCGTCGTAAGTAAAACTATTGAACGAGACAAATTCGGGTGCCCGATTGTCAAAATAGCGATCTCCGAAGGTATAGCTCCCTGTATTACCTGCGGTATCGGTAGCATAGATGGTAATATTGTATTTACCGTCTTGGAGTTGGTAAGTATCAAGTAAAATTTGATGATTGGAAGTATTTAGGATGGTAGTAAGCTCGAGATCCTCATATTCGGTTCCGAAGCGTTCGGCGACCACCGTGATGTTATACTCAGAGGCGTCGTCTATTACAAATTCCATAAAGAAAAGCCCGTTCCAATAATGAGGATTGCTATAACATTCCGAGAATATCGGTGCGCTGGTATCGATAATTATTTGGAATTCATAGGCTTTGGTCTGGTTTAGAGTATCATTCGCGCTAAGAATTACGGTATATAATCCTTCCGAGATGGTATCATTAAAGGTATAAGTATAAGTAGTATCGCTGACCGTCCAGTAACCGTTCCAGGAATAATTCAGATCGTAGGATTGTATTCCCGAAATATCGCTCATCGAAAATGAAACCGAGCCATAGTCGGGATTAATACTCTTTGGTAATTCGAATAACGGTTCAATTTG
>WJIN01000448.1 GCA_014730295.1 Promethearchaeota archaeon | reverse complement strand
TTGTAAGAACGTCTTATATTCTTTTCTTAGGAAACGAGAAGAATGCCCCTTAATTGTATTTATATCCTTAGGAATATCTAACATGGGCTTTGTAGAAATCAATAAATGAACGTGATCTATACCCCATTCGATTTCCACCACTTTTACCTCAAAGTTCTCTGAGAGTTCAATAATTTTTGTTTTTAGAGCCTCAATAATATCAATCCCCTCTATAAACACGGGTTGACGGGATTTTACTCCGAAAATTACGTGAACCATGAGAGAATAGACTCTATGAGCATCTTTTCGATATTCCATTATATCCTAATCAATTCGATGGGATAAAAAGGATATAACTTATTGAGTTTAGTGATTTTTAAACACATTCATCCACGCCCTAAAGGACGTGGCTTTCTGAGTAAAAAACGGTAAATTCAAATATCAAACACTACTTCAATATTCCAAAAATCTTCTTTTTCTTCAATCTTCATATAGGAATAAGTAATAGCTTTAACCTCAGTACCAATTTCATGTTTCTCTTTATCAAATTCCTCTCCAATTAAAATGGTGCGTAATTCATATCCCTCCCCTTTTTCTTTAATGGACTCCACAGATATATCCCCAAATACGAGATGATCTACATCAAAGATATACAGAAGTTCTGAGAGAAAGTCAAAAAGAAGGGCTTCTTGATCTTCAGCGGTTATTGAAAACTTTTTTTCACGTTTTTTGGAAATCTTGCTTAGATCTGGAGTTATAGTTGCCATTAAAGCATAAGCAGCTTGGGAATAGGCGATTTCGAGGCTAGGACCATATGCCCTCGCCTTCACGTCTGCGGTATGTTCCAGAAACTCAAATCCACCATCGTTCATTATAATTCATTGATTAATTTTTCTTGATTAATACATCTTTTAATTAACGTAAGAAAATTAATTTTTTCTCTGGGGTTTAAAAGAATAGATCATTATTTTTAGATGATGCTCAGTAAATATGCTGAAGATCTAATATTCTCAAAGGACGTAAAAATTAGAAAAAAATACTCCAATACGGAATTGAAATTATTTAATTATTTTTATGAAAAGACTGGTGGACATTTTCCCGAAAACATCATCGTGCTAAATAGATTCGTTTTCTTTTTTCTCAATCCTCAAGATTATTTCTCTTTATCACAATATATCCATCAAATTCGGAAAGATTTTAACTCCACAAAAGTGCTATTCATTCGAAACGAGGAAAAATTGATAAAATTGTTATTTAGCTTTTTTCCAGATACTTATATTCATGATATCCAAATAGAATGGATTGAATCATCAGACGAGAATAGATATTCATTGGAAGAGATTCTGATTTCCGTCTTTTTTCTCAGTTATGAAGATAGAGGGATTGCGGTAGGGAAAAAAGGTAGTTATATTCATACAGTCAATCAACTCTTTAGTGAGTTTATTTTTATAAAGAATGCGGAATGTCCCATAAGAATCAAATGTTCATTAGATCAGATACAAATGGCTATTTAGATATTATCATCCTATTTAGAGTTATATAAAGAATAGCAAAAATCCTTATATTTCACTCTAAATTTAGTATTTTATACTAATTATTACTAATTTTTTTAGGAAATTAACATTGACGGATGAGACAGAAATTAAAACTGACATTCGTGAGAAGAGGATAGCAAAAACTTTAGCAATTCTATTTGCTCTCTTATTTCTCGCAGACTTTTTCATTGTTTCTTTAGTTTATTCTTGGGCAGATTGGGTTGCTACCCTTATTTTTGGCTTACTTTTTATTACACCCGCCTATATATCAAATGCGGGGATGGTTTTAACGGGTGGCGGAGATCCGATAGATGGAGGGAAGAATTTTATTGACGGAAGGAGATTATTTGGAGATCATAAAACGTGGAAGGGACTGTTTTTGGGTCCGCTCTTCGTCGGAATACCGTTATCGTTTGGTATTTTTGTCATATTCATAATTCTGTGGCCTTTTATTGCTCCGATCGTCGATTTTGCGGCCTCCATCGATCAATATCAGCTTTACACCCACGTGTCAACCTATCAATATTATTTTACAGGAGGCCCTTTACCCTTAGGTGTACTCGTTTTAGTAGTACGTATCTTAATGATTAGTTTTGGAGCTGCGTTTGGAGACTTGTTTGGAAGCTTTCTGAAGCGGAGGTTTAACATACAGAGCGGTAGACCGTTCTGGATTATTGATCAGTTAGATTTTGCCTTATTTAGCATACTTCTCAGTTTCGTCCCTTCACTCCTCTTTCCCAATCTTTTTATTGCGCCAGATCTTAATATATTCATCTTTTTGATAATTTTAACACCCGCGGTAAGTATAATAGCAAATACAGTTGCCTATATTCTGGGCTTAAAAGATGTTCCGTGGTAAAAAATTTTCATATTTAGAGTTCTAAAATTTACAAAAATAAATTAGAAAATTTTTACTCTCTCCTTGGTTTTATATTAGAGCAGAATTTCTTTCTTTAATAAAAATATAAAGGTGAGCGTTATATCCCTTAATCAAGTAAAGGAAAATAAGGATCTTATGATTCTTTTCTGTCCTTTTAGCGAAAGTTGTGTTTTACCCCAAAAATATGAGATTTGTAAATTTCCTAATTATAAACAATGTCCTGAATATGAATTAAAGTTCTCCAAACTGAAAAGCAGGTTAAAGGTACTACACTAATTATTTCCAATATATCATGGATGGAGCGGGTAGTTCATTCATCCTTTTTCAGTTCTCTTTTTAAATGTAAAATAAAAATTAACTATAACACTAAATTTATGAAGTAAATAATATGGGATTATTTGACACGATTGAATTTCCAAATGCGATTAAATGTAAAGCGTGTGGAGCAGAGATTACAAGCACCCAAACGAAAATGTTTGAAAATTTATTGAATCATTATAGCGTGGGGGACATTTTACCTAAATATGTAGTTACAGGTATTTTAAAAGAAACTGTTTGTTGTAGTCATAAGGAAAGCGGAAAAAAGGGGTCATGGGATGCCGAAATTTATATTGTGGTGTGGAATAATATATTCGTAGATGTAAAAGAGGAATATGAACAAGCAGAAAAACGTCTCCTAACTTTCAGCCATGGAGATCTTTATTTATTATATCGAGAACTCTATAATGAACGTAATGAGTTTAGATATAAGTTTAATGCTCTAAAGAGCTGGATTGAAAATTATATTGAATATGAAAAGATAAGTAAGGAGGAGAAAGAAGAGCTTCTTAAGGATAAACACTCTCTGATAAATTTCCATATGCGAATGTTTGCAGAAAAAATGGTAGAATCTGAGAATCCTTTAGATGCGTATCTGGAGGAATTAGAAAATAGAAATCGATATGATACCTCTTTCATCCTCTAATTTGTAATTAGAGGATTATCCTATTTTTACGCTAACAAAAAGCTTTTTTAATAGAGCGACATAAATAATTATACTTACAGATGAGAGCAATTCTTGTTAGTGTTTTATTAAAACATTAACATTTTTGAAGTAAATTAAGCGTTAATAAGAAACTTTAAATAGTTTTCAAAAACACAAATAATATAATAAAGTGCAGTGGAAATAACGGCATTTCCAGTGCGAATTAGTAATTAATAAGGTGTTAATATGTTGAAAAACGGAAAATATCATAATTTTAACATTGATCAATTTTATAAAAATTACTTGAACGGCCCCAAAATTTTTAAAAAACGTGATGCGTTAGAGCCCGCCTACATACCAGATGAATTACCTCATAGAGACACTGAGATTAAGGAGATCGCAAGTAAGACGGCTTGTGCATTGCGAGGAGATACCCCCCCAAATTTTCTCTGCTATGGGATGACGGGGACTGGAAAGACGGCTACAATCAGATATATTAGCCAGAAATTAGCTCAGTTCACAAAAAAGAGCAAACCGTGGTGGATATATATCAATTGTAGTATAGTATCTACACCATATCGTATTCTTGCTCATATTTATAACACTATAGTAGGAGAAGAGAAGATTCCTCCCACTGGACTTCCTAAAGATGTTATCTTCAAAAAACTTCTTGGTCTGCTGGATCATAAAATTAGTAATTCCATTTGTTTTTTGGTATTGGACGAGATAGACTTAATCGCAGACAAACGCGGGGGAAATGAAATATTATACGATTTGACACGATTAAATGAAAATCTGGATTATTGTAGAACTTGTCTAATAGGCATTTCTAATAAACTAAAGTTCAAAGAGTCTTTAGATCCAAGAGTTATTTCTAGTTTAGGAAAGGAGCATATAACCTTCAGCACATATGACGCAAAGGAACTCGGAGATATCCTAGAGGAAAGAGCAAAAGTAGCTTTTTGCGATGATATACTTAAAGAAGGAGTGATTCCTTTATGTGCAGCATTAGGGGCGAAAGAACATGGAGATGCTCGAAAAGCCCTTCAACTACTTCGAAAAGCAGGTGAAATAGCAGAAAGAACCCAGAACAAGAAGGTCACTTCTGATCATGTTAATAAAGCACAGCATGAATTAGAAAGAGACCATATCATTGACTATATAAAAGGGATGCCTCTACAAGCCCAATTGGTGTTAACTGCAATTTATTTAATCACCAGATTTAGCGATGATCGTGTTATAGTATCGGGTGATATTTATGAAGTCCATGATGAACTTACAAATAAAGTGCCAGGCGTGAGGTCCTTAACACGTAGAAGGATTAGCGATTATATTAATGAATTATCATTAGCGGGTATTATTACTGCGACAAAGAAATCTTTGGGCTATTATGGCAGAACGAAAGTCATTAATCTTGATATAGACGAGAAACTTTTGGAGATAACCTTATCTCAGATTCCGAAAATTAAGAATTTGCTCAATTATAAACCAATATTAATACAGAATAAAAAAGTGAGAATTAACAATAACGTATTTCGGAAATTAAATTAAAATTACCAAAAATTAGGAAGAAAATTCCCACTCATTTATGGAACTTGCTAAATCGCTTAATAGATTTAAAGCGAAGTTTTCATTTTTTTCTTTTAATAAAAGAAATAGTTTTGCGAGATGTTTACAGAATTTTTTATCTCTTGCGCGTTTATTAATAAAATCGTCGCAATTATGAAATATATTCTTCTTCTTGGGATCAAGTCTTATTATATATGGATCCTCTTTAGATCCTTGGACTTCTGCTTTAAGTGTCCCTGCAGCGTCATTTAAATCAGTGATATTAAATGCACTATCAGAAACCGTCACTGCTCGGTTAAGTGTCCCTTTATCTAAAAATGCTTTTAAGAGAACGTTAAAATCTGATTTTTTTTCTTGTTTTAATTGTTTTAGGGTACTTTTTTGTGCTTTTGATTGCGTTTCCAATTTTTTTATTAGGTTTTTTCGTTTTTCTTGCCAATTATGTAATTTTTTTTCTAAATTTTCACTCAAAGATAAGCTCTCGTCAGCATTGCGTATTAAAAGATTATTTTCAACACATTTCTGAATTAATACATAAGTTTTTTCAGGAGGCATTAAGAACAATTCAAAGGAGATATGATATAATAAATCTTCTTCTGATACTTTTTGCAGATTTAAAATTTTCCAGATATATAAAATCAGTTCAGAAGGGTCTTTTTTGGGGGGATTAAATAATCTCATTTTTCTTATCCATTGCAATTAATTCTAATAAATGCTCCTTGTATTAAAAGTATAATATCTTATGGATGAATTGAGGAAAATATTTAGGAGAGTTTCTTGAAATCTACTTCAAGACTATGAAGAGTGTCTAACTCGAGAAGAGGAACCTGTCCCGGAGTAGGATTAATTCCAAAACTTCTCATGTAATCCGTTTGAGTTTGAAAACATCCTGAATTCACTAATTGAACATTTCTGTATCCATCTAATCCATTAATATGCAAATGCCCGCAATGGAATATCTCGGGAATTTTATCAATAACAAGCCAATCCTTTTCAGTGGGAGCGATCTGTGTTTTATTACCATATGAGGGTGCTAGATGTCTACATTTTAATAATTCTCTCATGGAATCTACAGGTTTATTATTATCCAGCCCAGGAATGAGCAAGTTTAAATCGAGCAAACTATCTCCATGAAATACAAGGCTATTTACATTATGTGTCTCAATTAAACATGGATTTCCAACGACTTTCACACCAAGGTTTACTAATTCTTGACAATACTTCTTGGGAACTGCAGGTCTTGGAATGGCATTTCGTACGGGTTCGTGGTTTCCGCTACTATAGAATATTGTAATATAATCTGGAATCTGGGAAAGTAATTCTGCGGCCTTTTCAAATTGTTTGTAAAGATTTCCAATCACCAAATCTTGTTCTTGGTTAGGATATACCCCGATTCCATCAATTAAATCGCCATTTATTATGATGTATTTGACCTTACCAGCACTTTCTCTGTATGATTGATTTCCGAGACGTCCATTTAAAAAATCAATAAACTTTTTCCATAACTTTTCTTCAAATTCTCTGCTTCCAATATGTGTATCTGAAACCAACATAATTGAGAGGGGATCTGGAGATAGATTGGGCTTAATTCCGGTCGGTACATCGATTTTTGAAATAGCGGATGCGAAAATTATTCCACTTTTCCCTTTTTTTCCGGGGCTGTACTCTCCTTGGACAAAAAGCATCTGGTCATTAATCGTTCTTTGCGCTGTATTAAATAATTCAGAATCTTTCCTCACTAAAACATTAATTGCTCCAGTTAAATCTTCTAATACAAAAAAATAGTGGCCATTTTTGGTCTGTCTATAATCATTGACTAGCCCAATCGTAGATATTTCCGTTTTTTCATTAAATTTCAGAATATTTCCAATATTGATGGCTGATTGGGTTTCCGGTCTTTTTCGCATGAGTTTATACAATTGATTATACTTATCGACAGCTAAATCATAAAAATCATCATACTCTCCTGAAGTAAAAAGCTTCCCCGTTGGATCCATTTTTATTTTATAGCTGGGATCATATTCCTTGGCTAAGGGATTAAATCGTAATTGCGATTTCGCGGAATTCATTTGTTGGATTTTGGTGGAGATATCATTTTTTACTTTTGTAGAGGATTCTGAGTCTTCTTGTAATGTTTTTTTTTGAACAACGACTGTTGACGAGTTGGTAGTTGTTTGGATATCTGAAGAAGGAGAAATTACTTGTGGTGATTGTATATCCTTGGTTTTACTGGATTGAGTATTTTTAATCTCTTTCTGGGATACTATTTCAGATTTATCATCTGTTCTTCTTGTTGAACCTTTGATTTGATTCTTGTCAATTGATTCAGCTTCGTTATTTGGAGGTTTAATTATTTTATTCCGGATTGCTCTTTTCAGAGC
>WJIN01000447.1 GCA_014730295.1 Promethearchaeota archaeon | reverse complement strand
TTTTTCAATATACCCTATTTCTATATTATTTACTGGTTTTTTCAAATAAAAATATGCTCGTATTTCTTTGTTTGATATCCATTCTAAAATTTTTTTTGAATTTTCTATATTACTTTCTTTTTTTTTTATTTCAAATTGAATATTCTTAGGCTTAAGTATCAAATCTTTAAATTGAAGGGTTAAAACCATTGCTTCACCATTTTCACCTAATAAATTTTTTAATTCTATTTTAGATTCATTTAGATTATCTTTTTTATGAAGAGCTGTACATTCAGCTGTTTCTAATACACCTTTTCTTTTGAGAAATACATCATTATTAAGAAAATTTTGAATTTTTTCAATGGAAATAGGAATTTTGGTTTTTTTAATTGATTTTTTAATACGATTATTATTCTCATCGGTAAAAATATAAAAACCACTTTTAGAGTCATTATCAAAATGAATATCTTCAAGCGTGAGCAAGTTATCGTTTGAGAAGATATAATGGTCACCGATATTTACTTGTGTTTTTGTAAAATGAGAAGGATTTAAAAACTCACTCTTTTTTGATATGTGATTAAAAATCTTAAAACAGAATTTATCAGAAATGTCATTTTTAATCTTTAAAGTTATCAATTTTCCATATTTATATTCACCATTAATCATATTTCTAAATAGGAAGCTCTTTTGAAAGTCATACTTATATTTTTCATTAGGTTCTAAATTGTTTAGGAATTGTGATATATCTTCAATACGGAAAAATTCTTTAAACTTTTGATTTGCAATAGTTTGGAAGTCTTTTCTTGCTTGATAATATTTTTGAGCAAATTTCCTCTGATTCTTTTCTCTTAGATACAACAGAGGCAACAATGTTTCTTTATAAGGGTTTATCTCATCACCTAAAATAGCTAATATTCTATGATACGTTGGCGGATGAGAGTTCAGAAAATTTCCTAAAAGAGAGAGTTTTGACGGTTTAATCATTGATTGATTAATATATTGTGCCGTACTAACATAATCCAGCATTTTATTTTCTCTTGAGATCTTTTCATCGCATAATAGCATGGTATTTAATCCAATTTCTCTGCCAGATGCATAAAAACTTTCTAAATTATATAATGCTTTAACAAGTTCTTGTCCATAACCTCCTGTTTTAGCCCTTCTATCTGCATATCCTTCCAAAATCCTTACGAAAAAATATAATACTATATAAATACCTAAATTGATCCCCAAGAAAAGGATGAAGGGGATTTGAGGATTTCCGAAAGTATAATCATAATAGGTGGCGGGAAATCCAAAAATCCATCGAATAATGAGATCCATAATTGTGATTAAAGCTAAAATAAAGGTATGGTTTCCCTTAGTATGGGCTAATTCGTGCGCAACAATTCCCTTAAGTTCATCCTCTGGTAGGTTATCAAGGCTTTCTGCGATAATTGCTATTCTTTTATCGAAAAAGGACCCATATGCCATAGCGTTTAATATTGGATATTGTCCAAATCCCACTTTTACTCTACCTTTAATATTTAGATTTTTTTTGACTTCTTGCACAAGTTCTGCAATCTTTGCGTCTTTAATTCTCTTAATTCCTAAGAGTTTATCCAATAAATATCCAGAAGAGAAGTAAATTAAAACATTTACAATAATCAAAACTAGGTAAATATATCTGTAAAAATCGATAGGAGTATATTGATTTATAAAAACTACTCCAATCCATCCTAAAAGATAGAGAAAAAGGGTTAAATATTGAGGGCTCATAAATCTCCAGACTACAATATACTTTCTACCAAAAAGAATAAAGCCCAAAATTAAAATAATCCAAAATGAAAATGCAAAAGAAGTATTCAATAGGAAAGGATCATTGAAATATGCTGAAATTAATCCAGAGATAAATATGACGTTATATGTGACTAAAGAGATTACCAGAATCTTATTTATCACGGGATAATCTTTTAGTTCTGCTACTCCAATCCAAAGATAAATGGAAAACGATCCCATGAGTGATGTGAGAAGGTCTTCAGTGAAAAAATAAATTAAGAAGAAGAAAAAGAAAAGTGCAATAATATCAGACATTTCGCTTCGTTTACCATTTTTTACCCATATATAAATTTCCTCTAAACAGACTAGAAATAGGAATAATATGATAATGAATCTCCAATTTGTAAAGAGACCAAAAATATCGACTGAAAAAAGCCAATTAAGTAAAAAAAACGCAATAATGGAGCTAAATAAAATCGTAATACACAGAATTAATCGATAATTTTTCTTCAGCTAAATCTCCTATGATTTCTAATTAATAGATTTCTATATATTTGAATATAAAATCCTCTATTCTTAAATTATTGATTATTCTAACTCTAGTTGTTTATTTAAGTATATTATTGTTAAAATATACCACACACCCAGTCCGGGTAAGACCGCAATAACAGAAAGTACAATATTAAGAGGGATCCTAATAAAATACAAATCAATAGTAATTTCAATTGGGACAATTATAATATCAATTAAATACAATAAAATGATTCCAATAAAATACAAGATGAGCATCTGAATTGCTATGTCTCTAATTCTTGGAAAAAAATACATCAGCAATCCAATAATCACCAGACACGGCAGTGAAAAAACAATAACCCATAAAATCTCAATTGCTTCCAAGGTTAAACACATCAATATCGTAGTCAATATACCTAAAAATCCGCTAATAATGGAAATTAAGTAAAATTTTTCCACTAATTGTGATTCTGATAAGGGACCTTTTGCTAAAATCATCCGGGGCATTGTAATTAATGCATTTTTTTGTTTTGATGCTCTAATCCTATCGTCTTTAAGTAAAATAATATCATCTCTTAATTCATGGATCTCTTTACTCTCAAAAAACCCTCTCACAGAGGAGATATAGTAAAAACTATTAGAAATATGGGTTAATAGCGTACAGAAAGCCGCAGCGAGCAGCCCCCCAAAGAGGGCGATGCTTGCAATCATAACGCCCATAGATAAGGTGCCAACATCTCCGGGAAATATTTTAGCAGGATATCTGTTAAAGAGATAAAAAGGGATGATTACAGAAAGAGAAATTACAGACAATATTAATCCTTCCATAGTATTCCAAATGATGCTGCATACTAATAAAAATCCAATGGCAATAATGCATGTTCCTGAACCCTCACCGTTATATCCCTCTAACATATTTACTGTATTCGCAAACACGATTACTACCAAAGGGATTAAGATAGGATAGATCATGTTTAGCCGTAATCGACTCAGAATCGGAAGTACAGGATTCTGAATAGCGATAAACCCAAGATAATTAGCCAGGAACACGGCTGACCCAATCAATAGGGTTAAAAGTAATTTATAGCGGGTTCTCAGTCTGACTCTATCATCAAGAAAACCAATAATACCTGCAATAAAAACTGTAATTAATACAATTAAGATGATATTTCTATAATCGGTAAAAATGATCGCCAAAAAAATGGAGGGGAAGATAAAGCCAATTATCATTCCTAATCCGCCAGATTCGGCAACTTCTGGACGAGTATTTTTGTGGATATCTGTTCCAACATAACCTTTTTTTTTCATATATTTAATAATATAGGGCATAATCAAGTAAGTTAAGACAAAGCCGATAATCCCTGCGATACTTAAATACAAGATGCTAAAAAAATCCCATCGTATTTTTGTTGGAGATATCATTATATGAGTATTAAGTAATTTTTGTTTAATATTGGTATATTATAAAATGTATTTTTAAATGTGAATCCGCACATAATTATAGCAAATCTTCACGGGATTTTCAAATTGATTGATTTTTTTTTTAAAAGACTTAATCCTGCCATTATCGAATCCTTGATTAAGTACATGGATAGATCTGTCAATAATTCTATCTAATTCTTCAATGTGCTCTAAAGGAAAACCATTATTCCTTAAAAACATTTCTTGTGGTGCCGTCGGACCAGGGAAAAATTCTATACTAGGTACGCTCAAGAGACTTGATTCTCTTACGATAGTTCCTCCCCCGCTAATAACTAATCCACTATAAAAACAAAAATCGTCCAGATTGGGTAAATAACGAGTTATTATCAAATTGGGATTAGGTTCATATTTCTTCAGGGTTTTCCGTAAAAATTCTTCTTGATTACGGCTTCGTGCCAGTAGAAAATATTTATGATTGGGAAATTCTTTATATATCGGGGGAAAGATTTCGCTAAGCATCGTCTCATCGGGTTTTAATTTGTTTATAAAATAGCATGCCGCCGAAGGTTCACTTCGCATAATCACATAGTTTCCCTTATGTAAGTCGTAATCCGCTAAAATAGATGAGTCAGGTTTGAATCCTGATAACCATCCAATCTCATCAATTCCATTGTATCGAATTATTTTCTTAGGATCAGCGTATAATTCTATATAGGATTCCTTTGGAATACATTTGGGGGTAATAAGTTTGTCTATAAATGGAAAAATCAATTTACACACGGGCTCATTTCTCGGCTCATCGTTAAACCCGATTGATGGAATCTGGAGTCCATATGCAATTCTAATAGCTTCCACAGAAATAAAGTTTACTAGATAATCTGGATTAAACTTAACAATATGAGAAAAAAGCTCTTTTAATCTTTTTATATGAGTCTTTAATTTCTCTTCTAAGCTCGCTCCTCCATGTTTCCCCACTTTAATATAATCAACATCATGATCGTCTAATATTTGAAAAGTTGAGTCGTAATCTCTTGCAGTAATTAATAAGTTAACACCATCCTCTTGGAATTGTTTTATAAGAGAGTTAAACATAATTGCTGCTTTTGGCTGCTCAATATCAATCCAGATATTCCTTCCCGAAAGACTCATTTTATAAAAATATGTGCTTTGAATTTAATAGTTATTTCTCATATTAAAATTTAGCATTTAAACTATGGGAGGAACAATTAATTAGCTGGATATTTAGAGTATTGGATCATCTTTCAAATATAGAATAGTAGGTATAAAAGTTTGCCAAGGCGCTCAATAAATCTTGGGATTATCATTTTGCTCTGAAAAATAGCCTATATCTTCTTACAACTTTAATAGTTGTATTTTCTTGATTTTTTTCCATTTGAATTTTGTATTGTTCACATAAATAATGAAACCAACTAGATTTTCACTAAGACCTTAGAAAAATGCTTGAAGAAAAATAGCCTTAATGAACTCAGATTCGGAATATAAGGAAAAAAAATCCTAGCAATCATACTTATATCATCCCGTAGAATTAAGAGAAATTCGATTCCTTTCCTTAGATTTCTATTTAAAGATATGTTTTTCATCGTTTATTGATGGTTTTGAGAAATTTTAATAAAATAGTTCTAATTATTTAACCAATTGCTACAATCTCCTATGAATGTGAAGTGCCTATAAAAAAAACTTAGGTAGATAAATTAAAAATTTTAAAAAGAGAGGATAGCCCGGCACAGATTCGAACTGTGGTCACAGGGTTCAAAGCCCCGGATGCTTGGCCGTTGTGCACGATATAGAAGTATATATCGTTCTACACCACCGGGCTGTAGATATCTATATAATAATTTTATGATATTACAATAAACTACAATTTAAAAATTTATTGTAGATTAAATGGTTTTAAATCTAAAGAAAAAAATTTTTCATCCAATAAATTCTTTTTGCTCTCTAGGAATTCAAGCTCGGATTTTTTATCTCTATACTCATCGGGAAGCATGCGAGGTATGGTATCGATAATTGGGTACCACCGCTTACACGATTCACAAAATAAGAGACCAGAATCAATTTCCGCATCAATTTTCAATTCATTAAGAAAGAATAGCTCCCGGAGTTGGTTTTTTAACTTCTTTGGATCTGGATTTTGGGCAAAGCTTTTTAGAGAATTATAAATGGATTCTTTGGCAAGAGTTAAGCATTTTTTGCTTGCTTCAGAGGGGCTAAGATCTTCGATATGATCTAATTCTTCAATACTAGAAAGTATGGTATCTAAATATTCCTCAAGCGGATTTGGTTCAATTACAATTTCATCCTTTATTAGAGGTTGGTCTTTATCGTCGTAAATGATTTCAATTCGCTCTTGCTTATTAAAATCATTTTTATTTTTTTCTTGATAAGTTTTCAGGTATGAATCGAATCTCTGTTCTTCTGTTTGATACGCAAAAATAAAAAGTTTTAGTGGAAAGTGCTTACATATTGGACAAGCCAAGATATCAAATAACCATAGTTTCATTATCAAAAACTCCAATTAATATTAGAGTAAATATGAACGTAATTGTTGAATAAAGCGACTTATTGTTCTATCGATCTTTTTTCTCCTTTTTAGAAAGTCGTTTGTTAGTTTTACATAAGCGGATCTAGAAGGCAATTTACCTTTCCGGTATCTCGATTCAAGTAATTTCAATCCATCTTCAACAGTCTGACGTTCAGCTTCTAATACATCGAGTTTTTGCACAATATTTTCAAAAGTTTGACTGGCTTCCATTAAATCCTTCTTAAATGGTTTGATCTCATCGTCAATCTGTTTTATTCTTGATTCATTTTTATCGACAAGATTACGATATTGTTTCTTTGTGAGTTTGCGTCTTTTTAATTCTTCCTCTGCTTGCCGAATTTCTAATGTTAGCGCATTCTTCTGCTCATAAAGAGAACAGAATTCTCTAATTTCTCTCAAGGGTAGTTGTTCTTTCTCTATTTTCGGTAATATCCCCAGTTCCTTTCTCTTCTTAATTATAATAATAAGAGTCGAGCAAGCACCTGCAATTACTAAAAGAAGAATTATCGGTCGCGTCAACATTTCAAAGATATCAATTGTATAGGTGAGCAAAATATCCCATTCTTCGAGATTACTCACATAATCAGATTCAAAAATGAGAATTTGCGAATTGATCGTTTCATCATATATATCTGGAGGAACAGAGATTTGATCAATATTCAAAGAGCCTTCAATTCTTATCTGGGTGAGCTGATTTTTTACAAGATAATCAAAATTCGTCATTATCATATCTATCTGAACGGATTGTCTGAACCAGTCAATGCTAAGATAAATCCCTAAATTTAACTGATAACGTAATGTGAATTGGAAACTTGAATTTGGTTGCATCTCCACTCGATTATTTGAGAGATCTAAATTAACCTGTTTCGATTTTGGATTGTTTGGCAAATCGGTTACCGTGGTTCCTTCAATATTTCCTAAATTATCAGTTGTTTCCACATTTATTGCAGGATCAGGAATTCTAAGATTAAATCTCTGAATTGAGATCGAGCCAAGATTTTTAATACGTATATTTTCCTCCACCCTAATCGCCCCCCACGGTGAAATAGTTATTTTTCTTGTGGATTCTTGAATTTCCAAATTTGTGATTGAAGAATGTGCCATCGAAATATCTACGGTTTTATTATCACCTAAATTTTCTAAAAATGGTTCTATGTATGTTTGGGGCAAATCTTCTAGTGCAAAAGTGATACGATTAGCTTGTGTAGTGCCCCAATCATTTTCAATACTCCCAGCACCAATAGGTAATTCTATTACAGTAATAATACTTCCTTGTCCCTTATACGGTATGGAAGGATAAATAAGTCCGCTATAAGAAATTTTCTGTTGAGACCCCGATGGTTCATACGTGAGTAGATCCTTATAGGATTGGGTAAAGAGTATAGTTTTTCTCTGTCCGGGCAATAGAGAAGAATCGAAATATATTTCTATCATGTTTTTATCTGTATCCATTATTAATCCAGTATCCTCGGCTAGCAATGTATTTCCCCCACTTCCTTTTGCTTTAAAATATATTAAATCTTCTAAAATTCCTGTGGGAACCCCTATAAGAATTGATGATATGGGGTTTTCAAAATCATTTCTAATTGTAAGATTATCCTCAATATTGACTAAACCATAACCGTTTATGCTAATAGTTCGATTGATATTGGTGATAATAACATCAGATGCCCCCTCTAAATTGGCAGAAAGGTGTGGTGGTTCATCATAAACGGAGTACGGAGAGGCTTTATTCAGTGATCTTGGAATCACAGAACTTAGAATAAAAGTTGTGATCAAAATCGATAGTAGCAAATAAATTTTCTTTTTATTTGGCATTGGCACTAATTTTTCGTTCTTCATTAACTACTTAAATTAATATTATCAATTTTAGAAATTTATTAAGGTTTATTTTCTTAAAAAATCTGATTGAAAGTATAAATTTTTAATAACTAAATGCCACATACGCATGGATTTTTCCTGCATTTTGGGCATTTCTTTGGATACTTCTGAAGTAAAGCAGATTGAATATCTATATCCAACAAATTTGCTAGTGAACATATCCATGCTACGATATCTGCCATTTCTTCTCCAATATTCTTCTTATCTAATTCTTTCGCTTTCAGAGCGCTGGAAAATTCCCCCACTTCTTCTATTAGCCAAAAAAAAGTTTTGTTAAGACCCCTCTTGGAATCTTGGTGATAATAAAGCTCACGCATGAGATCTTGGAATTCTTTAATTTTCATTGAAATGTTAACAACCTCTATTTTAGTAAAATAAAATGCATATAGCCTAAAATATCTTTTATAAGGTATAGTGAATCATCTTTATTAGAGAGAAATAGTTTTTTAGTTTTAGATGATTATATTTATTATACAATTAAAAACCTTTAAATAAACGATGTCGAAGCGCCAATCGAGGAGAAAGAAAAGAAGATCGGGATCAGCACCGATGCCTATGGGTGGAGCGGGACTTATGAGATTCTTTGAAGATTCTTCTATAGGCATTAAAGTTAGCCCCGTAGCAACTGCGCTTTTTGCCGTAGCACTTATAGCAGTGGTTATATTAGCTCATCTCGGTGTTTTTACTTGGCTATTCTCTCCTGCTTAAAGAAAATTTTAAAGCGTAATCTTTTATATTTTTATTATGTTTTGGGAAGATTAAAAATTAATTATTTATAAGAACACGGTTTAATAAGGAAGAAAAGACTTATGGAACTAAAACGACGTCTTCAAGATTTATTACTAATTTTTGGAAATAACCAGTTCACCTCTTTATTTAAAATTAAAAAAGCATTCAGTGTTTTATTTTATTCAATATTAGGAACTCCCATCGCCTCAGAGGATGGACCCATCAGACTTCAAATTGAAATTACTGACCGATGCAATTTCGATTGTATTATGTGTGACAGACACAATCTCCAAAAAATTAGGACTTTAGACAATATTATTTCCTATAAAACATTTAAACACATGGTAGAGAGTATAAATCCTTTATATATTACACTAAATGGACTGGGAGAACCATTATTGAACACGGATATTTATAAATTCCTGGAATTATGCAATCGCAAACATATTACTACTTCTATGCCGAGCAATATGTC
>WJIN01000008.1 GCA_014730295.1 Promethearchaeota archaeon | reverse complement strand
CGACCTCATCGAGGTTATAGGAACCTGGGAAAACGACCCATAGAAACGATTAAAGAAGGATCAAAGCTGAAGAAGAAAAAGGCAGCCTAAATTTATAAACCGAAGAGGCAGATATTGTATGGGAAGTCCTTGACTTTTACAATTTATGCAATATTGTTTCCATTACTATTAAATCCTCTATGGTTTATTCTTCTCGTACTTGTCAATTATAACCGTCATATACTCGAACCAAATTGCTTGAAACTCTTTAGTGGGAACATTAATACATTTTTCAATTGCCTGCATCAGACTATGTTTACCAATTAAGTGAATTATATCTACCAATGTATCTTGTCCCCATTTTTCTAAGATGAATACAATTAATGCACGCATTTCTACTACAGAAGCATGGTAGTTTTTTCTTGTATTCTTTTGTGAATCTATTTCTTCTAAAGTCTTAAAGTTTGAACTGGGAAAACATTGAAAAAGCATTTTATCTACTGGTTCCCTGCTTTGGTCCTCAGTTTGTGCTAATGCCTCATTAAAGCAACGAAAGGATTGAGCATATTCCGGATGTTTATTGAGCATGATCTGGTATGAAGCTCCACTAATCCGGTTAGAAATAAGATGGGTAATTTCATGTGCAACCAATTCGGAAACATTCTGGTCAAAACTGTGTAAATCAATATTTATCAGTGCTACACCATCCATATCTCCTAAAGCAACTGCCCCTGAGGCAGCTTGTGTAATACGTTTATATTCTATATTGTTTAGAAACCAGATTTGCAGTTTAAATTTTTCTAAACTATATTGTAAGTCTTCTGCAATCCTTTTGTAACCTTCCTCAGAATAAGAAATCATATTTCCAAGATAGTCCTTATACTCGTTACTATATTGTATAATTAAGTTGTCAGATTCTATCCAACTTGTGTTCATTGACTCTTCTTCAATATCTTTTATTGTATGCTGCATCTTCACATAAGAATACCTCTTGCCATTAAAAGAAATCTGCAATTCTTCTTTTTCTGAGCTACAGTTACAGATCAACGCAACAACTACAGTGGTTATTAGCCACAATGCATATTTCTTCCGAGAACCTACATCCAAAACATTCATAAGTGTTTTACTTTCTCCTTACCATAATATTTACCTCTCCCTAATAATATTGATGGTTATACTTATATAAATAAACAAATTATCTCAGCAAAACAATGATGAGTAGCAAATATATCCATTAGACATTTTATAAGCACCAAGATGTGTACTACACAAGATGTTATAAGGATTAGGTAATACTTAGATAGCATATATACTAAAATATTGGCATGGTAATAATTACTGATAAAGCCCAAACTAAACTGACGGCCCAACAAAACATAGACAATTTTCTTCTGTGCATCCCGGATACCCAAAGTCAGTACTGCAACAATTCAAATCACAGAAATCTGGATTCCCCGCTGAATTACTGCAATTACTTTCACATGTTGGTTCCCATCCTTCATTCCAGTTTCCACACGGTGTTGCATCTGGATCTTGAGTAGGAGGAGGTGTATATCCAATTCGATCGCAACCTGTAGGGTCGGGAAAATCAATCATAGCGAATAAATCCATTTCTTCAGATGGTTCTTCCTCAGGAGCTTTTAAATTAATAGCTTTTACATGTTTCATGATATGTTACCTCCAATTTTAATTATGGTTACCTATAATTGCTTTCTATATTTATCCTTAAGTCTTTTTTCAAGAGTTTCCAGGCTTGTCCCATAGATAGTTGAAATCCCATCCTCAAATATCAGTTCCGTTCTTGAGGATTTATATAATTTTCGGAATCTATCCTCACCTCCCTCAGTAATCAAGAAGTCAACGAGAGCACCTCCTATAATCCATAAATTTGCCTTTCTCTCATGGTTGTCCTTAGTTTCTGAGCTTGATACCAGTGAGAGCAGGGGATGCCCATTAGATTCCATAAAGTACTTTGCTGTAGTATAATTAGCTCTTTCAATCGCACCCTTTTCCATCCGTGCTCTTTCGAGTTCAGAATATCCAAGCAGACCATAATAGAGTAAATCAATTGGTTTGACATGTCCTTTAGTTGCAATGTCCATGATAGCCGCAAATGAATATTTTTCCATTGTGATTGCACACGATCCTATTGTATAGCGTGGTAAGCCTTCTCTTTGCCCAGTCAATTTTGCTACTTCATCTCTATCTTGACAGTAATAGTAATTGATCGACCCATGAAACTGAATCCCTGTTAGTTTATTAATTTTAACTAAGAATTCCTCCAAAATGGTCGTGTCAGGAAATTTCACATCTTTATCTACCTTTACTTCTTTCGATTCGGGAAGAAACATACTATGGATTTTGAAATGCTGACTACTTGCTATGGGCCAGGATTGAGCAAATATTAAAAATGGGTACTGAAGAAAATATTCTCCCTTCACTTTAATCATATATGTAAAGAATCCTTTTTGCTTACCATCCCTTTCAGCTATAAGTTGGATTTTAACGAGGTCGTTGTTGCATTCGGATTTGACAACTGTCAATTCATGATCAAGCCAGTTTTTCTCGCACTCAGATTCTAAATTGAAATATGCTTGAGATTCTTCTGCCCAAAATTGCCGAGCTTTCTCTTCATTACCAGTTTTGATAAACTTTACATACATCTCCCAGCTCTTAATCGCTTCATTTGTTCTACATCTACCTTCGCAACCAATAATGCTAAATCCCCAAAATAGTATGAATGCAAAAGCGTATTTTGACATTTTAAAATATATCACCGCAGTTTTACTTTTCATTACGCCACCTATCTTTTTAATATTTTGACTATGTACCTTCAAAGATGACTTAATGAAATCTCTATTGCAAGTTATTATTTTTAAAGTGAAACTGACGAACTACTAACTTTAACAAAAGTGTGTATTTTCTAACGTTTGCTCATCATTAATAATAAAACCGATTTACGTTTATTATTAGTAATCAAATCATATGCCAAATGCGCTGAGAATTGTTAGGGATAGTAATCCTATAAATATCAATGGAATACAAAATCAATATATTATTATTTGATAAATAACGTATTAAAGTATTACAAATATCCGCATGGAGGCATTAACATCCGCAATTGCTTATAAAAAAAACGTAAAGCACATCGCAACTAGTACTATCACTAGTCACAAAACCGCAAAATGATTATAAATCCGCATTCATTTACAATCCTCTTGGCTAGAAGAAGCTTAGACGAATTAATATCCGCAATATATGATAATATTGCTGCGGATAGTGTTTCATCAAATTTCTGAAAATGGTAAGTAAAGTGTAAAAGTTACTATCCTCCCGTACAGTTGTAGGTAAAATAAATGGCAGTCATCTGCCTCTTCGGTTAAATTGAATTTACCCAAACCAAATACCGAAGGAGGATCAGATGACCGCCGAACAGAAGATAGCAAAAAACAGGT
>WJIN01000446.1 GCA_014730295.1 Promethearchaeota archaeon | reverse complement strand
TTTCGTTCAAGATAAACGGATCAGCTATATAAAGCTGAATTGCTAAGCTTATGGACTCATTGTAAGGAATGAGATCGCCGTCAATTTCAAATCCTGCCTCTGATGCGCTCTGAAACTCGGTCGGGGTATCATATAACTTTAATGTCTCTGTATGTTCAAGATCGTTAATAAGAAATCGGAACTCGGAGTTTTGCGTTAAACCAAAAGGGATAGTCTGATCTGCTTTATAGTCAAGATTAAGGGTTGCTCCCGTAATTTCAACCAAGTCTCCTTCGAGATATAATTTTTCTCCACTATAGATCCATGAAAAAGAAGAGAAAGGATCGATTATTTTCTCATAATAAATTGAAAGAGAGAGGTTTTTAATCCATAATTCTTGCCAGTTATCAGAATCTCCTGGATATCCATTATCTTCACACCAAAGATACATTCCGATTGTTAACGAAAAATTATGATCATCCTTTTTTAAAGCTTCTTCGAGATAAAATTTAAGGGTTTCTTCGTCGGAAACGAAAATTCTTGTATTATTTAGAGTATCTATTGCTGGTGAACCATTCCCATCCTTACCTAAATCGCTCGTTTGATAATACACGGCCTCGAATTCTCTGCTGTAATCTAAGTTTGAGATTAAAACATAATATTCTGCAAAATCTCCCATTGCATAAGAAACAACATTTTCTCCTGCTCCATCATCATCTCCTGGTCTATCAATTCCTCCTCCATCTAGATCTAAAGCCTCCACGGTTCCATTTATCCACATTTCCAAAGAAGCATTAGTTATTTCAAAATCTGACATATCTTCTTCTATCGTGAAATTTTTTTGCCATTGTACCCTTAAAGATTGAATTGCATTATCTGGCCAATCATAACTAGCTTGCCATCCATAAGAACTACTTGTATATGATGGGGAGGGAATATTATCATCATTTGGTCTAATTTGCCATTCTGTATTTGGCGTTTCAAACCATGTTTTCTGTCCCTTAGATCCGTTAATAATAAAATTTGCATTCCCATTTTGTATTGTTCCGTTTAAATCATTTGTAAAATCTCCTGTTTCTGTATAAGACCAATTTTTTGGTGTGGAAAAATTCGCATTTTTAATCCACTCTGACTTATATGATTCCCGAATCCATTGATTCTGGTTGGTTTGGCTAATTTTAACTACTGCATATTCATTTGAATTTGCAAGATATTTATTATTTAATATGAAAATCATAGGCGTAGCAAATAGAACAAATAGAAGAAGGAATAAAAATAAGATTGCTATAAAAGTTTCTTTGCTTAATGTTTTAGAAGCATTTTTAAGTTTTTCTAATGGTTTTTTAGCCAAACTATTTATAATTCGATCTTTAATGGAACCACTAGACAATAGCTTATCATATTTTGAATTAAAACCATCAAACCTATTTCTTGTTGAGATTTTGGGTGGATTGGCTTTATTGAGTGACTTCCTAAATTTTTTTATCTTACGCACTTCTTTTGGAAATCTTAATACTTTTCGGTAATAAATATAAAACCCCGAAAGTCCTCCGACCAATAGCAAACCCAAAACCATCAACACTTGATATAAAATCACTCTCTCGGTTGGCAAAAATACATCATAGGAAAGATTTAGGATCACATTATCAATTGAAATGAAATAAGTTTGATTAAGATCAAATTCATCAGCAATATAAAGTTGAATTGAAACATTAATTACCTTATCATTAGGAATCAGATTTGTTACTTCAAATCCATCTGATTTAATCGAATCAAGAATGTCATCCAATTGACTTAGTTTAATCGTTTCTTTATACTCTTTACCATTGATAGAAACAACAATTTCAGAATTTCTGGTTATGTTTCCAATTAGTTTATCATTTACTTTACAGTCGAAAAACAATTTTCCACTATTGATTTCGACGGTTCCACCTCTGGAGTCGATTTTTTTTCCTTGATATTTCCATGAGGTTGATGTATCTTGATCTATTAATCTCTGATAAGTGATATTAAAATTACATTCCTTTATAATTGCGAGGGGAAATTCATCAATATCAGTTATAAAGTTATCTTCACAATTGAATTCCATTCCTAATTTGAGGGTAAAATTCCTATTATTATACTTTAAAACTTGGTTTAGGTAAAATATTAGATCTTCCATATTTTTTGGATAAAATTTTGTATCTATTAATGTATCCGTAGAATTTGCGATTTTACCTGAATTGCTTCCTAATGTTTTGTTTTGATAATCAGCAACGGTGAAATTTAGAGTATTTTGAGGATTAGAAAGTATTGCATAAAATTTGATATAATCTCCCTCTGTAAACCTAAATTGAGATTGATCTTCACTGCCATCCCCTAATACCTCTATACCTCCATAACCAGTATAATATTCATATCCATATCCACTTAAAGCTTTAACAGTCGCATTTACGGTTATTTCCAAAGACGCAGAAGTAATATTATAATCTGACATATCATGCGGCATGTTAACGACTTTTGCCCATTGGACACTTGCTTTTTGATTGGCATTGTATAAAGAACCATTGTGTTCATCCCATATATGAGAAGCATAAAATCCAGATTCATTCAATCCATATCCAAGAGTTGGATAAGCATCGAGTCTAGGATTGGTGGAATTATACCAATAAGGTCCCGTATCGTTAGTAGGCGTTCCTGAATGAGCTACAAATGTTTTCTCGGTTCCA
>WJIN01000445.1 GCA_014730295.1 Promethearchaeota archaeon | reverse complement strand
TACAAAGATTATTCAGAAAATAAAGAGATTGGTAGTGAACTAATTAAATCGAATAAAATACAACCAACTAATAAGTTAGTTGTTATCGGATCTCATATTTGTCCTATTTGCAGGATTCAGAGTTATGTTTGAAGAGGTTTTATTATTTGGACAAATTCTTTTCCCCCATTCGCTTGATTAGCGCTCAAGATTAATCTCTCTTTAGAACGAGTGACTCCAACGTATAATAATTGTCGTTCTTTATCTGATTTATAGGTATCTATTTCTGGAATTATGATTGTATCAAATTCAAGACCTTTAGTTCCATGCAAAGTTCCCACCAGTAATCCAGGACTTTCATAATTATATTTCTCTAAATCTCTCCATGAAATTTTAAAATTTTTAAGGTAATCAAATAGAGGATGATCAAAATTATGCTTAGCTTGGTTCCTCTTGAATAAGATCAGTAATTTGGCTTTTTGTTTAATCAATCGGTTTATTTTTTCTGCTAATTTCATATATTCTTCGTCTCTAGAATCACAAAGAATAATCTCGACTATTCCATGTTTTCCAATGAATTGCTTTGTTAAGAGAAACTCATCAAATTGACCAATAAGTTTTGTTAAACTTTGAGGTAATACTTTTTGAGCTACTGCTCCGATTTCAATTGGAGTTCTATAGGATTTTTCCAATCTTCTAACCCGTCCCCTTGCTTGTATTCCTACGCTGGACCAAGTAAATCTCTTTCGTGCATAAATACCTTGTAGTCCATCACATGTAATCAAGAGAGAATTTGTATCTTTATCTAGTACATTAATTATTGATCGAAACCAATCTTCCTCGAAATCTTGAGCCTCATCTATTAGGATGGCATTATATCTGAGTTGTGTTTCATCTTCAATTTTGAGCTTCTCTAACATTAAGTTTGGTACAAAATCTTGAAAGAAGTAATTCATTTTTCCCTTCTTTTTAGCATTATATTCACCCTCTTCATACAATTTTGAGAATTGATCAATATCTTGTAAAAGAAATTGGCGTGCCCAAGAATGAAATGTAGAAATTGTAATATCAGCGTCAAAATCTAACGGATTTAAAAGATGGAATAATAAGTTTCTTAATAAACGATTATAGCATAATATTAAAATCTTCCAATCAGGATGTTTTAATGCTAAATATCTTGCTCTTGCTATTAATAATACTGTTTTACCACTTCCAGCAACTCCAAAAATTAACCTATGACCCTCACCTATTTCACGCGCGAGTTGTTCTTGTTGATCATCGAGTAGCTTTACCTTGTCATCAAATTTTACAAAATTCTTTAAATTAGTTTGATCTACAGATGGAAGTCGGCATGTAGGGATAATGTTTGCTCGTAAAATATTGAAAAAAGTTGAATCTAATTGATAATTCACTGGAAGGAGATCATTCAAAAAGGATTTAAAATTATCATTTCTTCCAAGGGTTTCTTTAAAGCAACAGAAAATCATTCTGGGAGATAGCTTTTCTATTGTTAAAGCTTGGTCGCTATCTCGAGAAATATTGGTAAATGCGGCAATTTTGGTTATAGGAATTTCTATAGGTTCTGGAAATTCACATTTATTAACCCGATTTTGTATGCGACGCCAGTATTGATATAATTGATCAAAAGGATTACTGATCGAAGTTAATTGATTATATTTTAAAAATTCCCAATCCCCTGATTTTGAAATAGTTTTTAAAGTAATATCTTTGTAATCTTTAATTTCCACAATTATAACTCCAAAATTTGGAGATAATAGAAGATAATCCGGTCGTAAATCTCCAACAGCAGGCTCGAAATACACATAAACTTCATTTTCCTCTTCGAAATAATTTTCAATTCTATTGAAGAACGAGCGCTCTCCGGGTGTAGAATTTGAATTCGGTTTACTGAGGAATTTTACCATGAGTTTTTTACCCTAAGTGAAACCTAAGTTGAATTAATATTTTTTATTCCTTAACTCAAGAATAGTAAAGGTTATAAATAAATCTACCGTTGTATCATCCAGAGGATAAACCTAAAATAATTTCTTATGAATTTCTAACTTTTAATCCAAAATCAATAAAGAGAAAATTACAGAGCATCTGAATTTTCAGACCTGTGGTTGTTTTTTGATATTTGAGATTCTTATGAACTCATTTTTAATATAGTGAAACCCTATTACTTAATTTTTTTTTACTGTTTTTCAAGAGGATTTCTAATAGTCGTGTGATTTGTCAATTCCTTTTTAGCTAATCTTACTTCTTCCTCAATTCCTAAATATTCCACAAGTTTTTCAATCGATTCCCAAACATCTGCAATTTCATGTGCTATTAAAAGTTTATTAGATTTTCCGCGAAAATAATTTTTACACACTTCAAATGTTAGCTCTGACATTTCCTCAAATAAACGACCAACAACTTCATCAATCATTTTTAATCAAGATATTAATAATCTTAAGCATTTAAATAGATATCATATTAGAATATTAAAAAATTCAAATTCATCTAAAATATTTTTGCTGAAAGGAAAAAAAAAAATGGTTTAGAACTCTATTCATCAGGTTTACAAGGTTTATAAACCATTCAGATCTTTAATTTAAATTTTTTTAATCGAGTTTCAACATCATCCATATATTATTGACCTGCCTCGTCAGCATCATATTCATTTTCATAGCCTAAATACTGCTATGAATTAGCATTACAATTCACACAATATGAAGGTTTAGAGCCTGAGTTAATGATAATAATACCACAAATCCTGCATATCCAATGAGTTGCTTTCATAAGAGATTAGCAATTGAGATTATATTTAAATTCTTTCAGAAATGAGATTAGTTAAAAGACTAATTCAGTGTATCGAAATTTAAAAAAATAGATAGTAAAAAATTTTTGAACTAAAAGGTTATGGTATTGTAAAGATCTCAAAGAAATCCAGTATAATAATTACCAAAGCGATTAATTCTAAAAGCATCCAAATGTTCCTCTTCAGACTTCTTAGAATTTTAAAGCCTTTTTCCGAATAGTTAATACTATTATAG
>WJIN01000458.1 GCA_014730295.1 Promethearchaeota archaeon | reverse complement strand
GATATTTAGCGTCGGACTTGTGCCCGGGCAGTTTGCGTGCCCCAAATCCCACCACCTGCTGGCTGTCCATAATGGGGATGACCAACCGGTGCCGGAAGAGATCATACGGGCCGCGGTCATTCTCCTGGACGTAGCCCAGATCGGCTAAAGCCGGGGGATAACGGTCCCCTTTGCTGATCGCCCCATCGGCATAGCCCAAGGCCCACGTCTTGAGGGTCTCATCGGTGATCCCGCGATCGGCGAGGTAAGCATAGGCCGGGCTTTCCCAGAGATCGCGATGATAGCGCCGCGCTAAGGCCTGCAGAGCCTGTTTGTGGTCCTGATAGCGATCCTGTGAGGGTGAAAGGCCATATCGGTCGGCGAGCTCGATGACGTATTCCTTATCAACCTCACGCCCCTCGAAATGAGCCAGTAAGTCCACCTGATCACCGTGGGCATCACAGCCGAAACAGTGGAAGTGATCGTCGTCGGTGTAGAGGTGAAACGAGGCGGCCGTCTCCTCGTGAAAGGGACAGAGCGCCCTGTAGCCATTTGACGTGGGGTGCAGCTGGGGGATATGAGCCCGGGCGACGTCTGCGAGGCTGATGTGAGCCTTGATACGGGTGATGAGATCCATGAGTAAGTTCTCCTTTCGGATTAGGTGGTAGTCAATGACAACAAACTGTGAGGATTTGACGTGAACGGGAAGGGTAGTACGATCAATCGTTAGAGCGTTTTAACCTAAGCTGGGTTTTGTATCACGGATGGAAGCAGATTGATGTCGCTGGGCGCTGGAGCGAGCTTTTTGGTTTTAGAGCGGTAAGAGAGTGTTAAAAGTGGGATCGAGCGACAAAATATGAGTACAGTAAGGGAGACGAAGATGAAAACGAGGACTCTCAAAAACCTTTTACTGATATCGGTTCTGTTAACTCTAGCTGTTACACTCTTGTCATCCCAGGCACAGGTTTCAGCAGATGGTACGGCCCAGATAAACAATGCATATGTAACCTCTGATAACAACTTTCGTGCTGTGATTGATGGGGTTCATCAGCGCTACCGCCTGTATGTATGTCGTCCGGGTGCCTGCTTTGGAGATAGCCCTCACTACAAATACTATCAGATTTACGCAGGCGGCACTTGGCCAAAAGATCTCTGGATTACTACGAACGTTAATCCTAATACAGTCTATTGTGTTGAGATTAAGTCTGACAATGGGGCTGTGCGGCACGACGTAATTGCCTATCGAACTGGCAGTGGAAGTAAACCCTATTCCGGCAGCATAATAAGCAGGGTGAATTGTCCATGGAAAGATGGTAACATTCCACCTAATGCTCCTAACCTGACTTCACCGGCCAATAACAGCAATATTACCGACCCTAGTATTGAACTAAAGCTAAAAGATCAAGGTGACCCCGATAACTACCCACGTGACTATCGAAACTTTAAATACTACATTGAAAAATCAGATGGTACGTGGAGCCAAGAATCCAATTGGATCGGCAATACTTCTTGGACGGTCACTTTGCCCTCGGCCGGTAACTATCGCTGGCGAGCGAAGTCAGGAGATGGAGAATCTAGCAGTGCTTGGACGGGCTGGTGGGCACTTTCCTACACGACAACACCTCCTCCTTCACCTGCGTTGACTCGTTCCCGTTTGTATGTGGATGAGCGAAACTACCTTGTTCTCGAATTTTGTGGAAAGAATATTGATCAAAATGTTTACATTGGCTCAAAACGTCAAGGACGCGACTTCGGTATTCATGCTAAGCACGTCAACTTTGGTTCAAGCGAGCAGTGCGCCAAAGATAGTGACTTAGCTGATGGCGAGGTGCTACCCGAGAGGACTTATTATTCCGGTGTAGCCCTTTCCCAGTCAGACGTTTATGATGTTTGTAGTTCTAGTCGTGGTCTATGTGACAGTGTTAAGACGTCTCCAGCACAACCGGTGCCTCCCCCGCAACCACCCCCTGGGGGATCTTGCCCCGTGCCTTTTTTCTGGCAACAAGATCCTCGTTGGAAAAACCATCCATTACGAACTGGTGGATATGGTACTTGCTCTCCTACGTGTCGCATAATCGGCAATTGTGGATGCACGTTAACATCCGCCACAATGATTTTTGACTACTATGGAGCTAATACGACCAGGCATGGTAAAACAATGAATCCCCCTAACCTCAGTGATTGTATGGGCAAGTATGCCTGTCCTTTCACGTGGGGAACGGGGAACTGGTGTGCGAGCAACAAAGTCTCTCAACGCAGTGTGAGCTTCAGTTGGTCTTTACTGGAACATGAACTCTCAAATGGGCGCCCAGTTATGCTCCGCCTAACACGTCCTGGAGGTGCTCATTACGTGGTAGCTGTTAGCGGTAGTGGTCGATCAGCTCAAGGGTATCTAGTGAATGATCCCGCCTTGAAACAGGGAACACGAGTAAAATTGAGTGCCGTCTTAGCACGAAGGAATTACACACCCAAGGGTATGCATCTATACGCGGGCACACCCGATTGTCAGATGACAAACAACAACGGAATGAGTGGCCTAGATCAAACCGTGTATGATCTTTCTTCGACACAACCAGTTACCGGTTCCATTGTTCCTTATCGAAATACTGAGCTAACAATGACCCTTGAACTTGAAGCCCAGAGCTTAGAAGGTGATGTGGAAGAGCTTTTGATCTGGACGGACTCGATTAGCAACACTATCTGGCAGCCATTTACCGAGTATGTTGCATTACCCTTGAGCGAGGAATACTTTGTTCAATTCCGTGATGATGCAGATAGCGTTTCGGATGTGATAACAGCTTACTCTGACCCATTGGCAAGCCCACCTGAGTTACGGGTCATCTTTCTTCCGTTAATACTCAGGTGAAATTTCGGCATGGTTCAAAAACCCGAAGAGTTAGATTGACACTTTTTGTCGCTCCTGCACTGGATCTGCAAAGAACTCAGCGAAGGCCGATACCGGCGGTGCGTCTGGTATCCTGTCCGCTTGTTCGTCAGCGCTTTCAGGTTCAGCTTTGGGATCTAGCCCAAGAAGGGTGAGGACATCCTCTGGGACATCAGACATTCCCCCGGTTTGGTGGACAGTTAGATTAACACATCACCGGTTCCTGAACAGCCACCAGTTCCAGCTCATAGGTCTCTGGACTCATGTAATCCAGCGATGAGTGTAACCGATGTGGATTGTAGAAG
>WJIN01000444.1 GCA_014730295.1 Promethearchaeota archaeon | reverse complement strand
TTTTTGATGCCATTCTCGCTAATTTTAGTGAGTTCAGCTCAGAGCATAGACGAGCCCTCGATCGAATATAGCTCAGGAATGGTGACTCGATCATTTTCCCTTTTTAGAGAATATAACAACGAGTCGGTCTATAGTGAAGATTCGGGCACCTCTTTAGGAAGCTATTCATATGAAACTGATACCTATTGGCAGGAAGGTGATTATTACGTAGAAGAATCCTTGGTCGAATATACCATCGAATATGATAACGCATATAATAGGACGACCGCGGGCACATTTGAGCTGGGCGTAGAGATGGACCTTTATGAAGTCGAGATTACTTACGGCACACAGCTGAGCGTATTGGTATATGCCTTAAAAAATGCGACATTTTTTATGGAGATGAATACTACATACTCATCATATAAAAACGAGATCGATCAAAATAGCACATATAGTGAATATAAAATAGTTCGGCGTTATGAAGATGATACTCGTCAAACCCTCATTTCCGAAGATATCATCTTCCAAGATATGTATGAGAACCAATGGGCTGAGAATTATACGAGTATTATGAAAGAAATGCGATTTATGAATCAAACGGCAAAATTTACCGCACCCATGATACTTATCTATCAAACCGCGACAACAAAAGACGGACAACGATTTGCTTGGTCCCAATACTTTTGGGAATATTTAATTTACAATGACACTAACCAAGATGGCTTTTATACCACCAACACAAACTTATTCCAAGCTGGGATGGGGAGCGAATATCGTGGGTTAATTCAACCCTTTGTTGCCACCTCAGTTGGAGTAAGTAAATATGAGATGAACGGAGAGATTTATACCAACTCGATAGAACAAGTCTTTCCGAATGACACGCTTGTAGAGGATGCATTCTCGCTAATCGAATTCAGTGAGCCAGAGCTTAACGGAGACACGATCTCGTGGGATATCAAGTATAATAACTTCCCTACTTATGTCTCTGCATTTTCATACATTCCTTCAAATCCCACGGGAAATATGAGCTATTCTGATTGTCCAAAAGCAAATTTTAGTTATGAGTTTGACTTTTCCATGGAAGATGCTAACTCCCAATTGGACTTTACGTCGAGATTAAGCACGATAGAAAGTAAAAACGATGAGATATATTCTGCGATGGAAAATTTAGAATTATGTTTACCGCAGATGAGTTATTTCCTCTCTTCGGAACCGATTAAACAACAATTTTCTTCTGAGATGAGTATCGGAAGTGATAGCTTCGGATTTGAAAGCGACGGGAATACCGTAGCAGAGATCGATATGAGCAACGAAAAAAAACCTTATACCTTATACAATAAAAGTGATAACGATACCCCTCTTACATTTGAATCCGTAGGGGCCAGTGTGAGTAAATTAATCACCTCTTCTATGGAAGATGCCATCACCCCGATGAGCGCCTCGCCCGGGAATCCTTTCTGTAATTTGGTCTTCTCTATCGAAGATGAGGTAAAAGATGATCCCTTACTCGGTCAAGCGGCGAATCCTTCGAAGTTATTTACAATAGAGACGCAGAACTATCCCACATGGGATGGGAATACGATTTATCACGACCCCAGCTTCAAAGTCTATTTAGGCAGCTCATCCGGCGATGACCCTCCTGACGGGGACGGTGGGAATATCGGCATCCCGAATATACTCGGGCTTGTCGGTGGGACGATGATGGGACTAATAGGCAGCGCCTATCTCATAAAAAAAAAATCAGAGAATAAATAATTTTCAACCAATCTTTTTTTTTTCCATTTTTAATTCCTTTGAAGATATTAAATAGAATTCCTTAAATTATTTTTTACTTGTAAACAGCGGGCATTTCTATTTCTCAATTATAATAATATATACTAACCCTCTGATTCTCTTTTTGAACTCAATAACATTCAAAAACTTTTACTAAGCAATAATACCTATCGGAAATATAATCAAAGATTAGAGAACACCTAAACCTCAATTATTTAAACCTAAGCTTTGAATACATAACTATTCTTCACGAACCCTTTAGAAATCTACCGAAGTTAAGAAAATTAAGATTAAATAATAAAACTTGGAAAATATTTCTCAGAAATTCGGGGACTTAAGTATGCTCAAAAACCTTTCTTTTTAGAGAGGTAATTTAAAAGATTTCCTAAGATCGTTCATAAATTTAAAAATTTTTTTACATTCATGTATTTCCTGTATTTAAACTTAAGTTCTAAAAGTCTTTCGAAATCAAAGAGAAGCGTTACCCAGCTGAAAGAATAGGCAGGTATTATGAAACTATATTTTTCTAAAATATTTTTGCTTATTATAAAATCCATTCGAGGATTCGCAATTTTTTTTGTAATATATAAAGGAAGCTAAAAAATTATTTTAGATTAGTCAAAGAGGAAAATTCTTTTGAAAATTCGAATGGAACATTTAAAAATCAGAATGGAATATTGATAGTTAGAAAAGATTATTATTGTACATCAATAATCTTATGTGTAATTAACTCGGTGAAGAGGTGAAAAGGAATAAGTATAGACTGGGATAAGGTAGAATCAAGTCCTAATTCAAAAGTAAAAATAGTAGGAAAGGAGCTATTAGAGCTAAAAGACAAACTCGCTGACCTCGAAGAGGATAATTTTAAAAAGGAGGAAGAAAC
>WJIN01000443.1 GCA_014730295.1 Promethearchaeota archaeon | reverse complement strand
TTAGGAGTTGAGGAATCACATCAAAACTTATCTAAAAAGTTAATAGATATATTCGAAAAATTAAAAGATACAAATTCTTATAGGAAAAGGAATAGAATTTCAATGAAAAAAATTAAGTCGATTGATAAAAATACTCTAACTAGAATTAGAAAAATTATTGAGTTATAATTATTTTCTAAAATTATATTTTTATTTTTTCTGTAATAGAATCAATTATTTTCCAGATCAAACAACTAAAAGGAATAATTCTGAAAAATTCCATTCTTTTAAGATATTTCATTTCCTCCTCATACAAATTATAAATTTTGTTATTCTTAGATCCTTCGGGTTTATATATACTCCTTATATATTCATCACCTCTGACTCTTGAATAACCCGCTCTCCTCATTACATTATCTAAAGTATTAAGAGTAAAATAATGGGTATGAGCGCTTTGGAGCATCTTCAAAAAATCGCAATTATAGAGATTTTCTAAATTAAATATACCAGGTGTTTCATGGAATAATAATGAATCACTCTCCATTTTATCCTTTAATATTTTCATTTGATCGACAGGATTTAATATATGTTCGATAGTATGAGAATATATTACCAAATCAGGTTTAAAGGGAAAATCGACTGTTTCAATTGTACCAACAACCAAATCTAAGCCCTTTTTTCTTCCAAAATTAACATAATCGGGAGATAAATCAATTCCATAAACACAATTTCCTTTTCTTTTAAAATATTCTAAAATTCCTCCTGAAGAGGATCCAACTTCTAATATATTTAAATTTCGGATTGGGCGCTTAACACTTTTCTCGATATAGTCATAAATTACAGCTCCTCTTCGATATTGATTTTGAAAATATTCATTCAATGGTTGGGCTTTCCCTAGATAAAGTTTTTTCTGGTAGTTTTTATAAAATCTTTCATAACTGGTCTTGTTCATACGAGGGGTGCTAAATATCAAACCACAAACTTTACATAATACAATTGGTTGAAATAATCCATAACGATCCTTACAAGACAATAAATCATAGATTTTATTTTTACATACACAACAAGGAGTTTCTTCAAAAGTTAATCTATTTAGTTTAATATCTTTTTCAAGATTAGATTTCATTCTTTTTTGGACTTGATTTAATTTAATTATACTTTTTCCATCATTTTTATATCTCTTGGAGAGTAACTTTATGTTTCCTCTCATGATGATATCTGATCTCTTAAAAAACTAAATTTATTGAATAAATTTTGTTTACTTTTATCTTTTTATAAGTTGCCAAAGTCTTAGCAAACATCTTATAACCTACTTAGGATTTTATTCAATTTGAGGTTTTTCTTTCAATAATTTTACCATAAATCATTTCTAAAACAACTCCAATAAAAAGTTAGAGATAGATAAAAAAAATTCAATATTTAATAAAAAAATAGATTTAAAATCTTTCTAGATATTCTCGTCTAAATTTTTTTGCTTTTCACTCGATATGAATTTAATTATTCCATAAAAGCTTAACATTAGGAAAATTGTAGGAGGAAAGTTGAAGGGAAACCATGCCTTCATTAAATACCAAATCCCCATAAATATTAGATCGATGAATACGAAAAAGTAAAGACTTGGTTTAAGATAATTTTTGGCAATTTTCGAATCATTTGGTATATCAAATATTATAAGAATAAATAGCGGAATAATGATTAAAAGATGGTGATCCCATGTATCATAGTAAACTAATAATAAGACAAGCATGCCCAGACTCAATCCATAAAGAATTGATTTCCTATTTGTATTATCTAGGATATAGAATAGAAATCCAGTTATCCCAATGAGAAATAGCAGAGATAAAAAGATTATTGTCTGGTTAACTGGAATATTAAAGAAAGTAAACCCATTCAAAATTAACTTTGTCAGGCTGAACGAATGTTTTATTTCAATGATATTTCCACCAGCAAAATTATTACTCAAAAAGCCGTCCCATAGCGCGGGCTTAAGATAAAATACAGCTACATTTGGAAGCAAAAATAGTAAAGCTCCAACAGTTCGCATTAATGATTTTTTTACATCAAGTCTAATTTTTCGTTCTTTCACTTCATAATTCATAATCAGTAAGAATGGAACAGCTAAAAATGCGATTGGTTTTACACATATACTTATTCCAATTAAAAAACTTCCAAGAAAATCTCCTTGGATTGAATTATGCTTTATGAAGAGGAAAATAGCCATTAAGATAAGAAAAATTACGATTAAATTATTTTGACCTAAAATATAATTATTAACCTGCGGACTTGCCCCAAGAAAGAGAGAGATATAACGTGCCATTCTCTCATCGCACGCATTTCTATTCGTATTAATTAATGTAATGATCTTGTAGATATAAATACAAATCCCAACATTCAAGGCTAAATTAAAGAACATAAAAGTTATATAGCTAACATTAAACCCCAAAAGAGAGAAGGGAGTGTATATCAGCGCCGAAAGTGGTAAGTATCTAAAAAAGAAATCGTTATTCTCTCTGAAATATAACTTGTCTATATTAAAGATTACCCTATTTCCCGCATCATAAAACACGGTAAAATCATTCGTAGAATAAAATACTGTAAAAAAGAGACTTAAAGCTACGATGATATATCCGATTTGAACCACAATCGCAATCTTGAAAAAAGAATACTTCCCGAGTTTTGAAATATTCATGCCTATTTCTTTTAATATATTATCCAAATTAGTGTTTATTTGTTTTTTTTCGAGTGAATGCATTATTTTTGTCTCTTATAATTATTTTGACAGAATTTTTCCCAGAAATCTGAAGGAATATTTCAAAAGAATTATTTTTTTGAAATTAAGGGTTGGAGCTAGTTAGGTT
>WJIN01000442.1 GCA_014730295.1 Promethearchaeota archaeon | reverse complement strand
TCTTTATTCAAAAGCGCTGTGAATCCACCTTGCATAAATATTAAGGCTACACCCCCTCCATTTTACTTCGCGTTCATTGCGATGACCAAGGAGCTTAAATAGGAATTAAAAGTTCCATCTTTACATATTAATAAAGTTTTGACCATAACTATCCTTTCACCTTTTTCATATCTCGAAAGATTAAAATTTCAAGCAACATCATATAATCTCTACATTATAATTGAAGAGGGTATTAGTTTTAACGCATTTCTTTATTTTTTATAAATGGGGTTTACATTTGGGGACTATAACCAATAAAATTATTTTTTCTGAGATTTATTCACGAAATATCTATCTATTTTGCAGTATATGATTCATATATTATTCGCTTTTTTGATTATTCGCTTTTTTGTAATATTTAACATAAATATTTTCTAAGAAGGCTAATTAAAGTGGTTGAAAGAAAGCAAAAGATCTGCTTTGTGGGAGAAGGAGGAGTAGGCAAGACTTCTCTTGTTTCTTTACTACAAGGAAAGGAAATTCTCAGAGAAAGAAGTCCGACCGTGGGGTTAGAAATCGAGGATTCAGTTCTAAATGGTAAAAAATGCTCAATCTGGGATCTAGGCGGACAAGAACGCTTTAAATTTATGTGGAAGGATTTTTTACGAAGTTCTGGATTAACCGTTCTTGTCTGTGATTCCACTGAAGATAATGTTGAAAAAACCAAGGAAATATTGGAACGGTATTCACATCATATTGGATCAAAGATAATTGCGATTGCTAATAAACAAGATCTGGAAAACTCCCTTCATCCTGAAAATGTAGAAAAAATGCTTGGGATTAAGACCTATGGTATGAGCGCAATACGAGCAGATTTACGAGAGAGGATGAAAGATATTTTAGAATATGAATTTTCAAACGATTAATTTTTTTTATTCCTTATTATTTAAGGCTGTTAGTAGCTCCGAAATGCGCGTCCTATTAGGTGAGCTATTCGGACGGGTTCGGGAAGTTTTGAATCAATGGAAACCCGCTTTAAAAGCTCCTCTGCTTCGAGGAGAGAGATACCGATTTTATGAAAATAAATTTTTGATGCCCCAGCAGCTGTGTCTATTTCAGTTTCAAAGAGATTCCCTGCACGAAAAATATTTTCAAACTTATGCTGATACTTATTGGGAAACTTTTTTATCAAGGCAGTTCTAACGGAATCTAGATTGACTTCTCGTTCGGTGACCGCGATTATAGGTTTGTTGGTTTCGGTAAATATCTTTTTCATATCAATCAGATTAAATCCACCAAAGGTTATGGTATGGGTTAGTATATACTGAATATGCTTTCGATTTTTATGGATTAACCCTATTAATTTAGCAGTGGCATCATTTCCATCGATTGTTATTGTTGTTTTCTGAACTTTTACGATTCGAACACCTTGGCAGATTACTCCAATAAGATATGTGTGATTCCCCCCCTTTTTCAAGCTAAAGGTGGCATCGTCACAGCCCATTATAATCGGGTTATTTTTCATAATTCTTTTTCTGGCAAATATTGTTTTAGTGATAATAATAATTGAGTGAAAGCGTGAGCGGCGTTATCAATTTCTTTAATCCGATGGCGAATATTTCCAGATAAATTATTTATCAATAAGTCTATAATGTCTTTTATAGTAATCAAATCTTTAAGCCAGACGTAAGCGATAATCGCTTCTACAGTATTAGCAAGATCGTGGCTATCTGCCCGATTTTTTGCAAAGGATTTCATATCCGCACTTTTAAGTGCTTTTGATAGAATATTTTTGTTTACTTTCTCACCAGTTCGAACAATTCTTTTACTGGAGTTATTTTGAGATAAATATACTGATTTTGCCACAGAATATGAGAAATTTACAATTCCATCTCCTAATTTGGCAAGACCTTTATCCGTTCCTATTGCTTTTTGAGTATAAGGTAAGTTTTGGACTAAGAATTCATACGCCATACTATTCTATTGTAGAATTATTACATATAAAAAATTTTCATAAAAAGAGAATGTCTATATCAATTTTTTAAACGCTTTTTGAGCAGACAGTACCTCTTCCCGGAGAGATTCGAGTCCGTCTCTTAAGGTGTTTTTAATTTTTTGGCCGTCTTTTAACTTAATAAATATCTTTGGAGCCTCTATGTCTGTTTTTTTATACGCTGCCAAATCTACACCATCTAATTTTAGTAAATGTTTAACTAATACGTTAAGAAAGCCATGAGATTGCCCCTCTATAAAAATTTCATAGTGATTTTTTCCTTTCCCCCTCTGAATCTGAAGATCGAGATACTTATATCGTGGTCCTTCCTCTTCCTCTTCTTCCATCACAAACTCTAGATCTTCTTGTAACTCCTCTTCCTCTTCACTTAATACCTCTTCTGTCTCTATAGGGATTTCCTCTTCTTCCTTAACTTCTGTATCCAGCGTCGGATAGACGCTTTCTATTTCCTGACTCTCGAATTCTTCAATTTCTTCTAAGTCTTCTTCATCAGTTTCTTCATTTTTTTTCTTTGCCATAAAAACAACTCCTATACTTCGACTCTTATTATTAGAATCCTTAATAAAATAAATCTTTTATTATTTAAGGATAAAATATCATGTTTCTTGCAGATGAATTTCTGCCAATTGTTTTAAACGCTCAAGAGCAAGCTGTTGTAAATCCTGTGGACCCGATAAAGAAATTTCTATATCCCTTCCTTCAACGGTACAATTTAAGTTGATATAGTTTACCTTTTTCTGAACTTGCTCAAGAAACTCTACTACATTACTTAGTTTTCCCGTATCATTATGAAACCAGATTGTTTTTTTTCCCATAATAATTCACTTCAATCTCTAATAAGTATAAAAAATAAAATAAAAAGAATTAATATCTAAGCTCATGGCTTACAGAACGATAATCTTCCGCCATTTTGCGTGATTCCATATTTCCACACATAGGACACCTGACTTTATCAAACCCAGTTCTATCTAAAGGGGTTCCACATATTGAACAATCTGCGTGTATAACACCTAAATTTTTACCCACAGTACTAAGATTATACTCATTACTTTTCTCCTCAATCACTTTCGCACGAATAATATCAGTTACTTGAAATGCGTCTTTAATTTTTTCAATATAACGGTTTGAAATTTGACTTACATGAATATTGCCAAAGTAATAGGAATTAAAATGTAATTTATTGTTAATTGTATAAAAATTAAGTCCTACCGAATATTTTCTTAAGAAAAGAATAGAACCTATAACTATATCACCGACTTTCACGACTTTCCTATCTTCTTCATTATGCGTTTTAATATCTATCTTTCGCTTATTAATATCAACGTTAAGAAGTCCAGTTTTAGTGGCGAAAATTTTTCCATCTTTAGTATAGGTTGAATCTTTATCGGGTAAAAATTCCTCGACAACCCCCAGATATTCCCCAGTTAACACGATGTCCTTATCCTTCAAAGATTTAGTCATAAACTTACCACTCTGTCTATAATTGCTAATTTTCTTTCTCTTCATATATTTAAAAGTTAATAAATAAATTAAATTTATTGATAATGTTTAATAAGATCCGATTAAATACAGAGGGTTTTCAAAATTAAGAAAAAGGAACTTATTTCTCTCATCCAAAGCACGAAAAGTTTTGACAATCCAAAAGTTACACTTGAACAATACACTATTGATGCCGCTTGTGCAATAGATATTATCTTTTTCGCGGGGGTGGAGTTTGATGATATTCAGCGTAACTTAATAGTAGATTTAGGGGCTGGGACTGGAAGACTCTCTCTCTCAAGTGCATTTTTAAATCCGTTAAGAATATTAAGTATAGATGTAGATCCAAGAGCACTGGCAATATTGAGAGAAAACTTAAATCTCTTTCAATTTGAAAATCTTATTCTCCCTCTTTGTATGAATGTGAAAAATTTTGGAATAACTCCACATTTTTTCAATTCATTTTCCAAAATTACCACAATTATGAATCCACCATTTGGGGTACAAAAACGAGGAGCAGACAGAATTTTTCTTGAAACTGCCTTTATGTTTTCGGATGTAATTTATTCGATTCATTTAGCCAATAAAAAGGTACATAAATTCATCACAGACTATGCATATAAACATAAATGGCATGTTGACTACGTTCTTCCCTACACTATGATTCTTGAAAAAACTTTTCCGTTTCATGAACAAAAAAGAAAGGAAATTGAGGTAAATCTATATAGATTTAAAAAAAGCTAGGATTTAAAAAAATAATTTTCTATTGAAAGTCTTTCCATGAATTAAATTCTGAAGGATATACTGCATCATTCTTTAATTCTTCCTCAATTCTAAGTAGTTGATTATATTTAGAACATCTATCGCTTCTACAAGGAGCTCCACTTTTAATCTGTCCAGAACATAATCCCACTGCCAAATCGGCGATAAAGGGATCTTCTGTTTCTCCTGAGCGATGCGAGACCATCACATTGAAATTATTATCAAAACTCATCTTTGCAGCTTCAATGGCTTCGGTAAGAGACCCTATTTGATTTACCTTTAATAAAAGTGCATTTCCCGCTCCGGTTTCAATCGCTTTCTTTAAGATTTTAATATTTGTTACAGTCAGATCATCATCTACAATTTGGATTCCTTTATCCACATTATCTGTCAATTTGCTAAATCCGGAAAAGGCAGTTTGATCAAAAGGATCTTCGATCGATGTGAGCGGATAATCTTTGATGAGATTAAGATAGTATTCCAAGAGTTCATCTTCGTTTAGCTTTTTCTCATCAATATTATACTTTCCTTCTTTAAAAAATTCACTTGCCGCGGCATCAATTGCAATTACAAATTCCTTTCCGGGACTAAAACCTCGTTCTTCAATTGCCTCAATTATAACATCCATTGCCTCATTCGTGCGTGAAAAGTTTGGAGCGAAACCCCCTTCATCTCCTACATTTATAGCTTGAGGTCCGTATTTTTTCGCTAAAATTCCCTTTAGGGTGTGATACACTTCAGAAACCCATCTAATTGCCGTTGAGAAAGAATTGGCTCCTTTGGGAAGTATCATAAATTCTTGTATAGAAAGATCGTTTCCTGCATGCTCCCCTCCATTTAAAATATTGCAGCAAGGAAGGGGCATCAAAAAATCCTCTCTCGTGCTTCCATAGCTTATCTCAAAGATGTGTTGGTATAGAGGAATATTTCTCAATTTTGCTGCAAGCTTGGCAGCTGCAAGAGAAACGGACAAAATGGCATTAGCTCCTAATCTCTCCTTATTATCTGTCCCGTCAAGCTCAAGTAGTTTTTTATCTATTAAATTCTGAGCCACCACATCCATTCCTTTTAATTTCTTTGCAATAATATTATTCACATTGTTAACCGCTTGAGATACACCTTTTCCCATAAATTTTTCTCCACCATCTCTTAATTCTAGGGCTTCTAACTCTCCCGTGGAGGCTCCAGAAGGAACTGCGGCCCGCCCCATCTTCCCGTCCGCATAAATGTCACATTCAACTGTCGGATTCCCACGAGAATCTAAAACCCACCGAGCATGAATTTTTTCTATTTTGAAATCTGTCATTGAATTTCGTGTTTTTATAGTTTAATTGATAATCTATATTATCAAGAAGTAATAAATTTCTTTTATAATTATAATTTTATAATTATTAATCATTCTTCATAAAATAAGAATAGGATTCGCATGTCAATAGAAAGCAGGCCTTTTGTTGAGAAATATCGCCCTAGAAGGCTAAATGAAGTTGTAAATCAGACAGGTATAATTAAACGATTAAAACAGTTTTTAAAAGATGAATCAATGCCTCATCTTATTTTTGCGGGACCCGCGGGAACGGGAAAAACAACCTCCGCACTTGCGATGGTAAGGGAATTATATGGTTCCAAGATGGCAGTCAATGAAACTTACTTAGAACTAAATGCCAGCGATGCCCGTGGAATTGATGTGATAAGGACATATATTAAAGATTTCGCGAAAGCGCGTCCTCCAGAAGATATTCCATTTAAAATTCTCATATTAGATGAGGCAGATAATATGACATCTCCGGCACAACAAGCGTTAAGAAGAACGATGGAAAAATATACGCGTAACTGTAGAATGATTTTAATCTGCAATTATTCCAATAAAATTATCCCCCCCATTCAATCCAGATGTGTAGTGTTTCGATTTTCATCTCTCTCTAACGATGATATTAAAGAACGAGTAAAAATGATTGCCCAGAAGGAGGATATTGAAATAAGTCCAGATGGACTTAATGCGCTCACTGATGTTTCCCGAGGTGATTTAAGAAGGGCAATTAATTATTTGCAATCTTGCGGAACTATTTCCCAAAATATTGACGAGGATATCGTGTTTCGAGTAGCTGGAGAGGTTCCCCCTGAGAAAATTAAAGAAATTTTGAAAACTGCTTTGGAAGGTCAATTATCGTTGTCTATAAAACGCTTAGGAGACTTGAAAAAAGAATATGGCTTATCTGGAAGGAATATAATTAGAAATCTTCATCGCGACATGTATGGATTATCTATTCCTGAAGAAATGAAAATAGAGCTATCAAAAATTCTTGCTGAGTTTGAATATCGTCTCAGCCAAGGAGGAACAGAAGAAATTCAGCTCCAAGCGCTCCTAGCTAAAATTGTCCTGTTGCAAACAGCTGAATAATTTATATTGTAGCCAACTTTTTTGCTCCTCTTGGAAAAAATAGTTATCCCTACGTTCTGCTGATTTTTCATCAATATGAAAACTCACCCGAGAATCATATTTAATTTCCCATAATATCAAACCCTTTGGGCTAGCAGGTTGATAAGATACGAATTTGGATGCATCAAAGAGAGCAAGAAAATCATTATAACTTATTTCATTTTTTCCTACTTCCAGCAATTTCTGTATCATCCGCCGAATTTGTTGCCTTAAAAATGCTTGACTTATGAAATCAATTATAATCGTATCATGTAGAACATATACTTTTACTTTGTCAAGTGTTCTTTTCGTGTTCTCTATAGAATCATCCCTTTTTGAAAAGTTTTGAAAATCATGGGCCCCTTCGAGTTGAGCAGAGGCTTTTTTGAATAAGTTGAGATTAAAATTATATTTGAAACTTAAATAACTCAATTTTACCGGAATTATATATCTATAATGACGAGAAAGGGCGTTAAATCGGGGGGAATACTCTAAAGGAACTTTAGAATATGCCCATAATCCAATTTCCTCGGGTAAAAATGAATTAATTTCCATAAGGATCGGTTCTTTTTTGGGTATAAGCGAAAACACTGCTCCGCGAGCTGAGACATATCTATCCGTCCTGCTGGCAAACTCAAACTCAGCCTCCTCCACATTTTCGAGGTATTTTCGGTCTTTAAGGGCATCAATTACGGCATTTTCAATAGTCAGCACATTTTCTTGTCTCTGAGAACCATAATATTTCTCTTTGGCAATATAATAAAGTTTAAAGAAATATTTGATTTTCGATGGCATAGCTATTCAAAAAAAGATATCAGAAATCAAAAATTTTTTCTTTTTACTTTAAAAACCTTCTTAATTAATCTTAACTCTCTTAATCATTCTCGCAATCACTATCTATATAAAATATTTAGATTATGTAATATTCCTATTTAAACACCTTTCAGATATCGCTAAAAAACAAAATTTTAAATCTAAATTTCATTAAGATTTTTAATAGCGTTTTAATTAAATTCATTATATCTCATATGTCGAAGGTTTATAGATCTTTACAAAATTTCCGCGATCGAGTTAGCGCTAGTTTAACTATTAAAAAACGAAATATCATTTTTTTCATCGCAGTCTTTTTAGTAGTTTTTATTGCTATATTAATTCGATTATCTCCTATTATTCACGATAGTCGCCTGATTAAAGCCTTCGATCCATGGATTCAATACTATAATGCGGAATATTTATCAACACATTCTATTTATGATTATTTTCATTGGCATGATTTTAAAAGTTGGTATCCCGAAGGAGTTAACAGATTTACCTTAAGGCCAGGATTAACCTTTACGGTTGTTGGTTTTTATAATATACTACACTTCTTAGGATTTCCAATCTCATTGTATGATCTTTGCTACTTTTTTCCCGCAATCATGGGGGGTCTCACTGTGTTAGCTATGTATTTTCTCGGGAAGGAAGTTCTGGATCGTAGATGTGGATTATTTGCGGCTTTTTTTCTCGCTTTTAGTCCGGGACATATGCAGAGAACCGTAGCGGGCTTCTTCGACAACGAAACTATAGGAGTCTTCGCAGTTATCATGACATTCTTATTTTTCTTAAAGACAATACGAACTGGCAGTATTACTTACTCCATATTAGGTGGTATATTCTCTGGGTACCTAGGATTGTCATGGGGTGGTTCGGAATATGTATTTTACATAATTCCTATTGTTACATTCTTACTAATTTTACTAAATAAATACAACCAGAATGTTTTAATTGCCTATGCGGGAGTTCAAGGTACAGGTCTTTTTGTTAACGCATTATGGATCAGTTTTAATTTTGGAGATTTTCTAACAAGTTTGAATGTAGGAGGATTAGTTCTATTTACAGGATTACTTATTATATACCATATCCTTTATATTCAAAGAAACGAAAGACCAAAATTATACAATAGCGTGATGAATTTCCTTAAATGGGGAATAATTCCCGCTGGAATTGTGCTAGCAGTAATAATCTATACGGTACCCAATATAATTCCTTTCGGTTTTGGGACTAAATTTCAAAGTATTCTGAATCCCCTAATACGAAATCAAGTGGCATTTGTTGCCAGCGTAGCGGAACATACCCCGAGCACGTGGAGTAGTATTTATTATAATATTTTAATCCCCCTAATGATACTTCCCTTAGGTATATACTTTTGTTTCAAACGCTATATTGCAGCCGATATTTTTATGATTGTGTTTCTTATTACTCTTTTTTATTTTACGGGTAGTATGGTAAGGATTATCTTACTCTTTGCTCCCGCGGCCGCTCTTATAGGGGCTTATGGTTTGGTAAATATTTTAAAAATATTCGGAAGCTTTTATAAAGAGCAGAGGGGTGAGATTCGCAGGAAAAGGAAAAAGCTTTTGCGAAGAAGAAAAACTATTGGGAAAGGTGAAATATATGCTGTATACTTTTTAGTCGGATTTTTATGTATTTCACAAGTGGTTCATGCAACTGATTTAGCAACCTCTCAATTATCATATTCTCAACTTGTTCCTGGTGGAGTACTCCACGATTGGGAAGATTCCCTCACATGGATGAGAACTAATTTACCGGGAGAAACAGTAGTAGTTAGCTGGTGGGATTATGGGTATTGGCTAACCCCGATCGGGAATGTGACAACAGTTAATGATAATGCAAACTTAAGAGTATGGAAAGACGGAATGACGGGAATCGCTCTGATGCAGAGTGATGAGATATATAGTGCTCAAATGTTAAAGGAACTCCAGGCGGAGTATGTACTAGTCTATTTTGGGTACTTTTATGATGGTTTGGGTGGCGATGAAGGTAAATGGCAGTGGATGGTTCGAATACCAAATAATCACTATGAAACATATATTAATATGGGATTAGAACAAGATAATTGGGCAGAGAATTCTGTGTTCCTAGAAAGCGATTATGTAAACCAGACGAACGGTAAATATAAGGATAAATGGTTCCAATCGACCCTGGTTAAACTCCTGACATGGGGTGTTCCAACCTCTGATCCCTCAGATACATATCCAGAAGGATCTCTTATTCAACATTATATCTCTACGATTGGTAATACTAAGGATAATGATGGAAATACGTGGAAATCGGAAATAGAAAAAATCGACCATCAAGCTTCACAAGTCTTTTCAGTGGAGCATTTTTCGAGTAATGGCTTAGTAAAATTATTTAAAGTTGACTATACTCCTTTAGAATCTAAATTCAAGATAAAAGAACCCAAGATCTTTGACACTGGGTATGGTACATTCAAGCTGGATAATATTGGCTCAGAAGAATTAGAAATCACTAATGTTTCAGTTAATGGGGTATCTAAAGATTTTACTATGGGCTCGTCCATCAATGATAATATTGTCTCTGTGGATGAAGAAGACATTGTCTGGATCGATACTGGATCCGGATTTGAAGTGGATGATACTGTGAATATTGCGGTAACTGCTATAGGAGGGGGAACCTATACCTTTTCCAATTCAACAAGCAATTTCTTCGTGAGAGAGGCTGAAGAGGGAGCTGTAAGAATAAATAGAGAAAATAGTCAATTGATCTATGATCAAACAACTGATCAAAGTGAAGCATATATTGAGGTTGAGAATATTGGTGACAGCCCAGTAGTTCTTGATGATTTCTATGTTAACACTATTGGGAATACGTTTTCAATAGTTGAATTTCTCAGCGGTTCATCTATTCTCGAGCCCGGAAAATCTGCCAGA
>WJIN01000441.1 GCA_014730295.1 Promethearchaeota archaeon | reverse complement strand
GACCTCAAATTAGCGAAGCGCAGTGCTCCCCTTTCATGCTCCCTTTGCCATCGTATCGACATCGACCTCGTGTACAACCCTGTGTATAATACATGGTACTGCGAAGAGTGCTATGAATTTAATGCGCAAGGAGAGCCAGAATATTATCCTTAGAGTAAGAAGTTTCTTTCTAGTCTTGCGATTGCCACAGCTTTCACAGAAAAAATTTGATTTAGATACTCTATTGTTATATTCTTGTTTATGTGGAACGGGTTTAAATTGCATTCCTTTACCTGGAGATATAATTAAATATTTTATTTTAAGGAATAAAAGTATTAGTGCGAGAATTTATAAATTTAGTGCACGATATTCTACAAGATTTAAATATGGGGAAGACATATTGTCTTCTTAAGGTTTTACATTTTAGTAAAATAAATCTAATGATAAAATATGAAAAAGCACATTTTAATAATCTTAACCATAATAAGTTTAATGCTTTCAATGACCTCATTACAAGGATTTTCAACCGCTCAAACCGTTCCAGGATATGTTGGGGTATCAAAAGGAGATAGATATGAATTCGAAATCAAAATGAATAAACCCACCTTAGATAAACTTATTAATGAGATGGAAGGAGTAAAGGATGATTTCAAGAGTGAATTAGGTTCATTAGGAGACCTAAATTTCTCGGATTTTATGATGGAAATCCTTCTTAATTTTACATCTCCATTTTTACCTGAAAACTGGGAAACTATGAATGCTACTGAAATAACCGAAGAAAGTATCCTTTCTTTAATTGAATATATCAATAGTACCTATGGATTAGGAATAGAAGAAGACTGGATGTCGATGAATTTGACCACCTTTGCCGATGAAATCATTGAAGGTTTTAATGCAACTGATTACACATTAATTGATGTAATAAATGAAATTGTAAATAAAACAGCGGCAGAATCTGAATTGGGCAGAATGTTACCATTAAATTGGAGTATATTGACCTTCGAAGAATTATTAGGATGGCAGATGGATAATTTTATGAATAATCTACTAAAGGATGCAACAGGTGATACTTTTATGATCCCTGGAGGCTGGCAAAGTTTAAACACATCAAGCTTTTTGGCAGGTATGTTTCCCGGATTGGATATGAATTTTATTGATTTCGTTGCTTACATGGCAAACTTTACGGCCCCTTTTGAAAGTGATGAAAGAGAGGTTTTTAACGACATTTTTTTTGAGTTTAATATGAGCAAAATGATATATATGGCCGGGTGGCAGCTCAATTATTCCCTAAATGCCGAAACTGATTTGAATCTAACCATAGATCTTATAGAATGTGATATGACTGAACTTCTAAATTATACTTTGATGATGGCAAATAATGATACAGTAATTATTCCAGAAGATTGGGACATGTTAAATCTATCAACCCTTGTTGAAGAGATCTTATATAATTTTAATCAATCTGGAATGATTCCAATGGATACTAATATTTCTATGCTTATAGACATTATGAAAATGGGGATTAATGAGAGTATATATCAAGCATTTCCCTCCAACCCATCGATAACTGCTGAAGAATTAATGAAAAATATGACGATGGCGATGGTTTTAGAAATGAATAGTAGCCTACCCGAGTTATATAATCTTTCTATCTATAACTTCACCACTGCTCCAAAACCTTGGTATGAATTATCAATAAATGAACTAATCGATGAATTCTGGATATTGTTTGAAAATATGTATGAAAGCGCCTTCACGGGTCAAGAATCGGAACTTGCAGCATTGGCCGCAGGGATAAAGATACGTTTTGATATAAATAATGTGACCTCTGTACCCGGTCCCTTTGGAATTAATACTATATGGATCAATTTCACCTTTTCGATAGATCCTGGCCTTGGTCAATTCCAAGAATCTCCATGGATTGGGGGGGGCACTGGAATATATATATTCGATCCCGAGGATCTCGAAACGGTATACATCGCTCCTATGAAAGCTTTAGCATTTCAAGCACAATATTCTATGCTTTTATTTATGGGAAAAACCTATGATAAATCGAAGATTACATTTACGGATATGACAATGAATATGCCAGATCCATTACCCGATGTAAAGTTGGATATAGAATGGGACGAGAATGGAGTTCTTGACCATGCATCTATGAACTACGGTACTGATACGGTGATTTCCATACAAAGCTCTGGCGGAGGAGGAGGGGGAATTCCAGGATATGAACTCATTTTGCTTATTGGAATTTCGCTTTCAAGCATTCTTGGGCTTATTTATGTGTTAAGAAAGAACAAAGTAATTTATTCCAAATCCTAATTTCTATTTTTTTTTTATTTTCATATCAAACTAACAGACAATTTCAAACAAATGCAGATATTATATGCGATGGCTTTTCTATTTATTCTACTCTTCCTTGCTTATAATCTAAAAGCGGATTTCTTTGCCCTAATTTTCCTAATCTCAGTATATATCTTTGTTTTGGTATATTTGTTTATTATTAATCCAACCCAAGTTGGTTTAAGAGTATTGATCGATCTTTTTTCTAATCCTATAAATCTCTTATATATTATTATTCCATCTATCTTAATTATTTCAATCAGATTTTTATATACTCAAATAAAAAAAGCATAATACTAGGGCTACTTAATTTATTTCTCTTTTATCGAAGATAGCTAAAAATAACTTTTATTCGATTTTTTTAAGTTTTCTATATCCCAAAAATAAAAATATTGGCATAAAAGTACAATACATTAGTATCAGATGTAATAGAAATATCTGGTTTAAGACTTCAAAATGGGCGCTTTCATTAGGGATAAGTGGAATTAAAATCATCAATATTATAAAGAATGAGAGTATCTGAATGAAAAGGATATAATATATATTTATAAGTACGATTTTTGTTTTATATTTAAATAAAGGATTGAGGCACTGAAAACCGATCTCTAATCCTACTGACATTACACCGTAGAAGAAAAACATTGTGAAGAAATAGATAATCTGAAGTATATCGAACATATATAATAATGAGATTGAAAAAGTCACAACTAAATCTATCAGGAAAATTAATTGGATTTGGGAAAAAAAGTAAGAAAAAATTAATGCTTTAACCCCTCTGGGAGATTTTCTGTAATATAATATCAAATCTTTTGATTTTAGGAAAGAATATACCGCATTTAAGACTGCAATAAGAAATGATCCTAACCAAGATAATAAAGGGATTGCTAAAATCTTCAAATCAATTATGTCTATATCGCTCAAACCGGCTTCTTGAAAAATATCCACGCTTTTTATCTGATCATAAGAGAGAAATAACACAACTCCAGAAATAAATATCGTCGCAGTTGAAAATATTAATTTTACTAAATTTTCCTTATCTCTTACGAATTCCTTCATTTGAGTTAATATTAAGGATTTCCATTTTCTTATCGAGAGGATCTCTATAATAGAAAAAAAGACTGATTTTTTCCTAAAGTCAGATTTGGCATTGAATTTATCCATTTCAACGATTTTATCCAATTTTTTATAATATAATATTAAGATTATGAAAGGAATAAAGATAGATGCTAAGATTGAAAGAAGGAGGTTAAAATCGGTTAAAATTAGTAACTGGGGATCAATCATGTACGATACAATATTCGAATACCAAAATGAAGGGAAAATGATGAGAATAAAATTTAGTTCAGGGATTTGTTGCAAATAGAAAATAAGAAATTGAAGTAGATAGACAAATCCAATGATTAAAAAAGTTATGAGGAAGATAACATAAGCGCTGTTCTTTTTGATCTTTTCGCTATTTAGTATTCTCCTTTCTAAATAAACCATTAAAATTGAACCAATCAAAAGACTGAAAATAAAATTACCTAAAAGACAAGAATACAGTAAAAATATTTCGGCTAGAGTAAGAATTTTTATCAAATTGATTGTACCCGCTATTAGTGGCCCCAATATGAGAACTACTAAAATATAGAAAGGAATCCGCCATAAAAAATCAGCAAAGAAAATATCGTTTAATCTTATTGGAGCAGAAAGACACAATTCTTTTAAATCCACTTCAGATTTTCTATATGAATCATAAATCGGAACCAAGAGATTGATTAAAAAACAAATCGTAAACAAAAATCCCAGAAAATCGCTATATCGTGCTCTGTATTCATAAGCATAAATATGGAATATTTCAGGAAATACTGAGGTTATAATATTTGGTCCAAAATAAAATCCCCAAAAAAAAAGAACCAAACTAATGAAAATTAAAACTGTTTTCCTTCTTTTTCTGATTCCATATGTAAAAATTCTGAATTCTTTCTTGCTAATTGCCCACCAAATTTTAATATTCTTTTTGCCCAACATTATAAGAGTGTAAGGAATTTGGATTAAAAATTAATCTAGAAAATATTGAATTATATGTATTTAAATATGTTAATATAATTATGTTTGGATGTTTTTATAAATTCTAAGGGAAAATATATATTACTATAAGAATTTAGTGTGAACAAAATGAAAGATAATCTTGCGATTGTTACTAAGGATCTTAAAAAGAAATATGGAGAGATCATTGCGGTTAACAATCTAAGTTTAAATATAAAAACTGGAGAAACATATGGGTTATTGGGACCAAATGGTGCTGGAAAGACAACAACCGTAAGAGTATTGAACTGTATAATTAAACCGACGTCGGGGGAGGGTACAGTTCTTGGTTTTGATTTAGCCACCCAATCCAATGAAGTAAAGACAAATACGGGATATCTTCCAGAGTCACCTGCCCTTTATGATAAATTAACCGCAGTAGAATACTTGGAGTTTGTAGGTGAATTATATTATTTACCGAAAGAGCTAATCATGAGCAGATCGGAAGACTTATTAAAGCTATTTCAATTATATGAAAGAAAAAACGATCTTATTGAAGAATACTCTAGAGGAATGAAACAGAGATTATGCCTTTGCGCAGCAATTTTTCATGACCCCGAAATTATCTTTTTGGATGAACCAACATCTAATTTAGACCCAGTAGGCTCGAAAATGGTCAAGGATCTTATCAGTCTTTTATCAAAAAAAGCAAATAAAACAATTTTCATTTGTACGCATTTGTTGGATGTCGCAGAAGAACTATGTAATCGTATTGGGATAATAAAAGAAGGAGTATTAAAATTAGAAGGTACTACTCAAGAAATAATTGCTTTAAAAGATTCCAATGATTTAGAGGAGGCATATCTCAAAATTTTTGGAAGTTCTAAGTTTAAAGATTTGCTCTTTTGGAGAGATAACAATATAAAAAAATGATTTAGATCTTTTAGAAATAGTTTAATCTAAAAATACAATTAATATAGAGCAAAGGTTAATAACACTCATGATTATCATTTACTCATACTAAAATAATATGATGAAACATGCAAGGAGTAGAATATGAATTTGACGTTTTAGAACGACCTACTTTTTCCTATATAAGAATAAATTTAAAAAAGGGACAACAAATCCAGTGTGAAGGTGGGACAATGATCTATTTTGATCCCACATTGGAAATATCCACAAAAAAAGCTTCCAAGGGATTTTTTAAATCTTTAAAACGTGCGTTAGCAGGCGAAACATTTTTTATGAACACATTCGATGCTCATGATGATGGATATTTGGGATTAGCTCCCGCATTTCCAGGAGATGTTATGCATATTCCCTTAGAGAAAAACGAAAGTTGGGTTCTTTTTAGTGGATGTTTTGTGGCAAGTTCCATGCATTTTGACACTCAGACAAACTTTTTAGGATTAAAGCGTTCTTTTTTCGGTGGAGAGCGAGCATTTTTTCTACAAGTTGACGCTTTAGCTGCTCCAGGGGATCTCTTCATAGGTGCGATGGGTGCTTTCCACGAAATTACATTAGGAGATGGACAAATCTTTAATTGCGACAATGGACATTTAGTTGCTATGGAAAGTAGTGTTTCTTTTGATATAAAGAAGGTAGGTGGTTTGAAATCTACATTTCTCTCTGGAGAAGGATTAGTCGCTCAGCTAACCGGACCTGGCCGAATTATTATGCAATCGAGAAATCCACGAGAATTTGCTTTATGGTTATATAATTTTATGCCAAAACCTAGTAGCAGTAGTAGCTAATCGATTATACAACTTTTATCCTTTTTCTTTTTATCTTCTCTTTTTTCTCCTCTCTTTCCCACATGATTATAACTATCGATATTATTATAATAATCATGCCGAAGAGATGAAATATGGAGAAGATTTCTCCAAATAGCAAAGTGGAAATAATCGCGGTGACTATGGGGGTTGGAGCAATAATTATAGTGGCTTTAGATACATCTAAATATTTTAGACTTAAATACCAACAAAAGAGGTCTATACTATAGTTGAGAGACATTAGTATGAAAAAGAATTGATTCGTAGGATTGAGAAGTACTAATAAATTATCTAAAGGAAATAGTAGAAGATAACTTGATATTAGAATGATCGCATTAACCAGATTTCGGCTGAAGACAATCTGAGAAGATATTATTTCATTTCTATCTAAAATTGGTTTAGTAATACTATGAGCTAACATCCATAGCATCGCAACGATTATCATTAAAAAGACACCTAAGTTTATTTCCAATAGTTTGAATTCTCCTTGGGTGGTCGCTAATAATACGCCAAATAATAGTAAAATAGAGAATGCTACCTGTTTAATCGTTATTTTCTCACGATTGATAACATAACCGAATGCTAATGCAAAAATGACGGTAGTTTTTTGACTGAGTGAGCCATTTATCGCTCCCGCTAAATCAAACGCATAATAAAATAATACTTGGGTGATCGCAAAATTAATCCCAAGATATAGAATGACAGAGAATGTTTTTTTGTTTTTCCATCCATCCAGTAACGATATAAATTCAATATCTCCAGAAGATCCCAGTCTTGGATTACGTATTTGAGTTTTTAACTTTCTTCTCTGAAGAATCATTACAGGGAGAAAAAATATAGATTGATAAAAGCAAGTAATTGAAGCAAAAAGATACGCATCGATACTTGAATCCCGCGCTAATGCGATTATTGGTTGAAGGCTCACCAATAACATAGAAATAGATGCAAACAAAAATCCTTTAAGTAATCTTTTATCGGACAACTTTAATTGAAAAAGTATGCACAATCTTTATAATTATGTTTTTTTGAAGCAGAATGAAATCTCTATTGTTTGATCTGTATTTCAAGAGATTTATCATCAAATAAGTAATAGGAAGATGTTAAAAAATCAATAAAAAGAAAAAATTAAGATTAATATGTAAGAATTTTATTTTTCATAGTTTCCAAATTGAGGGAATTGAGTCAATTGATCTTTTGAAAAGATAGGTCCTTCTTTACATACTGCAATATCATTATCTTTCCCCACACAGCAAGAACCACATAATCCAACTCCACATTTCATTTTTCGCTCAAGAGATGCCTGCAGATCAACATTGTTCTCATTGGCCAATTCTAACACCCTTTTCATCATTACTTCGGGACCACAGGTAAGGATTAGGTCGATATTCTTTTCCTCAATTATTTCGACAATCGGATCTGTTACATAACACTTCCGACCAACAGAGCCGTCATCGGTTGTACATAACGTATTAGGGATTAGATCTTTTAGTCGCTCTTCGAATATAAGAGAGGTTTCATTTTTCGCTCCTATCGCAACAAACACGTTTTTCTTGTTCTCTTTTAGCGGTTCGATAACGGAAGTGATCGCAGCAATCCCCATCCCGCCCCCAACTACAAGAATGTTAGAGGCATCCTCATAGTTCCATTCATTTCCGAATGGTCCTCTGATACCAATGTGATCACCTTCTTGCATTTCAAAGAGAGCTTCAGTCCCTTCACCAATTTTCTGTACTGTAATTTCAAGTAAATTGCCTTGGACTTGAGACACTGACATCGGCAGAAAATCTACATCGGGGATCCATAATACTATAAAATTCCCCGGTCTGTAAGCTTTTGCAATACGAGGATTTCTTACCCAAAAACTTTTGATCTCATCCGAGTGTTTGTCAATTTGTTCAATTTCAACGACATCCACTTTATTTCTTGTAATATCTAACACGATTTCCTTCCTATCTTTATCAAGATCCTTTATTTCAAGATATCCTTGCTCAACAGCTAATTCAAAAATTTCTCTGCCCTTTTCGGTCCTTATAATAAGTGTATCCCATCCGGAATCACTTCCTATATTTCCGACAGAAATATCGGCAAATGAAGCTGTATAATCTGAACAAGAAAAACACGCATTTCTAATAGATGCATCATAGAGCTCGTTCAAGGGAACCGCTATTTTTTCCGTAGTATTGTAAAATATTAACTTAAAGTTATCTTCGTCCTTTTCTACTCTACTAATCTCTTCGGGATTAATGTGATATTTTTGGAGAATTTTACTTAGCTCTGCGTTATGAAAGGTGCCAAAACAAAATGTTCCAATAGCCAGAGAGACTAAATCATATGCCTCAAAATCGAACCGAGGATGATTTTGGACTTTTCTTAACCCTTGGATTTGACATGGTGTTCCAACCACAGCTATATCCGTACATCCTTCATTTATAGCATCTCCGACCAATGAGACTGTGGGGGCTTGACTCGGCTTATATCCGATTGATTTTTTTAATTCGCTAATCTCTTTGGCTATATATGGAATCGGTCGAAATTTCTCATCATTCTCATTTACAATCGCACAATCAATCTTTTTCGCGTCCATAGCAGATGCCAATAGTCCAGTAAGCGGACCCGCTTCATTATCCTCGATCTTCTGCTTTGCTTTATCAGTAAGTTTCGCAGAAACTATCTTCGAATAATGTCCTAAAATCCTATCATGCTCCTTTCCGAATACCCATTTATCTAGTAAATCAATAGGAAAATGCTCAATAGCGGTTTTTGGACAGAGATTATAACACACACCATACCCTTCTCTACAAGTGTTCATCTCTTCACAAGATCCATCATCATACGGTTTTTCTTTGTCCTTATCAAATTTGATATTTATACAGAATGCTCCACAAGCACCACAATAGACGCAACGACCCGTCTCGATCACTTCAGATTCTAATTCTTTCCAACCCTTTTGTATTTTTTCCATAAACATTTTATTTACCTCCATTCTCATCTAATTTCCTGAGAAATTCCTCCGCTTCTTTCTTGCCGAGTTCAAAAGCCTCCAAGTTTGTGTCTAATGTGTCTGGGGGGACAAATTGTTTTATTGTTTCGATAGCAGACTCTTCTGAGAAAATTTTTGCGATCGTCGTGAAGGCACCAAATAGAATCGCGTTTCCAAAAACTGTTTTATCGAATTTTTCTAGGGAAAGTTTTTGAACGGGGAGTCCCAGAGATTTTACTCGTTTAGCAGTTCTAAATTTTCCAATCGTGGATGTATCCCAGATAAGATATCCCGTATCATCGCCTGATTTCAGATGATTTTTTTTTATATCAGATGCACCTTCATCAGACAGCACGATTAAGAAATCATACGGTTCTAAGGCCTTTGGATAATCGATAAGGTCTTGCTCTTTATCCAAATCTACTACTACTTCTGCCCAACATTTACCGCCCTTGACCAAACTATATTATATATACAGTTTTCTAGCCGCGGCACTATAGGCTTCAGTTTGGGTAGCAGCAAGACCCTCATAAAGGGAGGATGCTGTTATGATCATTTTACTAAGAGTAATTACACCCTGCCCTCCAAATCCTATTATTCTAATCTCATATCTCGCCATTTTCTATTTCCTCCCTTGAGCGACTTTCTTTATCTCATCATATTGTTCTGAATATTCTGGCTTATCGGGCTCATATCTGAATTCTCCGATTACATATTTATTAAATAACTCCTCTTCTGTCATAAATTTCGCTTGGTTTCTTCTTACGGTATTCTTCTTTATCCAATCTATCATTTTTCCTGCATTGTCCATTTTTTCTCCTTGTTCCAGAGCTTCAGAATATTCAGATCCTAAGGTGTTTACATTTTTTCTTCCAAAGTAGGTCACACATGGGGTGATCACCTCAATTACAGAAGTTCCTTTGTGTCGAATTGCCTTTTTGAAATATTTCTGGAAGGTTCTTGGATGGGCTACTGTTGTTCTTGCCACATAGGCTGCTCCCGCTGCTAAAGCCAACTCTACGCCGTCCATTCGATTTTCGAACATTTTATATGGTGTAGTAGTACTTTTTGCACCCCATAATGTCGTAGGTGCTCCTTGCCCTCCAGTCATTGCGTATATGCTATTATTAAAGATAAATATTATTGCGTCGAGGTTTCTCCTACACATGTGTATAAAATGATTCCCCCCAATTCCTAATGAGTCTCCATCTCCCGAAAAAATAATAGGTTTCATGTTTGGATTTGCCATCTTAATACCGGTTGCGATTGCAGGAGCACGTCCATGTAAAGTAAGTATTTTCTGAGCCGAATAATGTACTATTAGCATGATTTGGGAATAACATCCTATCCCCACGATTAATGGAAACTTTTTAGGGTCCAAATTCTCGTCTTCAAATACTCTTGTATATAATTGCCCGATAATACCATATCCGCATCCAGCACAGAATCGTGATGAGTAATTCCCTAACAGATTTCCTGCATATGAACTTTCTAAATAGGGGTGTTCTGGTTTCTCCTGTGGGTACATAGGGCCTATTCCTGACATATTATACATCAACCTCCTTTATTTTTTTTAAAATTTCATCTGGATGATGGAACTCGCATACATTAGGGATTCTTATCACCGGAACCTCTAAATCTGTGAATCGTTCCACTTGTTCCGCGATATATCCAGTATAATTCAATTCTGGTACTATAACTGCTTTTTTACCTTTAACTGCTTCTTTTATTTGATCCTCGGGTAAGGGCCATACGGTTATCAATCGAAGTATACCCACTTTTATTCCATCCTTACGTGCGATATCAACCGCTCTATAACTCGCTCTTACTGGTAAACCATAGGAAATGATTAAAATTTCAGCATCATCTAATTGATACGTGTCAGTAAGACATATTTCATCTTTATTTGCTTTTATTTTATCTAATAACATCTTAATAAAATCCATCGGTTTAGGAGTGGGTAAGCCGTCCGGACCGTGCGGTTGATGGATGAAAAGACCGGGACAATATTCAGTCCCCATTTGGGGGGGTTTTGGAATTACATATTCTCCAGAAACATTATCTTGATATGAGAACATTCGTCCTGAGGTATCATCTGGCAATTCACGTTTTACCACACGTTCAAGAATCTCTTCTTGGGATGGAATTTGTACTACTTCATGTAGATGACCTAAATAGGCATCTGACAAAATAAATACGGGACACCGGAACTTTTCTGCAAAATTAAATGCGGTAATTGTCAAATCGAATAATTCCTGACATGTCATCGGTGCGAGTGCTATTACTTGGAATTCTCCATTGCCAGAAAACCGAACAAAACCAATATCATTATGATGTGGTTCTGTGACATACCCTGTCCCCGGACCATTCCTTTGGACATCGCAGAATACAAAAGGAACCTCCAAATTTGCCGCCATGGAGATCGTCTCTGCCATCAAAGATAATCCTGGACCCGAGGTTGCGGTCATGGCCTTCGCTCCCGCCAATGATGCCCCAATTACCGAATTTATTGAAGCTAGCTCATCCTCCATTTGCATGCAACATCCTCCTACCTCTGGAAGCCGTTTCGCTAGATGTTCGATCACTTCGGTACTTGGTGTAATGGGATACCCTCCGAAATATGTACATCCCGCCGCAATAGCCCCTTCTGACATCGCTTCATTTCCCATCATAAGATGCTTTCCGGGATTTAAAAATCTTTTATTATTACTATAGCTAATTTTTGTCACCTCTAAGTTTTAGCTTTTTCTGGTTCATTATTTTCTTCTTTCTCTTCTAATACATAGATGGCCCAATCTGGGCAACCAAACTCACATCGTCGGCACCCAGTGCAGTATTTCTCTTTTCCATCCTTTACTTTAGGGACATAGGCAATACGAGTATTCAATTCATCGCTCTGTTCTAAAATTCCTGTAGGACATACAACAATACAAGCATTACAGCCTCCACATCTCTGCTTATTGAGAAAGAGAGTAAATTTCTTTTCTTTATTTTCAACTAATTTAGGAATATATCATCAACTCCATAATATTCTAGTAAGTAATGTTCCCTTGAAATGCTAATAATGTTAGTTTTTACTAGCTAATCTACAAGTGAACTTTTACTTTAGAACAGATAATTCTCTTAATTTAAATATATGGTTTAAATTTTATCTAGTTAGAATTAATGGCTAAATAATATAAATATTTTAAGATTTAATATAAAAATTAGAATAAATATTTAGAATAATTTTTCTAACCATAGTGCTTTTTGTATAGAAAATTAATAGTTATGTAAGAACAAGTTAAGTATCTAAAATTTACCATTTATAAGGATTTAAACTTATTTATTAATTAAAAGTATTATAAAAAACAAAGTGATTTATTAAATGGGAAGGAAATTAATTTATTTAGGATGTCTTTCCTCCACCAGATATACTGATACGTGCGAAAATGCCGTGGGATTAATAAAATCAGTGGATAATGAGTATGAGATTTTAGAAGATGCCCCGTGTTGTGGCGCTTTAGCATATCATATTACACAACCAGAAAAATTGAAAGAGCACGTGGAATATGTAAACAATTGGTTTCAAGAGAACGATATTGAGAAACTCACAACTATATGTGCCGGTTGTTATCAATATTTAACTAAATACTATCCTCAATTCTTAGGAGACGATTTCAAAGTAGAAGTTAAGCATCTCTTACAATTTTTAGCAGAACCTGAAAATCTAGAACAATTAAACCTGAAGTATGATGGTAAAAAATTACGGGTATGCTATCACGATGCCTGCCATTTACGAAACGCTGTCGTTCCAATCATAGAAGAACCGAGACAAATTCTTGAATCCCTTGGTAAAGTTGAGGTCTTTGAAATGGAAAATAACAAATTAAATAGTATTTGCTGTGGGGCGGGAGGAGGAGTCTATTCAATCTTTAAGGAGAATAGTGATTATAATACCAACACCATTTTTGATCAAATGAGACGAGGAAAGGCATTACTCACTGCATGTCCTTTTTGTTATACTGCTTTTAAACGGGTAGCAAATGAAAATAATATAAAAAAACCCGTAATCAAATTTGAAGACTTTTTAATGAAAATCAAAAATGGGGTTGATCCTTTAGATGAGTGAAAAAGGAAAAGAATTGTATGAGGAAGTGCAAGAACAAGTTGAAAGTCTCAAAGATGAGAACTCAATTTACGCTAAATTTGCGGATATATGGAGATTGGCATGTATTGGAAAATATCGATCGTTTGATTTACGATATCTCTATGAAGATACCAGCAGGGAATATGTGGAAAAATATAAACCCGCAATGATCGAGGCTAAAGAGAAATTAATTGAAAACATTGATAAATATGTGGACCAGTGCATTAATGTGATGGAAAAGACCAATAAATTCAAGGTCTATTATGCAAAGACTAACGAGGAGGCAAAAGAGGCTTTCATGAAAGAAATAGGAGACTCAAAAGTAATTTATAAATCGAAATCTCTAGAAGCTAAAGATGCGGGAATAATAGATGTTTTAAAGAAAAATAATATTGAGATAAAGGAAACTGACCTTGGGGATGTTTTATGTCAACTCTTTGAGTACGAACATCCAAGTTTTACCTTAGCTCCTGGAGTTCAATTTACCGAACAAGAAATTGTAGCCAAAATCAAAGAAAAACATGGCGTTGAAGTGGAACCAAAAGCCGAGGCAATTGTGAAATATTATCGAAAAACTTATCGACCTGAACTCTTGAACGATGTGAAAATTTCTTTAACTTCCGCAAATGCGATTTCAGCTCATGATGGCTCAATAGTGCTCTTAGAAAATGAGGGAAACATAAGTATATTGACGAGAGCCGTGGATAAACATATTGTAGTAGCGGGAATCTCAAAAATCGTACCAGATGAATTTGACGCTTTTATGGTGGCAAAACTTCAAGAACGGATCACGAATGTGGATGCGGGATATATCAGTTTCATCTCATCTCCATCAAGTACTTCCGATATTCAAGGCACACGGGTTTTTGGGATGTATGGTGCTAAGGAAGTTGTAGTTATATTAGTGGATGATTGGCGTAATGAAGCTGCGAAAAAAAATCTGTTCTATAAAGATATGCTTAAATGCATTTCGTGTAAGTCTTGCGATTTTGTCTGTACCGCGAGTCGGGCATTTGGTAATATTTATGCGTCAAAATATGGAATTGGAGGCCTGAACATAGTTCGCGATTATATTCACAACGGAATTGAAGAAGCAGTTAAAGATGGGTTATTCTTGTGCACGGGATGTGCAAACTGTACGAATTGGTGTCCTGCAGGAGTTGATTTGGCAGAGATGATGAAACAACTTAAGAAAATAGCTACAGAAAAGGGTTTATGTCCTCCCTCCCTGATAAAATATCAGGAGAAAATTTTAGAAGACAAAAATCCATTTAAGTAGCGGAACTGATTGAGTTAAGGAATTTAAACCTAATCTTTTATGGTTTTATCCTCATAATAGTCCGCCTTCAAGTTTGGATAAATCTTCTTTTTGCTCCCTTCTTTTTTCTTATATATGAGTCCTAAATCAATTAATTTATCAATATGATATTGAATGGTTTTTCGATGGATTTCCATCTCATCTGTTAATTTGCTATTCCAGATTCCGGGATTTTCCTCAATCGACTCGAGTATTTGTAAAGTAAGCTCACTTTTCTGTAATTTTAAATTGATATTCGAGAGAGGATTTTTATTATAATATGGGATAAACATGACATAATTACCCACTCTCTTCTTCTTGATTACTTTATAGGTCTCCAAGATGTCAAGATGCCAAACCAGATTTCCGGGGGCAAGTTCTGTCTTTCGTAATAATTCATTGAAATGAATTCCAGGTTCCTCTAAAATTAAATCAATAATTTTACTCCGATTTTCATTTTCCAGTACCTCTTCAATATCTAATCGATGGGAACCTTTGTCAATATTAACATTTCGCCGCTTCATTCTCTCTATATAATCTTTTTTGGTCATTACAATTATTATGGCTATAAATCCTAAAATAATTGGAACGATAATCCATATCCAAAAGTAATTAGGAGGATTAATTGGGTTAGTTTCAATTTCATAAACAGAAATATAATAATCTGACTCTTCTTCAAAATTTTCTATCTCTCCTTCTAGATATTCAATACCTGCTCCTTCTCTTTCTGTTGTTAATATTAATTCTGGATTTCCATTTAGATTGCCTTTATAAAAACCTATAGAATAATTATTGTCACCTTGAAATCCAAATAATGGAGATTTAATGAATCTAAATTTTAACTCAGAAATGGTAGTATTCGATTTAATTCTATAAAAACTATTATAGTTAAATCCCAAGATGATGTCTTCAAATGTCGGATTTTCTGGCAAATCCTCAATAAATCCCTCAATATCAAACAGACCTTTAAATTCTATTTCGACATCTTCATTGGCATTAATTTCGAGATAAATCTGTCTTGAAGTAAGCAGAGGATATGTTAGGTTAAAATCCAAGGATAAATCTGTATATACATTAGTAGATAGATTGAAATTAAATACTAAATCGAAAGGTGAGTAATCATAAGAGTATGTAATATTAAAATAGTTATTTGGTTGAATGGTTATATTATAAGGTGGACCTCCATTTGCTTTTGATTGGTTCGGAATTCCCATTAGAATTCCTGATGAAAGAGCCACCAATAATACAAATAGCTTTTTATTAAATTTTGTCATATTAAGTTATCAAAATTAAAGCGAATTTGTGATTATATATTCCCTATTAAGATTAACGAAGTAAATATTTTTAACAATATAGGTATATTTTTCTCCACCATTTTATAAAAATTAAGAAATCTGAATTAAAAAAAAAATTTTTTTAAAAATTTATGCTGCTGGAACTGTAAAGTCTAAATTCACAGGAGTTAAGGTTTCATCGACAATAGTACCAAACCCAGTTACCGTTATTTTTATGCTAATCGTTATTTCTAAATGAAAAGTTCCTGTTTCTCCATTTAGTTCGTCGGGTCCAAGCAGTAAAGATACTTTCAACCCTTCAGCATTAAGATCTTGTGGACTAAATTCAAACACAACTGATTTATTGCTAGGAGTTGTTAAATTGAATGTGATTTGAATATCAACATAATTTCCACCCACAGATCCAGATTGCTCAGAAATGCTAGCTGGACCTCCAAATTTACTAAATAAATATTCGTACGCGCTTATTGCTCTCTGTTTCACGTCTTCACCCGATGTTTCTGGATTAAAAGATGGTGCTTGATTAACTTCAATTGAGGATACTGAAATGCTTGAGGTGCTTGTTGATCCACCCATACTCATTCCTATTTCTACTTCCGTTGCATTCACAGAAACTCCATACATAAAAACCGGAATTAGCGCGATCACTGAGATTAATGCTGCAGCAGCTATTATTCCGCCAATTACTTTTTTCTTTGGCATTTTAGTTATTCTACCTTTATTTTTTTGATAAATAAGTACTTCTGTATATATAGAAATAATTTTATTTAAAAATCATTGAGGTATGGTATTTTCCATTTCAATTTTTATTGAAAATTAAATTAAATATGAGAAAAAAATAATTAAAAAAAAAGGAGTGAGTTTTTTTAGTAAAACTTATGGAATAGAAACATCAACCGTACCAGAGAGGGTAAAATTGAAGGAAAAATCATCGAAAAAAGAGCTGCTAACACTAATTTCTATGTATAACCATATAGAGTACGTTCCATTTACTATTGCGCCATGATCTGGTCCTACCTCTACATTAATTGCCCCATCTACGATATCTTGTACGCTGTCTATGGTAATAGTTCTATTTATCGATCCCGCTGGAGTTAAAATATCCAAATCTATAAAAATACTTATAGAAAGATCTATATCAATCGGAGTAGTTCCTTGTCGTGAGACTGACGCGTGGTTGCTGAATCCTCTGAAGAAATAACTATATGGATCAACCGTTTGTTGCTCAGCAGTAATAGTTCCCCCTGTGCCCGATGCTTGTGTTTCATATCCTCCCTCTGCAATGGAGGAGCTAATGCCAGTGACTCCAAATCCTGTATTTACTTGGACCGTATTTACTCCAAATCCATACATAAATACTGGAATTAACGCGATCACCGAAACAACTGCTACAACGGCAATTATTCCCCCAATTACTTTTTTAGATACCATTTTTAAATCACTTTATATTAAATTTCCTTATCTTTTCAAAACAGATCCTATTTAAAAAGACTTAAGGTGCAGTTTTTTCCACCTTAAATTAGGAATATACCTAAATAAACTAGGAATTCTCCCTTTTAAAATGATTTTTATAAAAATTATAAGATTTTCATCAACTATCATGAGGAAATTAGCAATATCTTTGAGAATCATAGACTTTAATTTCAGACTAATAATATTTTAAGAGAGTTTAATAATCATAAAAAATATTTTGAAACCTTCTTTTCATTATTTAACCTAAAATAGATATTGGTGAATAATTGATGTCTAAGAAATTTTCACGAGACCCAATCAAAGGGATGGATGATTTTTTTCCTTCTGATATGCGAGTGGTTAATTACATTACCGATATGTTAAGAGAAATTTCAGAACTTTATTGTTATGAAGAATTTGACGCCCCTCTACTCGAGCCTATTGAAATTTACGAAGCAAAATCATCCACTGAATTGGTCAATGAACAATCATTTATCGTTGAGAAAAAGGTCGGGGAACGATTAATTCTTCGCCCCGAAATTACCCCGACTTTAGCCCGAATGGTGGCAAAAAAGAGTCAAGAACTTAAAAAACCCATTCGATGGTATTCGATCCCGAAATGCTATAGATATGAACAACCCCAGAAAGGAAGGAGGAGAGAATTTCTGCAATACAACATCGACATCTTGGGCGAAGATACCCTCTATGCCGAATTGGAGATCATAAATATCGTGGTGGACATACTCACAAATTTTGGGGCGACCTCCGAGCAATTTCAGATATATTTCAATAATCGTAGATTTATTGATGCGGTCTGCGAAATAATATTGGATATTCCCGGAGAAAAAGTCCAACAAGTCTATACTATATTGGATAAAGCAGATAAAATGGAGGAATCGGAATTCGAAAAATATCTCATAGATTCCTTTAAAAATGAATATGTAATCCGAGGGATTAAAAAACTTAGAGACGCTGATAATTTAGACGATCTTATCGAGAGTTTTGACGACATCCCTTCGGAATTCTATGATTCAAACGGATATCAAGAGCTAAAAACCTTAGAGAAATTGATTGATCAGGCAAATCTGTCAGAGTTTTGTTCATTTTCGTCTGGAGTAGTAAGAGGTTTAGATTATTATACAGGGACTGTTTTTGAAGTATTTGATACAGGAGAGGAGAATATTCGGGCAATATTTGGAGGTGGGAGATATGATGATCTGCTTTCATTATACTCAGATGAACAAATGTCGGGTATAGGATTTGGTATGGGTTTATTGATGTTAGAATTGTTTCTCAGAACTTATGGACTATTACCGGAAGAGATAAGCGAACCAGACTATTCGGAAGTCGTCTATATCGCAAATATTGATAAGAAAGTGGCTCCATATGTCTTTGAAATATCAAATATAATTAGAAAAAATGACTTCGCATGTATGATAGATTATCGGTTTGAAAATCTTGGAAATCAACTAAGTAAAGCAAACGACTTGGGTGTATCTATCTCTCTCATAATAGGCCCTAAAGAAATGGAAGAAAAAAAGGTCACAATCAAGAATATGGTTTCAGAGGAACAAAAAACGATTGATATTTCCAATTTAATTAGTGAAATAGATTTAATATTTAGCGATTTAGAGTAAGATTCAATTCTTGGTCTTTTAAACTTTTTTTAAAGTTCATATATCTTAAATATGATAATAAATTTTAAACTCAAAATATGTCATTTCCCAAATTTCATAAAATTTCTGAGCAAAATATAGATAGAATAGAAGTTAAATTTCTTAAAGAACAGTACAAATTGTTATTAGACAGAAATAAATGCACTGGGTGCAATATATGCGTTAATATTTGTCCGAAAGAAGCATTCAAGAAATACACGCCAGAAGGACCCAAAGATCTATTTGGGAAAAAAGTTATATATAAGAAAAAGCGTTATTATGTCCCATTTGTCGAGGATCCGAGCTCTTGTGTTTTTTGTGGTTTATGTACTTATCTATGTCCTTTCGAAGCTCTAAAGATAGAATCTAACGGAAAAGAAGTGAATCCAGAAGAACTTAAGCTAGTTGAGCTTGAAGCGATTCCAAAAATAGAATATGAAAAAGTAAAAATAAATTCTGGAGAAGAGGCAAAAGTATACTTAAAAGGGTCTATAAATATAAATGTAGAAGAATGTAATACGGGGTGTAAGAATTGTGCCGAAATCTGTCCAACGGGAGCAATCTCGGTTGGCTCAGAAGTATTCTCAAAAAAAGATAATGAATGGGAGAAAGATCTAAAAATTGAAATTTATCCAAATGATTGTATTTATTGCGGAGCGTGTTATTCTATATGCCCCACTGGTGCGGTAAAATTACACATAGATGAGATCACCTATTCAGGAAACTTCAATAGTCCTTTTTGGGATGATATTCTTGATAAATTGAAATTAAAGGGAAGCTAGTTTTAATCAGTTTTATCTATAAAATTCTAAGAGTCCTGATTCTCTCCACTTATTATTGTTTACACTAGTTTTATAAAGAAAATTTTAAATTTATTATAAATAATCTATTAGAAAGAGTATTGATAAAAGGATTATTATGACTTTCGTTCGACAATTACTGGATTCAATCAAAGAAAAGAAAAGTCCCGTGTGTATGGGACTAGATCCGAGAATGGGCAATGAAAATCAAATCCCCGAATACATAATTGAGCAATATCAAATTCCCGATAAGGTCATTTTGGAATTTAATAAAGTCCTTATTGATCACACATACGACCTAATTCCAATTATAAAACCTCAAATCGCATTTTACGAGAAATACGATGCTCTTAATGCCTTAAAGGAAACCATAAAATATGCTCATAAAAATGATCTCTTAGTTCTACTCGATTCAAAAAGAAATGATATCGGTTCTACGTCAAAAGCTTATGCAGAATCTCAATTCGAAGGATATAATGCAGATGCATGTACGATTAATGCCTATTTTGGAAAAGATGGAATTAGTCCGTTTCTGGAGTACAAAAACAATGGTAAATTTGTCTTAGTTAAGACATCCAATCCGAGTAGCAAAGATTTTCAAGACCTTTTTAGCGTTAGAATTGATTCAATATCAAGTGAAACTACGGAACTCAAGTTAGACAATGTCTCAAGAGATCTAATTTTAAAAAGGAACTATATTCGGATGGCGGAATTAATTCAAAAATGGGGGAGGGAACTTGACCGATTCAAGGGTTATCATAATCTAGGGGTTGTTGTCGGCGCAACGTATCCACAAGAATTAAATAGTATAAGAAAAATAGTCAAAAATTCAATAATTCTAATTCCGGGTTATGGAGCACAAGGAGCTACCGCAAAAGACGTAAAGTATGGATTTGACCACCAAGGATTAGGGGCAATCATAAATTCATCTCGAGGAATAATGTTCGCATATGCTCAGAATGATAACTATCCCCCCGAAAAATTCGCAGAAGCCGCAAGAGAGGAAATTTTAGAGATGAAAAAGAAAATCAACAAGGAAATTATGAAATAAATCATCAAACCTATAAAACAGAGGGTAAAGTGGTAACTAAAATATATATTAGAAAAATCATCGGTAGAATAAACAAAATAAAGATTAATATCGAGCCTCCGATTCCAGATTCATGAATTGCATTAATTAAGTTAATTTCTACGATAAGTCCAATGATCGATAATGGTATAAGAAATTCTAAGGGTAGACTCCTCTCATTAAATTCACCTGTTATTCCCATCAGGATGAATGGCAATCCGATAAATGCAATAACCCCAATTTGTATGAGTAAACTACCTAATATCCACTTTAAATTTGTTCTTTTTTCTGCTTTGGATACTTTTACCCCGACTTTAAGAAGAATTATTTCAAGAATGACAGTAAAGATAGGAGAGATAATCAATATCACCAGTTCAATGGGAAAACCCATCTGATATACCGAAAATAGTGACATCATAATTATATGTTTTATACAAATTCTCTAATTAATATTTATCCATTGCTGATTTTGATTAAAAAATCTAAACAGTCTATTTTTATAGAACTTCTTTCGGATCTGTTTTTTGTTGAGAAGCTAAGGATAAGATTTTGTGTTTATCTGGAAAAGCATGCGCTAATTCAAGTACACGATCAAAGAATTCATTAGCTTTATCGATATTTCCTATTCTTCTGTTAATTTCTCCTCTGAGATACAAAATATCTAATTTCTGACTATCAGGGACTTGACCTTGATGATCTGCTTTTTCGAAATAGTCCAAGACAATATCTCCAAATCTTTTTTGATGTTCATGGTCATTCGCCCACCAATATGCATTAATCCAATTATTTGCGAGGGTGAATTCATTAATATCCATGATATTATAATCCCTCATAAGTTCTAAACAGTGCATTGCACGTTCAATTTTATACATTAGACTTTCTTCACATGATGCTTTATCTAACGGTCCTAATTCCTCTATATGCTTTATAAACTCTTCGTTATCGATTTTGATATCATAGATCTGTTCTGAACCACAAAATCCGCACGTTGGACAATCATGGTAGAAATGATATACCGGATTCGCACCCCAATAATTTGGGCGAAAATCTGTCCTTTTTGAAGCAAATCCACAACTTCCCACTGTTTGGCTTTCAAATTCCGTCCCACAAATGGGGCATATTAATTCTATTGGAAAAAATGTTGTCAATAAAATCTTCCTCTAAAATTTGGGTTTTTATTGTATAATTTTCATTCTATACAACTAATAACTGAGCACTATTTTAATCTTTGACATAAAAATACTTTAAAAATCTCTTATGCTCTATTTCTTTTTTAGAAAAGTTCTTCTCAGATTACTTCTCATAAAATTATATTTCGGATATTGGATTGAATTTAAATCTTTAAAGGAATATTTTGAAAGCGAGCTGTAATTACGCTTGAATATATTTTATTTTTGACTAGAATATTTAAAGTAAAATTCTTTTTCATTATTTACCCTTTTTTACGCAGAAAGCCACGTCCTTTAGGGCATGGATGAATGTGTTTAAAAAACACTAAACTCAAACAGTTTTATCCTTTTTATACCATCGAATTGATCAAAATATAATGGAATATCGAAAAGATGCTCATAGAGTCTATTCTCTCACATACCACTTAATTTTCGTAGTAAAATCCCGTCAACCCGTTTTTATAGAAGACCTTTCAGAACTTTTTTAAAGGGCTTAAAGGAGGCTCGAAAAGTAGGATATCCAAGGTTTAAATCGAAAAAACACAAGCAAACGTATACCACCTTTAATATAAATAATAATATTAAGATAGATTTTGAGAAGAAGCGAATTAAGCTTCCAAAAATTAAAACGTGGATAAAGGTTAAGGATAATAGGAGCTTTGTTGAACCCATTAAACACGTGACCGTTTCGAAAACCAAGAGCGGAAAGTATTACGTGTCTATTTTCATTGAGGAGGAGCTGGAAGTCTCTTCCTTAAAAGAGGTTCATTGCGATGCTATTGCCGCCTTTGACATGTCTGCGTCTGAATTTTTAGTAGGGGAAGGAAAGGTCTTTTCTAACCCTCGTTTTTATCGCTCCTCAGAGACAAGCCTTAGAAAGCTACATCGACAGGTTTCTCGTAAGAAAG
>WJIN01000440.1 GCA_014730295.1 Promethearchaeota archaeon | reverse complement strand
CTATTAGTTTATGTTATTGATATTCAAGATAGAGAACGTTTCGAAAGTTCTTTACACTATTTTGATTCGATAGTCCAATATTTTATTGAAAATGAAATGGATGTACCAATTATTGTTACTTTCCATAAATATGACCCCGAAGTAAGAACGTATGAGGAGATTAATGAAGATATAATGAAATTAAAGGAAAAAATTGAAGAAACGTACCCTTCGTTTAACATCCTTTTTCAGCAAACCTCAATTTATGATGTAATCTCAATTGTACAGTTAATTTCCTATGGACTTTCCGTATTTGACAATAAATTCTTTGAGTTATCCCTATTATTAGAAACCCACCTAGGTGAATTTGATTGTACCTCATTGGTATTATTTGATAAGAACGGGATTATAATTAGTGAGTTTTACAATGATTCTATTGATCCAACCATCTATACCCATCTAATTGAATCTATTAAGGAACATCTTTTTATTCTAAAAAGAATGGATGAGGAGGAATTCCTTGAGGATCATAATTTCTTTTCAATTGAAAATGATATTATTTCTTATCTTCATCAAATTTATGCTAATGATGAGAAATTTTTCATCTCAATTCTAATCAAGGAAGATAAAAAGGAGCCATTCCTACTAAAATTCTCAGAATTTCGTGATCAATTAACAAACATTTTAGAAAGTCTTACATCATAACCTAAATTATAAATTTAGAATCTTAACCTAAATAGAGTATTTGTTTAACTAAAAATCTAAATAATAAAACGGTAAATTATGATAGAAATATGAATTAGCACCCCAAAAGGGGAGTATTCTCGCATATCAAATGATAAATTTGGATTTGATACTGACAGACTATTTCAATATGAGTTCTTTTCAAATTTTATAAACATAAGACTTAATCGATTTGAAGATTTTATTATAATTAGAATCGGTTAAAAATGGAAATCTTAAAAAACTAATTAAGTATTGATTCAATTAAGAGAGTATTAAAAACACATTTAGTTAAAATTCGTTGAGAATTAAACTATTTACTAAGATATATATAAATTCTTTAAATGAATCTATAAATAGTAACTTAAAAGTGAGAAACAACGATGAATATCCAAATAAGAATTGCTCAAAACACTATGGAAGATTTACTTGAATTCATTACATTAGATAGGACTTCAAGAAACAAATTCATAAGTGGAATGGAAGAAATCTTACCTGATATTAAAGAAGGGGATGTCGAGGAATTATTTAATGATGAAGACCAGAGATTATTTATAAAATATTTAAATGCATTTACGACTCTCTTTATTACATTTCACAACTATGGTGGGTCTATAAATAATTATGTTAAGGATGTTATTATACCATCTGCACATGATTTTGATAAAAGTTTTGAGATCAATGATCAAACAATTCAAATTTTTAATATAATCTTATCTAAGGATGCAACATTAGGTATATATTCAAAAAATATTTTTTTAACTGATGAAAATCAAAAATCATTCTTTGATGCTAAGATTTTTACAGACTTAAGACACATATTTTATAATAATGTTGAAAATTTTCCTGAATATGGGATAATACAACATAAACTTAAATTAATGTATATGGAGAATAGAAACATTAAAGAAATCTTTCTGAATACAAATTTGCAGCAACTGAAAAAGTTATATCAGCTTATTGAAAGGGCAATATTGAAGGAGAATACTATAAAAAAAATGTGCAAGAATCTTAATGTTAAATTATTAAAAGAGGTAGATTTAAATGATTGAAATTCCAGCTAATAGATTTTGCGATCGTGAACGTAATTATTGCCTACAAATCAAAAGATCACAATCCCTGCAAATTTTTAATCCCGCTAAACGGAAATTAATGGAGAACAATAATATAAAAATCCAACCGAATACTTTTCCAAAGGATAATACTTTCGATAATTTTGAGAATAGAATAGAATCTAAATTGAAAGAAATTTTAAATCTTGAAGACAATTGGGATGGAGAAAATTCAAAATCAATTAGTGAAATAACAGCTGAGAGAACAAAAAAATTTCTAATGGAATTAAAGAAGAATTTGGTAAAAAAATATACCCAAATCCCTGAAACACCTTTAATATTACCAGGACCAAATAGAAGTATAGATGTACATTGGAGGAAAAAGTCCTATGATTTATTAGTTAATCTCCCAATGGAACCAACTGCTCATATTACTTTAGCAGGTGATATAAATAATAAATCTGTAATAAAACTAAGCATAACTGAAGATGAAGAGATAGAGGTTTTAGCTTCATGGTTGAATATCGCTATTCAAACTTAGAGATAATCATACCATCTCAAGATGATTTATACAGAAGAATTCCGAGTAAGATGTATTGGTTACATATAAAAAAATTGGGTGCATCAGAAGGATATATTCCTCCTAAAATTTTTACTCCCGTTATAAATGGGGTATCTGTAGAGTGGGAGAGGTTTACAACACCAAAATTTACAAGGGAGAGATATGGAGATCCGAAAGAGAATGGAATCTTAAAATTAAATACGGGTGAGGTAAGAGAAATACCTCATGATGTAAAGCATACACCTCTTAGACCTGATAACATAGCTCATTCAGACATTCTTATACCCGAGAGTGGAGTAGAAAAAACTTATGCTCGTAAGGAATTAAGTAAAATATCTGAAATTATTATTAAACCACCGAAGCTTCCCGATTGAAGATTTCTTATAATAAATAAAAGTTTCTTTTTCATTCAATTTTTAGGATTTCTCGAGCTTTATCAATAAATTTTTCCTTTTTTTTCCTATGTTCTTTCACATACGACAATACTTTCTCAACACATTCACGTTTATGTTCACCGCATAAAAGTTCTCCTTTTACACATTCTTCGAAATCCTTAGTTAGCTTTTTGTCATCCTCTTCAAATAAATACATTAAAATCTTGTATATCATACACTTTTGAGGTTCTCCTCCAAGTTCCTCTTGCATTTTTTTATTTTTTCGTCCACCCGTCATCGCTCCTCTAATCTTTTTTTCAATAGAGTCCAATGATTCATTGAATGTGAAATAACTGTTTGGAAAACGTTTAGACATTTTTTCAGACCCATCCAAACCCGGTAATAGTTTATGGTAGGTAGCCCCTGGAAGGAAAAATTCTTCTTGGACGATCTGTCCATCTTCCTTTTTTTCTTTATAATATCGCCTAGTAAGGTCACGTGTTAACCGAATATGAGGATCTTGGTCAATACCAACGGGTATTACTGTCGGTTGAGGTCCTTCCCTTACTTGTGGCAAGAGGATGTCGCCAACTTGTACTAAAGCAGCTAAATATAATCCGAAGTTTTTCTCTCCATAGATAGCATTAAGCATATTCTGGGTAACTAATCTACTTACCTTAAAACACACATCTTTTACCAACGGTTCCTCCGATTGTCTCCATATATATGCATTTTCTGGATTTAATCCT
>WJIN01000439.1 GCA_014730295.1 Promethearchaeota archaeon | reverse complement strand
ATATGATTAATGATTTTGATATAATTGTTCATTTAGCGGGTATTGTGGGAGATCCCGCATGTTTGGTTGATACAGATCTAACCATAGAAATTAACTGCATGGGAACACGAAATATAGCGGAAATATGTAATAAATTAGATAAATTCTTAATTCATTCTAGCACATGTAGCATTTATGGAAGTGAGCCAAATAAGCTCGTCTCAGAAAAAGATGATAGTTTTCCCATTGATTTTTACGGGCAAACAAAATATACCCAAGAACGATTAGTTAAAAATTTATGTAAGGATAATAGCTGTATTCTTAGATTTGGAACTGTGTATGGTCTTAGTCCACGCATGAGATATGACCTTGTTGTGAATTCTTTTATCGCAAAAGCGTTGACTGATAAAAATTTGACGGTATTTGGTGGAGATCAAGAACGTCCGTTTCTACACATTCAAGATATCGCTAATGCGATTGAGCATGTAATTAACAATGATTTACGTGGAGTTTATAATCTTCGTAGTGAAAATTTGAATATAAAAGATTTAAGCGAAATTATCAAGCAATTAACTAATTGCAAAATCGAGATTAACGAGAATATTGTAGATAAAAGAAGTTATATTGTTGATAATTCAAAATTTAAATCAACTGGATTTGAATTTAAATATACCATAGAAGACGCAATAGAAGAACTCAAGCATTCTCCATCTATATTCAATGTTGAGAAATCCATATATTCGAATTTAAAGTTAGCAGAGAATCTGAAGATTTCAAAAAGTTTGAAAGACAAGAAAATTGAAGTTATCAAGGGAGATCTTGCGGTTGATGATCGAGGAAAAGTCTCATTTGTGAACGAGTTTAATTTCTATGGAGTCAAACGGTTTTATCAAATTCAAAATTTCTCAACTCAAACCATACGAGCATGGCATGCACATAAAGATGAGGGTAAATATGTATTCGTTTCTGAAGGTTCTGCGATTGTTGCTGCTGTAAAATTAGATAATTTTGACCGCCCTTCAAAAGATTTGGAACCTAAAAGGTATGTTTTAAGTGAAAAAAGTCCTAATATCTTATTCATTCCACCTGGTTATGCTAATGGATTCCGACCCTTAGAAGATTCTACTTCAATTATCTTCTTTTCTACGAAAAGTCTTAATGAAAGTCATGAAGATGATTTTAGATTTCCCGCTGAGTATTGGGGAAATGATATCTGGGAAGTTGAAAATCGCTAAATAGTTTAAATTTGGGAAGTTATGACTAATATATTGGTTTTAGGCGTTACTGGTATGCTGGGTTCTATGGTGTTTGATTACTTATCGAAGAATGAGAATTTAAATATCTATGGAACAGTTCGGAACGAGGATTATTCCACTGAAAAAATCCTTTTTTTTGATGCTAATAATTTAGATATTTTACAACAATCTAAGTTTAAGAAATTGAATATAGATTATATTATCAACTGTATAGGCATAACTAAACCCTTTTCAAAAGATAACGATCCAGATGGCGTCTTTAGAGCTATAAATATAAACGCAAAATTTCCATGGCAATTAGCTCGTTTAACCAAAGATCAAAATATTAAAACGATCCAAATTTGCACGGACTGTGTTTACTCAGGAAAGAAAGGGGCTTATAATGAAAAAGATCCTCATGATCCATTAGATGTCTATGGAAAATCAAAAAGTTTAGGAGAAGTATTTGATGGAAGTTCATTATTAATTAGATGCTCTATTATTGGTCCCGAAAAAAAAGAGGAAAATAATTACTTACTTGAATGGTTTTTAAACCAACCAAACAAGGGTGAGATTGGAGGCTATGCACATCATTATTGGAATGGTATAACTACACTTCAATTTGCTCAATTATGTGAATCCATCATAGAAGAGAATGCCTATAATACCTTACTAGATCTTTCCTATCTGCACCATTATACTCCTACCAAAAAATTGGATAAATTCGAACTTATGAATGTCTTTAACGAAGTCTTTGAAAAGAATTTGAAGATTAATAGAGTCTTTATTGAGGATGAAAAGATTGATAGAAGCCTATCAACACTCTATAATCGTTTAAATAAATTCTCAAAGCATGATAATATCAGGGATGCGCTAAATGAGTTAAAAAAGTATATATCTCGTAGTGATGTTTATAATATTTAATTTTGGTACTCTTTCTTTCTGTATTTCACGAAATATCAGTTTTTTAATTTTTCCGAGCACTATAAAGTACTAACCATGCAAAACGACTTAGAAATTTATTATTAATTATTGGTTCTGTAAGGAAATTTATAACTTTCGCAATCGGAATAGGAATACTGCAATGGCTAAAATTTGCTCCTTCCCAATTAATATCAACGAAATTTGTCTTCTCCAAAGATTCAAGTAAGAATTTAGGTCTAAATGGTTCCTCGTCCTCTATTTCAGCGAAAGGATTCTGACATATTTTTTTTATTGGTTTTGTAAATGCATTAAGAGGATATAATTTCGAAAAGTCTAGAATAACAAATAATCCCCCCTCTTTCAATATTCTATTAAATTCATTAAGATATGGAACAAATCCAACGGAAACAATATGATGGAAAAACAAAGAACTCACTATAATATCAAAATAATTATTTGGATATTCTGTATTCAAGATATCTCCAATTTTTATTGAAATCTCTTTCGGACAATATTTTGTTGCTTTTTCTGAAAGATCAATTCCATAAATATGCTTTGCGAAGTCTTTAACATATCCATAATCATCCCCATAACCTACCGGTGCTATAAGTAGCCTCTCAACCTTTTTATCAATTTTTCGATTTATAAAGTCGAACATTCTTCGCTTTCCATAGCTATATGAATATTCCCTTCTTTCATTTGACCAGAATATTGGTGAATAAAGAATTTTTCTTATAAAACCCTTCTTTTCTGACTGATTCTCAAGTGAATTGTACCATTCTAACTCTTTTTTCTTTTTTTCCTCATAATCAAAACTCTTTTTCATAAGACGCAATTCATCAAATCTAATTCAAATTAAGGGAATTTTCTTTTATTATAAAAAGCGAGAGAGTTCCCGAGTAAAATATTTGTAATCTTCTTCGCTATACTCTCTCCATAATGAGAAACGGGCTTAATATCCTTGGATAACGCAAACTTCGAAGCATCCATCATATTTTCCATATTAATACCAGTTAAAACATTAACTCCGAGCTCTATTAAATCTGTCCTTTCTGTGGATTCTCTAATTGTTTCACATGGAGTTCCCAAAATAGCACATTCCTCTACAACTGTCCCACTATCTGTGATAACTAATCTGGCAGCCTTTTCCATACCCAAAAACTCGAGGAATCCTTGCGGAGGAATAGAATTAACACCCTCTGGAAATTTTAAAGAAAATTTATCCATCATGTTTTCTGTTTTAGGCATTAATATGAATTTAATTTCCAATCTCTCTTTTTGATATAGTTTACCAAGAAATCCAAGAATTTCATCAAGATTATCCTTTTTTTCTATATTCTCTGCTCGATGGCAAGTGACTAATATAAAATCTTTTTTCATAGATTCAGTTGGATCCACATTATTGAGGACTTCTATTATTGGATTGCCTACCACCCAGATCCTCTCGGGATGAATTCCTTCTCGTACCAAATTATCTTTATGTCTATTCAAATAACAGATATTCATATCAGCGATATGATCAATTACCACTCGATTTTTCTCTTCCGGCATTTCCCAATTTCTACTCCTCATTCCCGCTTCGATATGAACGAGAGGAATGTTAAGCTTTGAAGTTGTCAACGCAAATCCTAAACTACTGTTATTATCTCCTAACACAATTACAAATTCAGGTTTTTCATTTCTAAGAACGTTCTCGAACTCAATCATTAAATTCCCGACTTGTTCTGCATGAGTCCCACTCCTTATTTCAAGATTATATTGAGGTTGCCTTATCTCAAGTTGATCATAAAATATCTTATTTAGATTAAAATCGTAATGTTGTCCACTATCTACAATGATATTCTCAAAAACCAGATCCAAGCTTTTTATGATCTGGGAGAGTCTGATAATATCTGGTCGTATTCCAATACACGTAATAATCTTTTTCATATCAATAACCGGAATTTAGCTATATAAAAAGTATACTATAATTCACTATAAGTTTATTTAATTCTTTTATCTTTTGACACTAAATACTTCCATGTACTTATAGGAACTTTTTAACTGTGGGATATTATTATTCTTATCAAATAAGGATTAGTATTCTTATGTTATTTTTCTGATAAGATTATTACTCCTATCGAAATAAATGGCATTATAGTGCTTAATTGTTTAAATATGAAAATAGTTTTCGCAACTTCCCATCTCACTGTATATGGTGGAGGAGGGATTTTTGTTCAGGATTATGCTAATGAATTATCAAATTTGGGTCATGATATTTCTGTGATTACTCAAAAAATAAACACTGGACTTTATCGGTTTAATGAAAAAGTTCAAATAATAGAAGTTGGAGGTTATCTTCCTACAAACCCCCTTCACTGGGTTCAGCTAGGATATATTCGGAAAAAACATCAGAAAATTCTAAAAAATATTAATCCTGACATAGTGATTTCTCAAAATTTTCAAAGTAATTATTTTTGTTATTCAAATGAACCAGATAATGCATGGACTCATATTTTTTATTGTCATGAACCCTATCGTTATTTTTATGATAAAGTTTTTTACTCCCACCTTCCAAAATTGGAACGAATAAGTATTTGGTTGTTAAGACTACTCTTTAAGCATCTTGACTATAAGAGTGTAGTCCATACTGATTTTTTAGTGTGCAACAGCAATTTCACGAAGAAAAGAATAAAAAAACATTATGATCGAGATGCAATCGTTTTTTACCCAATCCAGGATATGCGCGATGAAAATGAGGAGAGAATTAATATTAGAGATAAATTTAACCTCCCGAAAGAAGCTCTAATTGTATTTACTATGGGATTAACTCATCATCTAAAAGGAATTCCTGAACTAATTGAAATCTTTGATTTAATAAAAAGGGAGAGTTTTGAAGTTAATTTACTCATAGGAGGTTGGCTTACCAGAGAAAATAGAAATATAATTCAGAGCTTAATTGAGAAATCTTCTCTTCCACGAAATAAAATTATTTTTACAGATTTTATAAAACCCAACAATCTGAAATCATATTATTCACAATCTACTATTACAATATACACATCCATATTAGAGGCGTTCGGTCAAATCCCCATAGAATCAATCAGATGTGGTACTCCTGTAATTGCATTCAAGAGTGGTGGACCTTCAGAGACAATTATCAATAATAAAACAGGATTCCTAATTGAGAACTTAAATCTCGAAGAGTTTGCTGCAAAATTGATTTTATTATTAAATGATTCTGAGTTAAGAAAGAAATTTTCGAGAAATTGTCTAGAATATTCAGAGGAAAAACTTAAATTTGGGAAAGCGGTCAGCAAATTTGTTGATATTTTGAAAAATCTCGAATAACTTTAACATTCTTAGTACGATTTAGATTTGGATTTCATCTTTTAAAATTAAATATTCTCTATCGTACTTAGGTGAGTCTCTCCTTAATTT
>WJIN01000438.1 GCA_014730295.1 Promethearchaeota archaeon | reverse complement strand
TTGATGATTTAAAGGACCAACTTGAAACTAAAAAACTATAATTATTTTTTTTTATTTTTTTTTAAAATTAGTTGCGCATGCGCAACCTAAAAATTATAAAAAATCTGGTTCGGTCCCAGGCATCCTGTCAAAAAAAAAAAGATTTTTATTCTGGAATCACTTCTATTTTATAAGTATAAGGAAATTCTTTCGGGATTAATTCGCTAAAACAACCACCGTCATTCAATCGACCTACTAATGTAATAAAGTCTTCAGTAATCCAAGCTCCCTCCACACCAGGGATTTCCCTTTCTTTCTTATTACCTTGATCATCCATACATAAAATTTTACATTTCACTTTCTTTTTCCCCCTGTTCTTTATACTCTATTTTTTCTATAGAAATTTGGATGTAATCACCTGGTCTAATATTCAAAACCTTTCTCACATCCTTGGAAATTGTTATTCCTACAGAATTTCCAATATTTATTAATTTTGCTATGGTTTGAATTTTATTCACCATTTTATTTTAGTTATTATTACATTATATTTATTCTTAATAATATTTAACTTTATTCCAACGTCATTAAAACATAACACAAAAATGTTTAAATATAAATAAAACATAGTTATAATATTGTAATACAATTTACTAAAAAAATCAATTTAAAAAAGTGAAAACCATGGTAAAAATCGAATTAGAAATTGAAGAACCAGATATAAAAAAATTGAAGTTGTTGGCCAAATTGAAACAAACCCAAGTTGCGTCTCTAATTATCCAAGAGATTAAGCAATCTCTGGTGTATTATGAAGAACAGTTAGAAATCAATCATTTCTCTTTAGACGGCCTAATCTAAATGAGTAAAGAAAAACCCTTTTAGAACCTTATACATCTAATATGAAAATCATATTGAAGGGTCAAAGACCCAAAGACCTCTAATTTTTTTTTCTTTTTTTTGCTCTATTGGAAAAGTGAACATGCTCACTTTTTTCTTTTACTTTCTCCTCGAGGTGATAGAAATTTTCAATCACTAAATTGAACAAATTTCACTATTTTTAGCAGAATGTTTAAAAATGTTCAATTTAAATATATAATAGTGAACATTTTTCAATTAATTGAGGTTTTTCAAATTTGAAAACTAAAACTTTAACTAAAAACCAGAAGCAAGGAACTCTTTTATTGTTATTATTTTGCCAGTTAATAGCTTTAAGTTCTTTCACGTTAGCAGAATCCCAGAGAGAGGTCTGGGTTAGCGATTATGCGTCGGATGTCTATAGATTTACCGAGAAGGAGATCAATGATATCGTAGATAGTATCTATGACTTTGAGAATCTAACAGTAGAAAAGGCGAATGAACTCTATCGTAAAATAGAGGCTGAAACATCAATCTGGAATCAACAGCAAGACCCTACACAGATCGATTTAGAACAAGTATATTATGCTGATTCTCAAATTAACTTCAATTTCGTAGGGGATATTGAAGATATGGATAATGATATTTACATTAACACACTGTTTTGGACCGGGTATAGTATTAAAATGTTCGGGATTCTCGATACATGGCAAGTTTACTGGGATATTGAGGATGAAGAGATGGATTATATAGACGAAATAGATGCAGATACAGTCAGATTTGACTGTGAATCAGAGTTCTCAAATGAGTATTACATCAAGGGAATCTGTTTTCTGCAAGATACATCCAACGATAAATACGTATACATTGATTTGTTTACTAACGAAATCCGGTGGACTCATATTATTATTGTGCTAGTACTCGTATTACTAATTGCGATCTTGGCGTTAGCCCTTTATTATTATTATCGGAGATGACACAAATGGATTATAACATGTTTAGACGGTTATGGGCAAAATTATACGTAAAAATTATAGTAATTTTATTTCTAATTATTATGTTCCCTGTCGGATTCTGTGTAGCTTTAATCTATCTCGGAATGAGAATTGAAAGACGTAGAGGGTACTTAAGCCAAGTAGACTATGGTTTAACGGGAAATCAAAAAAAGAGAGTAGGCATCTTGGAGGTAGATTAAATGAATAAAAAAATCCTTTTTATTTCAGCTTTCACACTCATATTTTTTACAAATGTAATTTTAGCTCAAGCTTGGCTGACATCGTATGTATTATATGACTCTGAAGGAGATCTTAGGAGATTTTCTGGTAAACTTTTTGATAACTTTGATCTAACATATGATAATGAAGACCTTAGAGATGAATTAGATAATCTCACGATACAATTTAGGAACAATTGGTATAATGAAGAGCTTTCTAGTCCACTTGCGGTTTCAGATAAAGAGGATTTCGCTTGCATCGATATTCTTCAAATTGCCCTAGAAGATACGTCCAAAAATGAGACAAAATTTTCGGTAATTACTAATGGTGACTTATCCCAGGTTGATAGTTGGACTTTATATATTTGGAATCACCCTGAGGATTCTGCCGATGAAATGATATTAGCCATATCAGGATCCAATGATAAATATACCTTAACTGATATATCTAATGACGAAACCTATAAGGACTCGAATTTCCTAGAGGTTTCAAATACCTTGGAGATTCAAGACTTTAAAACGGAGTACTGGAATTCGGAAAACCTTGAATTCGCTAGTATCGTTCCCGTAGATCCGGACGATCCAGAATCAGATGTAGTCGTGGATGTATATCCCGATGCATTTAATACTTGGCTATTCATAATGGCATTAATAATTGTAATTTTAATTATTATCGCAGCATTATTTATTTATTTATATTATTCCAAGGGGGGGACTCTTTAGTGGAGCTAATACTCTGGGGAGTAATTATTGCTGCGATTCTCGTTTTTTTATATTTATATTATCTTAGAGTAGTAAAAAAGAAATCTTATGACGAGATTATTAGTCAAACTAAAGTTTATGTTGTCGTATTTCTCATTGTTATTGTTGTCTTTTTATTTGTTTATCGGGTCATTATAATTGAGTTTTTAGAAGAGAACGAAGGAGGGTCGTTCATTTGGACACTTCTAAATTCTCTCTTATTAGGAATGTATGTAGTAGCAATTGGTCTTACCATGGGGGGCCGGAAGGGGATCCTCAAAGCAATTATGTTAGTCTCTGTAGTCTATATCACACTCTCGTGGGGGGGTTATATTGGACTGAGAGTTACTATTAATATAATAATTTTTGTAGAAAAAGTGTTTGAATCAAATACCATCCAAGGGGTTTTTTTCCTAACCTGGAATTGGTATATTTTTATTATTATTTTTGTAGCAAGTAATTTAACCGAGAGTGAAATAAAAGATGATTAAGGAAAATAAAATTAGGTTAGCCGAACTTATCATAGGAATTATTTTATTCAGTGCACTCTTAGGAAGCGTGCACTTTTACTATGTACTTCAATTTACACTATTTTATGCCATTTTGGTTATTTTAATAGAAATTTATAGAAAAATTATTGAAAAAAATGAAAATAAAAGAGAAAATAAAAGAATTAAGGAAAGGAATTAGGAAATACAAGTATTTCTTGGTCGCATTAGCTTGTCTGTGTGTTCTATTAACAGAAGTTAATAGTTCGAACGCCGAGGTTAATCTCCAAGCCGAGACGGACACTAATTATTACAATTACGCACAAGATATTTATGAAAGCAACAGCACGCTGATAAATGAATATGGCGGTGAAGTAAACAACTATATTTACGAATTGGACGACACTAAGAATGTTACGCGAGATTCGGAAGACCATTTTAAAACTCAGAGCGAATATAATACTCAGTATGTCGCGAATCAGTTTTATTTCGAAAATATACGAGATAATGAGCGTTATATTGCTAATTTTTCTGAAGATAACACTACGGGGGCGTATGATTATCATATTTACAATGGCACCGAATTGGACGCGGGGGACTTGGATAAAATTAACGGAAATAACTTAACAATCGAATCAGAACCCTTCATAACCGAATATGGATATTTCAATGATACATTTGATATGAATAATTATTCTAAGTCTAATGTTGATGATTTCCCCGATCTGAGCGGGGAATTTTACATAAATGCTTCATTTGGTAATCCTGTGCACAGAGTTATAGCGAATACAAGTGTCGACGGGGGACAAGTCCAAATGACAAATTCTTCGAAATTTGACACCGAAGGTGGGGCGGAAGCGTGGTTTTATACGCCAGAAACTATAGATAGTGGATCTGTCTATCACGCTATGCTTGTGCGTTCAAGTTCTTACCCGCACGCGCGATGCAATATACAACTTAGAGATGGGATTTGGAAAAAAGTAGACGGGGGTAATTTAAATTCGCTTGGGTTTGAAGACCCACAGCCCTCAACTTGGTATCACATTCAATTAGATTGGTCAAACACGGAAGGGCATTATGATGTGCGGCTAGAATCCAAATACGGTATAGAAACTTACAATGATATTGATATTCGTAATGGTCTAATTTCAAATTTTCAATATATTGTAATAAGTAATATGGGATATGTAGACGGCTTTGGAGTTTTTCCTAATACATATCCTCCTTTTGAAAAAGGAGATAGCTTGGTTAATAATTCGAGAGATTTACACGATATCAATATGAGTTTAACTACTAATCAAATTGAAGAAAATCATTATGATTATAAACTCAATATGAATTTTAGAACTAATATAACTAATACACTTAATGTATCATTATATAATTACACAGAAAATGCATATACACATATACAGACTAATACAACCGACCAGTGGGTTAATCTAAGCTATTCATTTACTAATATATCCGATTTCCTAGATCAAAATAATAGAATTAATGTAAGTGTGATTTCGAATAGAAGCTTCGATGTATTTAGACTTTTTATAGATTATATTGATGTAAATTGGACAGTGCATAATTATGCTAACTTTACACAGAGTTACGAAGCAATTACTACGACCTTTTACATATATGATAAAGAATCGCCTTCTAGCTTCACGGACGGGCTAGAATATAGATACATATACTATATTCTATTTAATAAAACCGAGATCTGCGACATTTATCTAAAAGGGACGCCCTATATGGGGGGTTGGTTAAGCACATCGACGATCTTCGAGTATTCCAATTTCTATGTAGCCAATATTACTAGTTTGGAATATCAAATACACAGCTATTTAGGTACGGATTACACAGATCCGAGCGAAGAAGGGATAGGATTTAGATTACAACTAATACTCAATCAAAACATAAGTTACACTTACACATATGATAATTTCTCGCAACATAGCGGTTGGACTAGTCGCTATATGAATGCCTATACCGCATATGAAAAAGGAACTAATGAGGAATTTCTTTATGAGACTTGGCATTGGCATTACAATACACATCCTTCTTTGAAGCGAATGAGATACTTACAGTATGTCTCGGATTATGATTTTCAAGGATTCTTGTCAATCCCTTACATAACTGATGAGAAAGGTGTAAGCGATTATGTCCCCGATCCAGAACCGCCCGAACCAAGCGAGGATAATCCGATGCCCGAACGGGGCGACTCGTGGGAATATATGATATTTCAATTAGCTGAGACGACGCCCGAAAATATCTATTACACGGAGGAAGTAGACTTCTACAACGATACGGTTGACAATACGATAGATCAAGAGTATACCACCTTTGAGGGCGTCGCAACAACCGCGTACTTCTATTATGAAGACGAGACAATAAAAAGAAGTGATTTAGGAAGCTGGCGGTGGGAATTTGACTTCCCAGGTGACTTTGACTTTACTATTTCATTTAATTTTATGCGAAATGCAATTGTTTTTATTATAAATGCTCTGTTGCTAATACTACAGTACATTTTCTTCCTAATTTGGATGGCGGTCGCATTCGTGTTCACTTGGCTGTTGTTCGTCGTGGTCGTGCCGTTTTTCTGGAATACCGTATGGTTTAACGTGTGGAGTGGGTTGTTGTGGTTTTACTGGTACGGCTTAGGACGCTTAATTTATATAGTCGGCTGGATCTGGCGTTTTCTCGATTTTATCTGGGTTACTTGGCTGGATCCATTTTTAGACTGGTTATTTAATGACTTTTACCTAATCGCCATAGAGTTCTTTATTACGGTATGGGCCCTAATTATTGCAGGCTTACTATGGGCACTCTCGCTCGGAAATGCCGATTATTGGGAGATCTATGACCAAGTCCATTCACTATTAACATCAATCTCGGAATACTTTATTGACGGTATGACTGATGTATTTAACAATTTGCCGGCAATCGTATTATATATTATGTGGTATTTTATTATGATTGGAATGCTATTAGAGAAATATATTTTAACAAAATCACGTGGTTTTGTTAGACGAGCAGAACAATTAGAGAATTGTATCAAAGTTTATATGATACCAATTAACTTAACTTATGAAATTATAATTAGAATTAAGGAAGTCTTCGGAAGGTGGACATAAAAGAATGAGCAATACGAAAACAGACGATTCTTCAATTCAATTCTGCCCTTGGTGCGGAACAAAAATTGAAGAATTTAGTACTACTTGTATTAATTGTGAAAAACCGATCCAGGGAACGAAAGAAAAGTTAGAACGTCGGGAAGATACTGAGAAACAAAATCGGTTTATCGAACAATATATACGAGAAAATCCTATTAAAGGGGAGCGAGATAAAAAGAAATTAATTAAAGCAATTGAAAAGTTTCGGGAAAAGCATGGAATCTCACCCGATTCGTCAATTCCAAACGAGGCATTGGAAGGGTTCGGAGCGAAACTAAAGGATGTTCCTAAAAAGCTCTTAGGAGCGAAGGCGATCATCCTATATTTATTTGATCCCCATGCGAAGGAATTTGTTCAAAAACCGATGTCGGATGTAATGCCCGTGGTTAGGCTAAACGAGTTCGGGGAGATCTTCGTGCTAGACAGGCCCGCAATGTACATCGGAGGGAAACCCTATTTCATTTGTCAACGAGGTTATCCCGTGAGTTGTACATTCCAATTTGATACAGAGAAGCATAAGATGGTGGAGCTTGGAAGATCATCCGGGGAACTTGATGCTAAAACGAGTAGTGCAGTTACAGAACGAGCTTGGAGGGCACTAAGACTAAGTCCTGCCCAGATGGTAATCGCATTTATGGCGTGTGCAATGAGTATACTCATTACGTATATTATTTGTCTTTTAACTATGAAACCTGGAGCGATGGCACCTCCTCCCGAGGAAGGAGAGGGAGAAAAAATAATTACTAATCTCTTTTTAAATATAGGCCCGGATTTATATTTGCATTTTATTGATGTTTTCCAATTAATTTTCTTTAAACTAATTTTTCTATGGGGGTTGATCTTGTAATGACTAAAGCAAAGGAGAGCAAAACTCAAACTCAAGAGATAACCGATCCAGCGAAGATCATTATGGATTCATTTAAGACCATAAAAACTAAGAAGGATAATGAGGTTGATGATGCCTTAGCTAAATCTCTAATGATGTTAATCTCCATGCTTAACAATGTTAAAGACTACAAAAAATCTGAATTAAGACTGCATACAATGCTTAATACCGATAAAGACTTTAGAAGACTACTGTCATGGGAAGAGCAAAACCGAAAGCATATTGATAGAAAACACGAAAAAAGTATCATGAAGGCGATAGAAAATATATCAAAAGCAATAGCCGTCGAATATAATATGAATAAACAAGTCTCATTTTGGGGGCGAATTAAAAACTTTTTCGGATCCGGAGGGGATGGTTTCTAAATGCCACTCTATGCATTAATAGCTCCAATGGGAGGAGGTAAAACCCTATGGACTGCTCTCTATGCGAAGCTCTGGAGCTTACTAAACCCTCATGGGAAGATCTATAGTAATTGTCATTTTAATGTCCCTAACTTTCACTATACTCCATTTATGTTTATGAGTGTTACTCAAGTGAAGAATTGCCTTATTATTGCCGATGACTACGGTGCACTGGATAATGTAAAACGTCTACAGAATATTATCGTTAATATTTCTCGTAAACGTAAAATAACCGTACTGATTACAGGGCAAGAAGATAAACAAATCCCCAAGCGGACCCGCAAAATGGTGGACATGGTAATGAAACCGAGCTTTTCCAAGCGATCATGGAACTTATTTGTTAAATATCGTATAATTGGGCGCAGCACTGGAGAATACTACATAAAAAACCCTATTAAATTTATTAAGAAATATAATTTATATGATACTGACGAGGTGGTTGCCTTTCCCTTGGAATCAGATATAAAGCGAGAGATCCTTAAACACTCAGAAACAAGGCGAGATCTAGAGTTAAACATCTATATGTATACAGGCAATAAAGCAGAACGTAAATCTCTAATGACTGAGCTATGCGAAAAAAAGGGATGGGAGACCCCACGTGATACGAAAGAGAAGACAGAAGAACTCTTAGGAGGTTTCCTTGACGATCTAAACAAAGAGTTCAAAATTCAAAATGATAAAATTGCATCCTATTTTTCAATTTCAGAGTCCGAACTCTATCGTAAAAAACGGTTATATAAAAATAAATTAGACGAGATCGCATCCGAATTAATTTAATTATTTTTGTACTATATTTGACTATAAACGAATACATTAGTTACAATCGCCTAAGCTCAAATTAGAGTAATGGTTCAGATCTATTTTGTCGATTTGATCTCGTTCTAATAATATATAAGAAATTAGTAAAGAATCTAAGGAGAAAGGGGGAGTCCCTCTTACAATCAATTTAACTCTCTTCACTATTTTACTAAATCCTCTCTCTTAAGAATATAAATGAAAATTAGAAAGTATAACTTAATAAATAAACTACTTAAAAAATAGACATAAAAAAATTAACTCTAAAATAATTGGAGGTAAAATAAAAAATGATTAAACATTTGACTCTTGATGGCAAGCTTCATAAGAGAATAAGAATCGAAGCCGCCAAACAAGAGAAAACAATGAAAGATTTTGTATCAGAAATTTTAATTAAAGAGATCAAGAATTCCGAGGAGGAAAACAATGTCAAAAAAAAGGAAAAAAGAAGTGGATGATCAGAATTTAACTTCGGCCCGGCCAGGCATTCTGTCAAATTCCAAATCATCCAATAATATTAAAGTAAGAATAGCTAAAAAATCCGATCTTCAAAGGGTTGACCGTGTTTTTAAGGGTTGGAAGGGTACGAGATTGTTAATATTAACAATTCTAATTGGAACCGTATTTATTGTATATCTCGCAATTTTCTGGAAAGGAGGATATCTCTCATGAAGAAAATTGAACTGCTTTTATTTCTTCTTTATACCTTCTGTTTCGGAATAGCTTCAGCATTCTATTTGGCCGATATAATCCCGGCTATACAATTTGTTTTAACCGTTGTTTTTTTCGGAATTCTTTATGCTATAAGTTTAATATTTTATCTAGAAATATATGGAGAGGAAGAGACTCATGGAAACGAATACTGATGTGAATAACAAGATTCAAGCTTGGAAAGAACATTTGGAAAGGACGCTCCCTGAAGATAAAGAAAAATTAATTGGAAAAGTTAGGAGATTTTTGATAGAGATCCGAGATAAGATAGCAGAAATCGATGCGATCATAGAAAAATATGAGAGGTAAACCATAGTTGAAGAATGACGAGATTTATGATTGGACTTTAAGGGAAGGGGATGCTCTAATTTACAATGGCGACCTAATTTGCGATAGAATGGATGAATTAGAACCTAAATTTAAAAATAAAACAATAACTAAAAAAGAGTTTTCGGAGTTTAAACGTATTATAGAGATTTTAACTAAGGATAAGGACGAGATGGACGCAAAAATAGTCCTACCCGATTGCCCAATATGTTTTGGAACCGAGTTAAGAAACATTTCCAAATTCTATAAATGCAAGAAGTGCGGGTATACATTCAAAAAGGGGGGGTCACTCTGAGAATCAAAGATCTAATTGAATATGTAGAACTTTATAGTTGGCCAGAACTAAAAGATATAGCAAAGGAATTTGATATTCCCGAAAGGACTCTATTAATTATTCTCAGAAAATTTGTTCTTTATCCAAAAACCAGAATTCACCTAAAAGAAGATGGTCAAAAAAGAATCCTCTATATACCTGAAGAAGTCGAGTTTATGGTCAACAATTTAGGCTTAAGTCAACGTGAGGTAGATGATATTTTATCCTATTTTTCAATATGCAAATCTGAAGACAATGAAAAATCGGAGAGGAAAGAGTTTTCTCAAGAAAAGTCGCGCATGCGCGACTTCACTTAGGATCTGGTGATTCTTATGAGAATAAGATGTAGAGCTTGCAAACATATTCAAGAATATCACCCTCAAAAGGATCACCCCCCTGATCAAATCAGAACTAAATGTGAGCAATGCAAAAAACGAACCTACTTCGACGAAATTCGACTTCCCATAGAAAAATCCCGTTCCCATAATTTTTTAGATGTTATGGGAAGTCATATTTCAGCAGAGCTTGGATTATTTCTAAAAAATCTTGAAGAGCGAAGGATAATTGAACTTAATGAAATTGAGCTAAAAGTAATAAAAAGGAACCTATTTCTTAAAGAATTGAAAATCCGAACAACTAAAAATATTTTTAGAGAAATTTACTTTCACTTCAATTCTCCACACGAAATCAAGGTGCTAAAATATAATAGATTACGTTCTATCATGGAGGGCATAAAGAAAAATTATAATAATCCCCCTGAAAAAACCACCTCAATTTCGACTGGAAAATCCGATCCAGATTATTCCAACGAATGGGGGAAAAGAGAGGGGTCTGGGTCCCCCCCCTCTTCAGATCGAGACTCCACGTCGGGACCTCAAAAAGGGGATAGAATGGATCCTAAGGCTCTTTCGAGAGAGATCGAGAGGACTAAATCGGAGATGGATATCTTTATCTCCCGACATTCATGGGACCATTTCAAAAGCATAGAGTTAAGACTAGATCCAATTAATAAAGAATTAGATAAAAAAATTCTAGAAAAAATTGAAAAGAACTACAATATCACTTATGATCGGTCCAAAAATGCTTATCCAATCAATAAACAAAAACAAAGTCAAATGGGTTTATGTTTCAATATTCATTTAAATGCTACTGGATACATGAAATTTCATATTAAAAAAGGTTTAAAAGATGTAGGACTATTTTTAAACCATTTTTATAATAAAGCTTTTCCTTTTTTAAGACCAAAGGAACATAAATATCTGATTGAATTAATGCAAGATCATCGCTCCAAGAAGAAGAAGTTTGAATATGTACATCTAGCGAATAAAATCGGTCCAAAACAAGTTGTTGATGAGAGTCTAAAAGGGGCCCATATTAGAGTAAAATACGCTCGCTTTGGTGATGTAGATATTAAAATAGACTATTCTGATTTGGACGATCCTGAGTTTGAAGTAATAGGTTCCGAACCTGAGAGCAGAATTATTCGTGATTTAATAGTCAAGCCTGCGGAATGTATTCCTTCCATTATGGGAACGTTTAATTACTCAAAGAAAAATAACGAATTAATGGAGAGGATCGAGGAACTTATCATTAATCTAGAACTCGAAATAGAAATAAATCATTCTGAAATCGTCGAAATTCTCAAGAAGATGGCATTAAATCTAAAGAATCAGAATAATATTAATCTTGATCTGCTTACTTTAATCTACAAAATAGAGCAAGAAAAGCTCTCCAGAGTCAATCACCTTAATTCAAAACTTAATCAATTGGAAAATCAATTCAAGTTTGGTTTCTATACACTCCAACGAGGGATTGGCCACCTAAAGAATGGAAAGGGTACTATGGAGATAAGTTCTTATACTCACTTGTGACTTACCTGTGACTTCAAAATTTGGGTTAATTTTTCCTCCATTTTTTGGTAACCAAGTTTTACTTGTTTTACCTGGTCCAATAAATTTTCATTTTCTTGTTCTAAAAATTGTATTTTTTCATGAAGGTTTTTAATCTGCTCTCGTTCATTAAACTTTCCCGCTGCTACAGCAGATGCAAGCTCTTTATCTATGAGATTACCACAGTTCCAACAGAAACTATTTAATTCAGTATTCTCCTTTCCGCAGACCGTACATTCAATTCTCTCCAGTTTCTTAATTTCTATTTCTTGTTTTTTCTTTTCTTCTCCAATCAATTCATTTCTTAGGTCCGAATCATCCAAGTGAAAGTAGATTGCAGGCATATCAGAGTTTTTTGACCATCCGGCAAATTTCCTTAATTGAGGTTCATTAAGGTTTCGGTTCGTTGCTAATTCAGTCAATCGAGAATGTCTAAATAAATGAGGGTTTAGGGATTTCTTAAAGCTTGGAAACCTTTTCTTGGTTTTTCGCTCTATTTTCTTTAATAACTGATTAACATAGGAATCAGCATACCCAAATAATTTCTCTTCAATATATTCTTGATTTTTAGGATAATTCTTTGAATTGAAATACTCTTGAAGGAAAGGGGTTGCTTCTACTAAGGGTATATTCCGAGCTTTTGACTTGGAAACTTCAATCCATAAATTTGTATAATTTTCATGATATTTGATATGTTTCCATTTTATATTTATTAATTCGTTTCTCCGGCATGCACTTTCATATAAAACCATAATTAAGGTTTTATATTTTATTTTCCCTGCTGATTTCAAGATCTTTTCCAGATCGTCCCTGGAGATTAGTTCATTTTTGTTAATTTCTTTACCTTTAGTAGAATACCGTTGGAATTGTTCTGCTAAATCTTCTCGGCCAAAATGCTTTAGAAACGTATTAATATAGGCAATTTTAGTATTTTTACTTGAGTTCTTAAGTGTTTTAAAAACATCAGAATTAATATAGGCAATAATATCCTTATCGGTCATATCTTTCGTATCCTTCGGTCCAATTACACCAAAGAATTGTTGTAATGCCAATAGCTTAGTTTCTTGAGTATTTTTAGAATGGGTTTGAACATCTTTATAGAAAAAACTTTCGAGTTCTTTCGTTAATTTTATATCAATCATATTAAATATTGATAGGTGATAAGAAAATAAAAATGTTAGGTATTTGCAATATTTTAGAATCTAATATTGCAATAGTCTTACATTACACCCTAAATCAAAACCAGAGGGTAGAACTACTATACAATTAATCTAATACATAATTTATCTGTTTTTAGTTTTATTTATTTCCATAGTTAACAAGTGATTGTTAACCCTATAGTATGGTTAACAAAAATAACATTTAAATAGGTAGTTTACTTTAGTATAATTAACAAATAATTAACAAAAATAACACAAAAAAAGAGTGAAAAAAAAAATGTCGAAAGGAGATGTAATTAACGAGTTTGAGAAGACCCAAAGAGGAATCTCTAACAAGATATACGAAACATATAATCCAAGCGATCAAATCAATAAGGTTACTATATTTGAGGAAGATGGTATTTGGAAATCAATTGTCGATTTTGGAGGCGATATAATCGTTTCTGAATGGGATGATCTTGAATGTTTGAATGAGCTTTGGCTCACAAATAAAATATATTCTAAATTAGAAAGCTTTTTAGGCTAAATCAATAAAAACTATTTATTTTTTTAGAAACCTAAAAATTTCGAGGTAATAAAATGTCAAAAAAAGATCAAGTATATCAACTTCTATTGGATAAGGATTTAACTAGTAAGGAGATTTCCCAAGAGCTTCAGAGGACCAATGAAACGTTTACTGAAAATGAAACGAAAGTTTATATTTATCGTTTAAAAAATGAAGGTTTAGTTAAATCTGTAGGCAAAAAAACGTTTGAAAATGACCAAAAAGAGCGAGCAAAACCGTATACTATGTATCGAGGGATCCCAATGGTCCAAGGTAAAAAAGATGCATCACTAGATACTACTATTCTCAAGAAAATGATCCCTAAATTCGTTGAAACAGGTATTAAAATTGAATTAACAACAAATGAAATAAATCGCATAAAACAATTAGCAAGTGAGGTTTTATAAAAAATGCCAGAGTTTGATTTCTCAACCCTAAAAAAAGAAGATAGGAAACACCTTGAAGATGACCGAGAAAAAACACCTAAATCCAAACCTAAAAAACCCTCTAAAAAATCAAAGAAAACCCTAAGAACACATCTAGGGAAATATTATTGGCAAATCTTTCGGGAGATGCATCTACGACTTCATAACCAATTGGATTCAAAAGCTAAACCCGGTTCGGCATCCGCCCTTTTTTTAGAAAGAATTGATGATTTAAAGGACCAACTTGAAACTAAAAAACTATAATTATTTTTTTTTATTTTTTTTTAAAATTAGTTGCGCATGCGCAACCTAAAAATTATAAAAAATCTGGTTCGGTCCCAGGCATCCTGTCAAAAAAAAAAAG
>WJIN01000437.1 GCA_014730295.1 Promethearchaeota archaeon | reverse complement strand
TGTGATTCTTAACATTGAAGTTCAATAACTTATTATGATTGAGCCATATTTTTTCCAAATAGGGTAAATCCTGCAAATTTTCAATCTTCATGATTTTATTAAAACCTAAAGATAATTGTTTTAAATTCCTCAAGTCTTTTAATCCTTGAATTTTGGTAATTTTATTTGAATCTAAAAATAAAACTTCCAAACAAGAAAGCTTTTTTAAACCATCAATCCTTGATATTTCATTAGAATCTAAAATTAATGTTTTTAAATTCCTCAAGTCTTCTAATCCCTGAATTATTTCAATTTTATTGTTTCTTAAATTTAATATCTCTAAACTTTTTAAACTTTTGAGATTTTCGATTATTCTAATCTGATTTTCCTCCATATTTAAAATCTTTAAATTTTGAAGACTATTTAAACCTTCAATTTTAGTAATTTTATTGTTATTCAGATGTAAAATTTTTAAGTTTTTTAAATTTTCAAGATTTTCAATTTTTTTCAAAATATTATGATCTAGATACAATTCGATTAGATTATGAAGTTTATTTAATCCCTCAATCTTTGAAATCTTATTTGATCCAATATTGAGATACTCTAAACTTTTAAGGTTTCCTAAACCTTGAATCTTAGAGATATAATTAAATGGGAGATATAACATTTTTAAATTCTCCAAACGTTCTAATCCTTCAATTTTTTCCAAAGAACAAAAGGGCATTTCTAAAATTTCTAAAAGTGATAAATTTTCCAAACCTTCTATTTTCTCGAGAAGAAATCCTTCATTTTCAAAATATCCTCCTAGAATAAAATGGCGGAGTTTATTTAGATTTTGCAAATTTTCTAATCTACAAACTTCATATGGATGTTCAAGTACTAATACTTCCAAGTTTTTTAAATTTTCAAGACCACTAATGGTAGTAAATTCTCCTTCCAATACAATTAGAGTCTTTAAATTAGTTAAATCTTCTATACCTGCAAAAGATTTTAATCCCCTTATAAATAGACCAAATAGATTATCATAATTTCCTAACCCTTCTATCTCATCAAAATTACTCATTCTCCCTAAAGCAATTCCAGGTAGATCATTTTTAATCAAATCATTATTTATTTTATTTATATTATAATACCTTTTTCCGTTTTTTATCACATGATCAATATAGAACTTTACATCGGGTCGCTTTTCTTTGAATTGTTCGATTAGGTTCATATGGATCTTATTTCTGTTGATAAAAAGTATTTTCATATTTTTTAAAGCTAAAAGTGGAGAGATATCAGAGATTTGATTAAATGAGAGATTTATCTCTTCAAAATTTTCTAATTTTTCCCAACAATCGAGTTTGGTAATATTATTATGAGACAAATCTATTCTTTTTATTCCCTCCAAATCATCAAGTTCGTCAAGTTGACATAACGAATTAATTTTGAGGGCAAAATTTCTTTGATTAACTGGGATCTTTGACATTTTCGAGAGATTATTATTAATATTATTATTTTTTTCTCTTTTCATAACTCATTTATATTTACTGAAAAACTATTTCAAACAAAATCTAATTTTGCCAAGAAGCCTTTATTGAAACAAAATTTACTCAATTTGAATTACTTTTCTGACTTGAGAGATCTCTTCAAGTTCAATAAGTAACCAGATTTCAATGATACGGCCTAAACTTAATAACGCAGCTTCTGGCCATTCTTCGACGATTTCCTTAGTTTTTTTAAATTGTTCTTGTAAGTAATTGGAATCTAATTCCACAATAGGTTTTTTTGTATGTTCTTCCTTTATACAAACTTTAATTTCCTTTTCAATTTTATTCCATAGGTAAATAAATTGATTTTGAATTTGTCTTACTGCATCCTTACATATCCAGTTTATAATGTCATCCATATTGGTTGAGGACAACAAAATTTCACGGTAGATTTTTCCAAATCGATAATATCCAATCTTGGTATCGGTTTTCCTAATATTAATGAGATATTTTCCATATACTTCATCAGTTTCCCATACATCTCGTTCTAATAAAAATAGTATGGACTTTTTAGATTCTCTTTTTTCTCCATGAGCTAATAAAGGAAAAATAGTCCTATCAAAATAAAAGGAATATCTATCAAAAAAAAACCATAAATCTTGCAAATGGTTTCTTAGATCTACGAGTAATTGTTCAGGCCAGCTATAGAAACGATGATTAAACCGGGGTTTTCCAAATAAGTCTCCTTTTTCTTTTTCAGTGAAAAATGTCATGCTTCGCTGTTCGGGAATATTAATAAGCTGAGAATATAGGGAACCATGTTTTTCTAATAACTCTTTTCCTTCTTTCTGGATTGAAATTTAAGATCCTCTCCGATGTTTTCAGTTAAATATATATAAACATTAATATATAGTATTTACTAAAATTATCTTATGGTACCTTCAGAGGACAGATATCATAGATTATGGAGATCAATATATAATGTGCTAACCCATCAAGGCTTAAAAATCTCAAGAGTTGCAAAAGCAGGATCAAGAGCAAAACAACAATATCGCCCGGATAGCGATATGGATATCATTTTTGCTGTTGTCGGTGATCCTTCAAAGCGAGAATTTTATCCTAAATTAATAAAGGTAATGAATGATAATTTTCGAACGGAACACGTATATCCAGGAGATTCGTACAATGTAGTTCATATCGACTTTATTAGAGGAGGCAAATTCGTTTTGGTATTACTCACGGAAAAGGAATTTGATAATCAACATGGACAAAATATAGAATATCGCAGAGATAATCTATAGTTTAGTAATAATCTTTTTAAGTTGCATAGGAGATATTTTTTTGGGTATTTAATTAGTAGAGTTTTTGCTTTATTAAATAACCTTCATTCGTGTTTTATTTTTTCGATAGAATGTTCAGAAATAAATATAGATAGTATAATAAAACTAGAATAATATTCAGAAAAATTAAACACTTTTACAAATCTTAAGTTGTATAAATAGTTCTTACTCTGAAAAGAAAAAAAAGAGAAAATGAGAGATGTTTTTAAAGATCAGCGCAGAGAAAGATGATTAATTCTTTGATAAAGGTGCGTATGTCTTTGAGCTTGATAGTTTCATTAACCCCGTGCGCATTTGAACCTACATTTCCTACCCCGCGAAAGATAATATCATTAGTCCCTAAGATTTCGGATACAAATCCCATATCAGTACTTCCCCCCATTCCAATCATTCTCATCTTATCTTCAGGTATATTTTGAACCATCTTGATCACTTTTTTCATTCGTTTTACTCCGGGAGCGTTTGGATCCATTCTGACGGCGGGATAATCATATTTAAAGGTGATTTTCACGTCCAACGCTTTGCTTCGCTCTTTTCCTGCATTGATCGCGTCCAAGATTTCTTGTTTGACATTTTCGATCTTTTCTTCGGGAATGAGACGCCGGTTGATTGTGAGTGTACAAGTACCTGGGACAATATTTGGCTTTTCTCCCGCTCTAATCACATCAAGATTGAACATCGGAGTCATATTGCGATCTTCTCCGGATCCGAACCGTGGCAGTCCAGGAATATCATCGCTTTCACGCTCCTCGACCACCTTTTTAAGATGCATCAGTTCAACCAAAATCGGTACCATTTCTTCCAGAGCGTTGACGCCCATAAAGTTCATCCCGGAATGGCAGCTGCGCCCAACAGTCTCCACGTCGACATTAAGCGCGCCCGTGCACCCAACAACTATGATCGGGTCAATGACCCCCTCCATACAATATATTATACCCTTGACGTAGCCCTCTTCTGTGAGGTATCGAACACCCGGATAAATGCCAATTTCCTCATCAGTACAATTCACAACATTGATATTGTATTTCGGGGTGAGAGTTAGTTTTTCCATGACTTGAAGGGCAAGGATTACGCACGCCATCGAACCTTTCATATCTGCCACACCGCGCCCATAGATTTTCCCACTCTTTATCATCGTAGCTTTAAACGGATCAAATCGCCATTCACGCTCCTCTTCTGTCGGGGCGGGCACTACATCCATATGTCCGTAAAAAGTTACCCACTTCTCTTTGTTAAAATCCTTTTTTGAGACCAAATTAATCCGCGGACCGTTTAATGGATAGGGAATTTCTTCTATAAGCTCTTCGGGTTGGATAACCTCTTCATTTTTGAACTCGAATTTCTCAAAATATGGAGTAATCATGTCCACATACTCCCGATAATTGTCTGCGGGGGGAATAACGGTTTTAACGGAAATCAAGTCGTTTAAAACCTTTAAAATGGTATCAGTATCTAAATTATCAACTTCTTCATATATTTGTTCTAAATCGACCATATTACACATCAGCCTAATTAAATAGTGCTTGGTATATAAATAAAAGTGTGGGATAAAAAGAGCTTTCTGCTTTAATTAACCCCTCTCAAACTAAACCCAGACAATTATTTTCTAAAATGAAATCCATGAAAAGGGTATCCTTTCTTACCAGAGGAGAATCCTTCCGCAGTTTTTACATGTGCCTTCATTTATTTGTTGATTAAGACAATTTTCATGATAAGGGGTGCCACATTCTTTGCACCTATAAATGGTTTTCGTATATTCGCCAAAATCATAGCCACAGACCGCACATTTACTTCCATAGGAAAACTTAGGGTCTTGCGGGTTCACCTCAATGATCTGAGAGGTAGTGGTGAGGCCCATATCACCTCCCCCCCCCGGCTTCACGTTTGAGGGGGTGATATAATTATCTTGCGATTGTGGTTGTACCCATTGCTCTTCTAACGGCGTTTGATTTGCTCCGTATTGAGGAGTTCCGGACTGCGAGGATTCCCAGTTTTGGGTATATCCAGAACTTTTCTGTATTCCCATTTTTTGTGAGACCTTCTCATCTAAGATGTTGGTAAGAATCATAGCAGAAGCAAATTTTCCTTTTTTACCTCCTTTTTGGAGATGTGTATGGGAGATCATATGGATTACGCGTCCGCCTCGTTTGCCATAATCAAAATAAACTAACACTGGACCCTCTCCCCATTTTTTTTTAATTTCCCATGAGTTAAGGAGAACTTGTACGGCATCGTAATTTACGACTTGAATTGGAAAGCTTTTATTTTCAAGCCACCATCGAAATTCATCTTTTTTGGAGTTTTTCGAAGACCATTTACTCTGTTCCAGCTCCCCTGAAAGGCCATCTAAAAAAGGATGATTTTTCTCTATAATTTGGCAAGAAACTACTGCATCATCCGTTTTCTCTCTATTCCAACGAATATAACCAGGAAAAATCGCTTCTACGATACTTTCGATGGCCCAATCAGTTGTAAGCAACCATCCTCCGTTTGCGACATAATCTTTTACCTTCGAAAAGACAGCTGCGGGGATTTTCCTGCCACTACACCCAATTAAGACGAGATCGAAGCGATTAAAGTCGATTTTTCTAATTTTTTTATCGATGTGTTTCCGTTTGATAAATTCTTTTTCTGAGGCGTACATATGCTCTAAAACTTTGTCTGGTTTCTCATATTCTCCCTCAATTGCCAGAATCTTTCCATGTTTCTCAACCGCCTTCACGACATCTTTTTTGTTAAGTGCTTCCATTTTCCGTTTTCTAACTTCACTATAAAGGTCTTTCCAATCTCCCATTTTATTTTTTCAAGCCCCTTAGAATATATTCAAATTAAAATTAAATAGAATTCAGCTTATTATTAAGTATAAAAAAATTTGACTATAAATATTTATAGAGCAGAAAACATTTATGAACAATTTAGAAGATCTTTCAAAACCAGAACACTTTTGGAAATATTTTCAAGCGATCTCAGAAGTTCCGCGATGTTCCGGGAATGAAGAACGCATTCGAGCGTTTATAAAGGATCAATGTGAACGATTAGGATATCATACACAAATGGATGATGCGGGGAATCTTATAGCATTTCCAAGCTTAGATGATCAAAAGAGCAACAAAATTGTAATCCTTCAGAGTCATATGGATATGGTCTGTGAAAAAAATAAGGAGATTTTGCATGATTTTCAAAAAAATCCTTTAGATCTTGAAATTATAGAATATAGAGGAGAGAAATGGCTTACTGCTAAAGGAACGACCTTAGGCGCAGATAATGGGGTCGGAATTGCCTTTTCCCTGGCACTCTTGGAAGCACAATCCACTCAGAAACTAACCATTCAGCAACCGATTATAAAATTACTTTTCACCGTGGAGGAGGAAAAAGGATTGACCGGCGCCTTCAATATTGATCCTGTCTTTCTTGAAGGAGATTACCTTATTAATCTTGATTCGGAAGAAGATGATACATTTACAATCGGATGCGCGGGCGGAATAAATACGACTGGAAAGATTCATTTATCTTATCAAAAAATCGATGAGTGTGACAGAGAGCTTCGTCCAGTCCATTTAACAATAACCGGTTTGAAAGGAGGGCATTCAGGAGTAGATATTAATAAAGGGCGGGCGAACGCTATCAAAATAATTTCAAAGATGCTGTGGAAAGTTAATGATCAATATCATATTCATCTAGCTTCCCTAACTGGTGGTAATCTGCCAAATGCGATCCCTCGGGAAGCGGAGGCATTATTTTATACCAGAGAGAATTCCGTTGAACAAGTGCTCTCGTTATTGGAGCAGACTAAGACCGAAATCGAACTGGGCATTTCTAAAGTGGAACCTGATATGAAGATCGAATTCAGCGAGGTGGAACACATCCAAAAACAGAAAATGTTTAGCCAGAGAATTACGGATAAACTGCTCCATTTGCTTTATGTTATGCCGAACGGTCCCATCTCGTATCATCCAAAAGATAGGGATTTAGTCTACACTTCCACAAATCTAGCATCAATTCGAATAGACTCGGATATTTTAACCATTATAACGAGTCAGAGAAGTCTTCATGAGATCTCCAAAACCATTATTCAAGAAAAAATAATCGCATTATTCGAATTGTCAGACTTGGACTTGGAAATCGAGCATAAAGGAGGATATCCGGGATGGCAACCGAATTTTGACTCTGAACTTCTCAAGATCGCTAAAAAAAGCTATTTAAATCTCTTTAACGAGGAGCCTCAAATTCATACCATTCATGCTGGATTGGAGACGGGAATTATGAAAGAAAAAGCGCCGAACCTTGAGATGATATCGCTCGGTCCGACCGTATTGGGAGGACACTCGCCAGATGAGAAATTGAGGATTAAAAGCGTAGCAAAAATATGGTCTCTTCTTATCGAACTTCTGCAAAATATAAGATAAATTATTTGACAAACTTTTCAATAGAATTAAATTTTTAATTATAAGTGAATTATTTAATTCAATATTGTTTTAATGTGCCTTGAATATGAGTAACAAATCGCAGTCTATCAAAAAAAGAAAGAAATCTGAGGTTAGCGGGTCAGAAACGGTACTCGAAAAAATGAAGTCAAAAACCCCGTGGATTTTCGGAGAATCTCTACGGAAACCGAAAATTAAGTTTCCCCGCTTGAAAGCGCGTCGAGCCATCGATCTGCCCAGTCCTTCGAAAAATCTTGGATTGATCCTTATCTTTATTGTGTTATTTGTGCTACAAACAGGAATTCTGTACATAATCTATAGGGAACCCCCCGCGGTTGGGGCAAATCCTGACGGAGAGCCTATCTTTCTGTATCCTAACATCAGCTATCAATTTATCATTGAAGGTATTATCGCGAGTATTGTTATTTTTCTCTCGAGCTTAGGGTATCTGTTCCTCTATCAAGCCTCAAAATACGTATATGACAGAAATACTGCGATTAAAATCTTGGCTATTGGATTTATTTTAATTCTGGTCTCCTTTGTCACGCTCCAGATCATGTTAGGGATAAAAACTCAAGCGATTAGAGAATTTCTGCAGAACTTAATTAGATATTACTAATCTAATCATTCTGAATTTACTAATTTCATTTTTTTACTAGTTCCATATATATATATAAACCCAAACAGTTCTTATTTCACCTCACAAATACGGAGTTCATCGTAATCCACGACCACCCGATATAATCCACTCATCTTCTCATCGAGGGCTGTATCTCTCGTATCAATTCGCAAGATCTGATTTGGGATGTTTTGAAGCTTATATTTGGTTGAAATAATAATGATATTTTCTATGCCTACTTCCCGGATCACATTCGGCGAGAGTTGTAAATTACCTCGCCCAAAAATAAATCCTTGCCGTCCGATGGGAGAAACGATAATTTTGCATGATTGGTCGGTGATAAGATTTAGAATGTCTGATTCATTTAAATCCATCGCGATAATTTTTTTATTTCGGAAAAGATCCACTCCAAGCACCGATTTGTCTTGATTAAGCATATCTGCAATCGCTTTCGTGGTTGTTCCAGGACCAATAAGATAATTAGTTCCCTCTTGAAATTCTTCTACAATTTTCTTAGCGATTCTCTCTTGATTGTCCAAATCTGAGTCCAGACTCCCCATCTTTGATCTCTGGGAATAGTCAGGCGCATAGGGTACGAGAAGGAATCCATATAATTCAGACACCAGTTTTCCCTCCCGAAATCGTTGCTCGTCGATATCCAAAACCTCCGCCTCCTTTAGAGGGAGCTCACCCCAGAGGAAACGTAAAATTAAATTGGAGGCGACTTTCGGAGTCACAGCAAACACACTTGAATAAATTTTAACTCCGGCGGGTATGCCTAAGCACGGTTTTGTCTTACCAATAACCGATTGAATGTCTCGAGCAGTGCCATCCCCTCCAACAAATAGGAGGAGATCAATATCGGATCGCTGTTTTAAGTTGTATGCCATAATTTTGGTATGCTCTGCGGTCGTATCATAGATGTTTTCATATCTCTCAAATATTTGGTCCTCGAGAACTTCACGATTGAATCCGAACTCTTTGAGCGCATATTCGCCCATAAATTTTGGGCATGTGACAAATTTCAATTTAGGTTTAACTGATCTTAATTCTGCTAATAGTTCTTTTGTTCTATTCAGCGCATTCGGCTCTGCACCAAGGGAAATCGCCTTGGTTAGCGTGGCCCTTCCATCCGTTCCTTTCAGCCCTACGCTCCCGCCCATACCAGAGATGGGATTCACTATCAAACCTAATGTAAATTTATTGATTTCATTCATGAGAAAGGTTAAAATAAAAAAAAAGAAAAGTATTTATAATAATTCTAAACAAATTTACTCTAATCCAGCGATAAAATCTTTGTAAGCTCCAGCGTCTAATAAATTACCCTTTTCAGCATCCCAATTGGAAGGATCTACCTTAAAAAGCCATCCTTCTCCATATGGGTCTTCATTTACTCTTTCAGGATAATCTAATAAATCTCCATTAGTTTCGGACACAGTTCCAGAAACTGGACTATAAATATCTCCAACAGCTTTACTGGATTCAACTGTCGCATCTAATGGATCGCTAGCAGGCTCCTCGCCATCCATTTCTACTTGTGAAACATCTGAGCCTTCAATAGGATCGACATCTACAAAAGAAATCTCACCTAATTGCTCGGCAGCGTAAGCAGTTAAGCCAACAGCCCCAGAGCTAGGATCAAACCATTGGTGCGTCTTGGTGTAAAAAAGTCCGTCTTTTACTTCTGACATTTATTACAACTCTTTTTGTGTTATTGAAAAATTGAATTCAATTTTATGACAATGCAGAGTAATTTTAGAAAAAATATAAAAATTGTGGAAAAAATTTATAAAAACCAAATTATACACTCCTTATTTGCTTCATCACAGTGTCGATAATCGTAATTCTTCTGTTTCTGATTCGAAATGATAACCCGCACGATAAACTGATTCTTCATAGATGCGAATAATGATTCAGAAAAAATAAGGGGGAGGGGAGGATATGCGAGGGTCTTAATAGAGTCTATATTCCTTTAATTTGTTCATTTGGGTTTCTGTGTTTAAAGATGTGAGCAAACTCTTGATTTTGATACTGAAATATGGATTTTTCTGAGTTCAAGATCTTAAATTTCCAATCATACAAATGTAAAGGTTAATTCACGATGGGTGATTTTTTAAAAGAGAGAAGAATACAACATCGATTGATAGATATTAACCTCATTTAGAGAGTTAAAAGTATGGTTATGATTGATATCAATAAATACCAAGAATTTAAGCCGTGGTATGATAGGATTATTGCGGATTTTGGATTTGATAGAAATTTGGATAAAGAAGCGAGGGACTTACTTCTTAATTTTTTCAAAAAGCGCAAAAGAGATTTAGATATCGCCGATACTCTAAAGAAATTTAACAAACATATCCAAAGTTCTTCCAATATCTTGATTTATGGTTGTGGACCAAGCTTAGAGCTTACTGTTGAGAAAATGCGAAATCATGTTGGAAATTCGTATATTAGGAAGCAAGTGCATTTAGCTGCGGATGGGGCGGCAGTTTTATTAAGAGAAAAACATTTTCCCGTGTTAGCAGTTTTTACTGACTTAGATGGAATTACATCTAAAGAATTCGATTGGGTTGAATTCGTAATTGTTCACGCTCACGGAGATAATATTGACAAATTGAATGAGTTCCAAGAAGATATTATTAAGAAAGAGAATGTAATCGGTACCACGCAAGTAGACCCAAAAGATCCGATCCTGAACCCAGGAGGCTTTACGGACGGAGATAGGATCTTTTATTTTCTCAGAGAGTTTCTCTCACCGACTCAAAAGCTCTACTTGATAGGGATGGATTTTAATGGAAATATAGGGAAATATTCAAAACAGAATTATACAGAGAATCAAGAAGCAAGTCCGGTGAAGCGAAAAAAACTTCAATACGCAATCAAATTATTAGATGCTCTTTTTGACAAGATTAATAATGAAATTTATTTTGTGGATTCGACCTTGAGTGCGGAGATGAAGCATGGTGAATATATCACTTTTGAAGAGTTTATGAGGAAAACGATACCCTAAAGAGTCATATTTTAAAATCTCTTATTCCTCGTTTGGTAATTTTATAAAGTAATTTACGCTCTGGAAGTGTATGAGAGTTTACAAGATGCGCATAACATTTTTTTCCTTCTTTATGTTGAAGATAAATTTCTTCGGAGAGAAAATGATTAAGATATGGCAAGCCGACGGGCAATTCTTTAATAATGGGAGATTCCATGAAATTCGGTGCGACTTGGGCTGTGAGCAGCGTAATCAAATCATATTTTTGAGTTATATAGCAAATAGCTTCTAATACAGAAATTAATTCGTTTTTAGCCTTATTAAAAGTAGATTCCTGAGAAGTTTTTTCAGAGCGATAATGATTATTAATACTATCGATGAGAAATATTCTAATAGGTTCTTTTTTCAGCAACGTTTCAATATCCTCAAAAGATTTTAGAAGAGCAGTATTGCTCAATATATTTGACACGAGTATACATTTTAGAAGCGGATCTGAATTAATTTTTGCATATGCGGCTAATTGATTTATCCGTTCAGGGCGGAAGGTATTTTCTGTATCAAAATATAAAATAACTCGTTGATCTAGAGGTTTGAATTTATCAGAAAAGAATTTATATCCTTGAACACATATTTGGTGGCATAATTGCGTTTTACCTGTCCGTGGACCACCAAATACGAGATATACTTTCCCAGAACATAAGCCCCCCCCTAAGATAAGATCAAAATTATTTGCTCCAATGGAAATTCTGGTTTCAGTTTGCCGGTTATAGTATTTCTCTTCTTTTTTCTCAAGGTCTATGATCTGCTTCCTATCGATACCTAATACTCTTGGTAGGTCCATCCTTTTCTCAATATACTAGTTTCAATATATTATTTAAAATTGTATTAAATTATCAATTCAGATTTTAAAACACAAAATTAATTTTTGATCGATCGTTAAGTTAAAATTATATATAATAAGATGTTCTATTATTAAAATTTGAGATATCATTTTGAAAACACCTATATACCGTCTAAAAGATAAGATGGAAATGATCTTCTATTAACATCCCTTTCAAAATGATAGCTGAAAGAAGTATATCAAGGAGATTCTCAGATGGGTAAAAAGAAGGAACAATGTCCATATTGTGGTAAGTGGTTTGTGTATCTAAGTAGACATAAATGTAAAGTTAAAGAACGGATGGAGAGTCAGGAAGAGGAAAAAAGTACGACGGAAAGGCGGATGGAAAGGATTGAAGAACGGAGGAAAGAGCTCACTCGGAACTTAACGAAACAAGAAAAAGAAGTCTTGGATGTGATAGATAAGGAAGAGGAGATTTTTTTTAATGAGCTAGTGAGTAGATTTGATATAGAACGAAACAAACTCGATGAGATTGTGGATATATTGGCATTACAATCGAAGATTAAAGTGAGAAGAGAGTTAGTGGATGCGAGCTGGAGTAAACATATTTTCGCAATAAAAGAAATAGATGAAGAGAGCGAGGGTATCAAATTAAAAGAAAAAAAGGTTGATAAAAGTAACCCCGATTGGATATGGGATATATTTAACAGGCAACCCTGTTTTATTTGTCCGTTTACCGAGCAATGCGCAGATGATAATCCTGATGTTTATAATCCTCATTATTGTCCTTGGCTAAGTGAATGGATTAAAGTTTCTCTACAAGGAGAAGAATATACCGTCGATTTTGAAGAATATCAAGAAGAATTATATGAAGAACAATAAATTTAATTCTTATTCAATCCAATTAGATAAATCTCATTACTTTTCTTTTTAGACGCTTGCGGTTTAAAGGCTTTTCCAAGTCGAAACTCTTTTTTGAAATGATCATATAATTCTTTGAAATCGGGCCCTTGGAAGCATTTTATCACTAAATTTCCTTTATGCTTTAAGAATTCTTTTGCCAGAGTAAGAATATCATAGCATAAGCGTATTTGTTTCATATGATCACTAAATTTGTTGCCCGATTTATTAATTGATGCATCTGACAATATAAGGTCTAAATTATCGTCGAAATATGATGCTATTTTTTCCTTAAACTCGGGCTTGGTGGCATCCATCCTGACGGTTTCCACACCCTCAATCGGCGATACTGTATTAATATCTACACCAAGGATTTTAGATTCGTCTCGGTGATAATATCTGTCATTATACTTTTCTATATTTTCTTCAGCATATTTTTTTGCAACTTGAAGCCACGAGCCAGGAGCAGATCCGATGTCTAAGATATAGAAGGCACGCTTAAAGATATTAAATTTATTCTGAATATCTATGAGTTTATATGCCGAGCGAGCTCTATAACCTTCTTTTTTGGCTTTTTTATAATGTTCATCACGTTTATGTCGATGAGATTCATCCGATGTCATTTGATTTTTCCTCTCTATCTATTTTTGAAAGTAACTGTTTTAATGAAATGATATCCATATCTGTTTTAATAGAAGTAAAATCAAAATGAGTTCGGGAAGCACGATACCCGTTCTTTTGTATCTTATCGAGAAGAAGTTCCATCTTTGGTATACTCCTTGTTTTTATATCCTTACATAATTCATGAATATTATAATATGAAATAGGCATCCTTAATTCTTCTCGACAATAGGTTAGAATCCGGTCTAGTTTATTCTTGTTCCCAAGATTCCAAGACGTGTTCAAATCATAAACTTTACTCAAAAAGTCAGCATCATGAATCCTTTCAGACCATAAAGGACCGGCATAGTCAAGATTGGAATCTTCTCCACAGATCTCACAGACCGTTTTTTCTTGAATATTATTATTGTTTGAGGTAAAACTATTCCCACAATTTTTGCAATATATGAGAAATTTGTAAGTTTCTATTTGCTTTGCGATCGGTTTTTTTTCCGGAAAGGTTGCTATAAATGCCCTGATAAAGTGGCTGTGATAAAAGGTTAAAAGCGGAATGATTCCGAGATTATTAATGTTTGCTATACGCGCGATAAAATAGAGTAAAATACGCATCCCTATTTCTTTACAAAATTCGTTATGTAAAGGTTTTGCCATATATTTTCTTCGACAAGCGCTGGGTTTAACCCCAAATAGTACGGCTGTATCAGTTGCAGTAATGCATAAAAGTCCATTCTTTTTTTGAATTGTTTTCATAGCACCATCTATATAAAGATTAGGTGTGCCGAATGGATCAATTGAAATTATATTCGGTTTTTTGGAAATAGATAGATTATTTGTTAAGTATTCTTGCACAATTTCACCAAAGAGAAAATTTGCGTCCTTCCTTGATACTCTAATGTCGGTCTTCTCATTATCCAAATCATTTAATTTAATATTCTTATTAATAAGCTTCTTGGCGGTTGGGTTTATATCATTAATAAAAATAGTTTTAATAGGTCCGCATTCTTTTAATAGCCTAATTGCTCCTATCCCAGATCCCGCCATAGAATCGATAATAATCAAGTTTTCTTCATTAAAATGATTTTTATACACCTCAACAGCCAAACAGGTTAAATCCCGATTGATTTCCATCCGATTATTATAAAAAACATCCATCGATTTGGTTGGTATTGAACCTATATCCTTATCATAGAGAAGAAATTTTGCTCTGCCTTCTTCTAATATACTAAGTTTATCTATATCAAGGATGGAATTATCTGAGCTCATCTCTAAAAATAAACTATATCTATTCTATTTGATTGTAAAGTAATACGGCATATTTGCTTCCAATAAGTCCACCACATATACTTGAGTGGATCTCTTCAACATTTTCCTTAGTTAAAGTCGACACTTTTTCAATTTTCTCGACTTTGTCAAGATCTTGTTCATCTCCAATAATTAAAAATTCTCCTCCGAGGGATTTACAAATAAATGCTAGAGGAAGCCATTCATAATAAAGACGGAGTTTTGGTTTGGGTGAAGGAAAATAAGCATAAATCCCACCGTATTTAATTACGGCGTGAAAGTCTCCAACAAAAGAACCAGAATATCTATCTTTAAAATTCTTTCGAATTAATTTCTGTTTGTATTTCTGACATTTTTCCGGCCAATCATTCGGATCCCCTCCTAAACAGCGTATACCACCCTCCTTTGGATTAGGCATTTCAATTTCTTCTAAAAAAATAAAATGATAAAATGTCATTGAATAAGGAGTTGTATCTAAGATAAATTCAGCGACTTTTCCGTTAATTGACAATATTAAGTTAGTAAATATCCCATATAATACATAAAAGGCACAAATTATTCCTTCTTGCTCATCATAAATCCCAACAATAGTTCCTACTGTTCTATTAACAGCAACATTAGATGATCCGTCAACAGGATCAATTGTAATACCGAATTTTCCATTGCCTAACACAGGTTCAGCCTCTTCGCTCGCGATGTATGCATATTCTACATCTGCTTCCTGAATTGCTTTCATAATAATAGAATGTGTTAAAACATCCTCATGGATTTGTTCTTCTTCATATATATTTTCTGCGATTTCTTGACTCTCAGTTATATGCATCCTGTAATTAATTTCTCGCGATGTAATTCCACGTTCTAATAATCCTCGTATCGGGATGGTGGCTTCTGCGATTGTTTCGATTAATTCTATCAATTCCCCTCTTCTGGGAAAATATTTTGGAACATTTTTTTGTAAATATTTCGATAATTTAAGACCCTCTTGATTTTTCTTGTTTACAACAGACTTTTTCATTAATCATACATCTCTCTCGAATATAATAGTAATAATTCATCTTAATTCAAAATATTTTAGTATAGAAAAGAATAAAGTGTAGAATACTTTGGATGATACGACTCAATCTATTCTTATCACAAAAAGGATTCGAGATTTGAATAAAAATTGCAAAATTATTACCCGTATGTTTCTCGATGAGGTTGCTGAAGTGTTAATGGAACAGCCTTTCAATACAGAAGTGATAAGCTCTTCTAAATTTACTCTAGAGACAATGAAGAGGGAAATATTGTTAAGTGTGTGAGGTTAATTGAAACCCACCTTTCGTTAAATTCAGAAAAAAATATATCGGTTTCTCATCAGCAATTTCAATAACTATCTTTCTCTTATTTAAAACGTTTGTCCGTTCTATTTTAATAGCACTTCTGACCCAATATTGCATTACATTTCCCCCTGCTTGAATTTCCTTAATCTCGCCTATCTCAGTTTTTTTGCTTGATTCATTAATTATTAAAATATCAAGATTGTATTCTTGTTTTAAATATACCAATGTCCCTAATATTTGATTTAATTGGTAATTAAGTCGCACATTTCTTTCAATATCTTTACTATTAAGTTCTAAACGATATAAATCTGTTAAAGAGTCAATAATTATCTGCCTTGGATTTGAACCCTCCTTTTTTTTAGGGAGAAATATAAATTCTAAATTTAATATCGTTGTGTACAGTTGAGAGAAGTTATTAATGAGTACTAAATTAAAGTGTGAACTTAAAATCGTTTTATCTTGAATCTCAAGTGATTTTTTGATCCTAAAAAGTTCCTTATAAGGAAAAATAGGTTTGCTATACAAATAAATTACGTCATTATCTCTCAAAATGGAAAAAAGTGACATTTGCAAAGCGAGAATTGTTTTTCCCACACCAAAATTCCCATAGATAGAATAGAACCCCTTTTTTGGTTGATATTTCCGAAATATTTCGTAAAACTCATTTTGTGATGAATAGGCCATATTCAACTGAATAATTAAGATTGTTTTTACGATTATGATTATAAACTTATTTTTAAAAATTATTAATCTTTAGTATATTTCATATTTCACGTTTGTTGTTTTTTGGAAACCTTATTTCGAGATTAAGATTTTTTCTCAAAAATTTTTAATTTTTATTACATTTCTATACATGATTTGAGAAAAAAAGTATTTATATTAACAAATAACTCGAAATTTTTCTTTAAATTAAATAAGGAATTGAAAAGACTGCGAATTCCTTTTACAGTTCTAAACATAGGACAAAGAATTCCCAATATTGATGCCTTAGTTCTTACAACCTTAAAGGAAGTCTTTAATATTAATAATTACAACGAAAGAAAGGTCAATTTCGTCCCCTATAAAGAAGAAGAAAATTTTGAAAAATATCTTTTTAATTTTCTCAAAATTTATCAATGTGGATTCAAAGAATACTCAAAACTGCTTTTTTCAATAGATCCCGGTGAAACAATTGGAATGATAGTCTTCTTAGATGGTATGTATTTTTATTCAAAAACATTTTTTACTAAAGAAGACCTGCTGACGGACATAAGAAAATGTATTGCTAATATTGAAGAAGAGAGTAGGAATGAAATTAAATTAATATTTAAAATCGGGAGAGGTGTTTCATATCCCTTTATCCTCGAATTCATCACTAATATTTATCAAATATTTCAAAAAAAAGATAATATTAGAATCTATTTGATAAATGAATTAAAATCTTCAAAATTTAAATTTCATAAAATTTTTAAGAGCTTGTCTAAACATGAGGCATCAGCATTAATTTTAGCTCTTAGAAAAGGAGTAAAAGTTGATAGAGACACTTATCAAAAATTTTTTGAATTGAAAAAGTCAGATAAAACACTTAAAAAACAATTGGTACAAGAATTGAATGAAATTTCTTTTCTAAATCGCAACATAGACCTCTTAAAGAGCCTAATTATTGATTTATTACATTGTAAAATAAGCATTGATAGAGCATTTGATATAATCAACCAAGAGCAAGTGCTTAAACAATATCCAGAATGAAAAATTTGTATTTATAATATAGCTCTTTTTAAAATTGCTACAAAAATTTCTTCTAAATCTCTGAAAGAAGCTTTTTTCAAAGTAGAAGATGACTTTGTGGAATAATAAAGGATAATTAGAAAAGATTTTATACCATAAAAAGGAAGATGAAATAATACAATTTCTTAATGACTGAAGTATAATGGTAGAAAAACACAAAGAAAAAGAACAAGGAAAATTACGTAGAGAGCTCGGATTAGGTTCGGTAATCTTTTTCCTATTTGGCTATATTGTTGGGGCTGGAATTTTACTACAGACGGGAACAGCCGCCGCAGAAACGGGGCCCGCATTGTGGTTAGCTTTTATAATTGCTGGGATTCCAAACGTTGTGAGTGCCATAATCATTTATTACATTGTTTCTGCCTTTCCAGTAAGCGGTGGGGCGTGGGTATATACATCCCGTCTATTAAGCCCATTTATCGCGTTTCTGGTGTTAACATCCCTAATGATTCATATCATCGGATCATTAGCGTTTATATCCATGGGATTTGGAATTTATTTAGAAGGATTTTTCTCGGGTATCACATATATCGCGGCAATTATCATTCTTCTAATATTCTATGCGATAAATATACTCGGAGTTAAAATTGCAGGATGGGTACAAATAGTTCTGGCGATTTTTGGAGATTTACTCATATTAGTTTTGTTTATAATATTCGGATTACCTAATATTTCATTTGAGAATCTTGCAGGTATTGGTGATCAAGGTCTTTTTCCGCAGGGATTTTTAGGTATTTTTCTTGGTGCGGTCATATTGAGTTTTAGTTACGCGGGTTTCACAGCGATTATTGAAATCGGTGGAGAAGTGAAAAATCCGAAACGGAATATCCCTTTAGGTATATTCATTAGTCTTATAATGGTGTTAATTCTTTATATCTTGGTATCAATCGTGTTTACAGGTGTTTTTAATTATACAGAATTGAGTACCGGTGATAATAAAACAATAATAAATGTTTTTACCCAAATAGGGATACAAGGGGGATTTTTAATATTTCTAAACATACTAATTTTAATAGCCATCGCATCAACAATACATGCCGTAATTCTAGCTTATTCGCGCGATCTTTTTTCTGCAGCGAGAGATAGGATGCTTCCTTCCATTCTTTCGGATGTGAATAAAAAGTTTGGGACACCACATTGGTCTGTTTCCTTTTTCTGTTTGAGCGCCCTTATCTTACTGATATTTCAACCGGGTTATGAAGATCTTCAATATTTAAATGCTCTCACTATTTCTGTCCCATCCCTAATTCTAGCTTTTATTCCATATCTTCTCGGAAAAAAGTATCCTGAATTATTAGAAAAGTCAAAATTTAAAATTAAGAGACCTTATCTCGTGATACTGGTGATTTTTAACGTTGCTTATAGTTCCTTATCAATTTTAGCGATTATCGGAGTTAAATGGTATATAGTCGCGATAGTGGCAGTGTTATACATAGTTGCTATAATCTATTATTTCGTAAGGAAAAAATGGTTAGCTAAAAAGGGCATTGATTTGGAAGAAAAATGCAGTAAAATACCCGAAGAAACCTTAGAAGTTATCTAAATATCACCCTTTCTTTTTTTTTATTTAGAATCAACGGGATAATCTTGGAAGAGTTTTCCCCATTTAGTTTCCTCAAATTGTTTGATTCTCTTCTTCCCAATAGTCGGATACCAAAGCATGTCATGGTATATCAGACTTCCGAGAATGGGTAATGTCATAAACAACTTACTATGTAGCAGTGGTTCTAAGAAACTTAAAGATCCCTTACGCACCATTTGATCTCCCCAAATAACCATACTGCGTTTCACTGTAAAATTCCAATTTACATTTGAAATATCTTCACCTATAATCTCTAGCTGGTCAAAATCACCGCACCCAAGACCTTCATCATGTGCTAATTTAATGGCGGGTAATTTCATAGGTTCAAAGCCAAGCATTTTGGCCACAACCGTGTCTACAGCGACCTGATCATAACCCGCAATAAGATAATTTTTAATTCGGGGAATCATAGTGCGTGGTCCCGCGCCATCCCCACATACCGTCCCATCCACAATTCCCATAATTTCCGGATGTATCTGTTTTTGGATAATTAGTAAATCTACAAGGACTTCTGACATAAATTGATGGCTAAAATGTCTTCTTTTTGTTAAAAGGCCCCCAAAGGCATTTTTCATACAGCATGTGATTCCTCCGTTCTTTAATTCTTCCTCTTCTGTGTGTTTTAAAGATCCGCCTTTTGCTCCTGTGTGTCCATGTGTTTTCATAGTGGGTAAATGAATGATTGGTTTTCCCAGATAGAATTCGGGGATTTTAAAACCTTCAGGAAATATCTCTGAATCGAGTACATGCAATTTTTTATCCTTAAATTTAAGAAATTTTGATCGAAGCGATTCATAGGGAACAAAAGGTACTCGAGTTAATGGAACAAACCAGACACCATATTTATTAATTATAGGGCCCCATTTATTTCCTTTGAGACCTTTTGCTATATTTGTGACCACCGTGCGATTCTCTGCCGTGAAAATCTTTTCTGGTTGATAGCCATCTTCTATCATCTTTTTTATTACGCCTTCGACTTGCCAAGGGGGGCTACTGCAAGCAGGAAAGAATTTAGACCAACTCAAATTCAATTTAATTATTGCTTTCTGATCTCGTGGGTAATGCTGTTGATAATCTGTCATATCCATGAGTCGTGCATAATCTTCTAGCACTCTTTCCGGAGTCGTTTTTATGATATATACTCTGGGATTTTTCGACGAGCTCATATTTGGTTAAAAGTATTCTCGGATTTTTAATTTATTGATTATTGTGATTAAATGATAAAACGGTGAAGATTTGCAGCCCATGCTTATTGATTGTTTGGAAAGCAGAGCCTGTTTAATCATTTCAAGAGAAGTAATTTGAGGAGTTTGGATGAGAGTGTATCCATTTCCAATTTCCTTATAGTGATGTGCGTCAGACCCAGCGGTTTCAAAAAGATTATATTTAGTTTTAAAAACCATTGCCTTTCTGATGCAGTTTTGAAACATGATCCTTGAATTCATAATTTCTACTCCGTCAATATATTTTTTAATAATTTTATCGTTGATAAGATGTGTTTTAAGATGATTTCGTCTTAAGAAATCAAACGGGTGGGGAATAATGACTAAGCCCCCATAATCTCTTATTTGATTTATGATATGAAAGAAATTGTTATTCTCACAGCTAACTTCATCTTCAAGGAAAAGACCGATCACCTCACCAATATGAGTTTCAATTTCCATTCCGGGAATTAAGATAAAATCATGTTTCTCAGCCTTATCTTTCAGTTTCTTGTAACCTTTGAGTGTATTATGGTCACAAATTGCCATACCATCTAATTTTTTCTTTTTTACATACTTTATCAGATTTGGAATTTTAATTAGAGAATCTCCGGAATAAATGGTGTGTACATGGAGATCTAATCGAAGTTTGTTCACGATATACGTCTCTTTTAAAAATATTTTTGATTTTTTTATAGATTAAAATTAAAGATTAAGTTAATAATGTCGATAATTTGACTGAAATAAAACGAATAAAACAACACGGCACCTAAAATTAGTCCCGCGATTACTATTTGTGTATCTGTGATTGCTTTTTCTGTGTTTCTGGCGATTTCTGGCTCTGCTGATGTCAAATACATATATCGCATTAAGATAAATAATAAAATGGGTATTGTGAGGATGGTTAGGTATTCATTGGGATTGAATTGATCGGGAGAGAATAAGTCAAATTTGAAGATTAAATATAGACTATAGGTCATAAAAATAGAGCCTGCCGTAATAACATGAAATTGATCAAGCAATTTTATTGAATATTGATTATACACTTTCTTATGTTTAATTGCATCTTCCTTCTTACCTAAAATCATTAAATCTCCTTTCCTTTTGGCAATCACCAAAAATAATGCAACTTCAAATATAGAAAGAAATAACCACGCAGAGATGTATTGATTGATTAAAACACACCCCGCTAATGCCCTCCATAAATATCCCGTCGACAAGGTTAAAATATCTATAAATTCAAATTTTTTGAATACATGATTATAAAGTTGCCCCGTGATAATAATTAACAATAGTAAAATAGCAAAAGTAATATTGGGAACGATAACGATTAAGCAAATCACAATTGTGATAATAATTAAACCCAGTAAGCTAATCGCAAAAGAAATAGATAATTCATTTGATGCAAGAGGTTTTTTCTTGAGCTTTTCAGGATGTTTTTTATCACTTTCAATATCCAAGATATCATTTACAATATAATTGATGGAAGAAGTAAGACATAGTAAAATAAATCCAATAATTAACAAGTACCAATAGCTAAATGTAAAAAGATTAACACTAAAAAACAATCCAACAAAAACTAAAACATTTTTATAATATTGCCTTACTCTGATTAAATGTAAAATATTTCGTATCTGATTTAACATATAGATTCTAAAAAAAATTATTAAAATTAAACTTTATTGCTAAATCAATATCTCTTGAGGTTTTATCTTTTTTAGAATATGGTATCCAATTTTGGAAAAGAAACTTGTTTCAGATTTTAATTGGATAATCCCCGTTTCATAGCTAAAGCTTACAT
>WJIN01000007.1 GCA_014730295.1 Promethearchaeota archaeon | reverse complement strand
CAAAGTTGACCAGCTGATCGAATCACTGGCCAAGCTGGAAGCCAAGCTCGACAAGCCCGAGGGCGGTTCTCCGGGTATGTAATTGAATTCAGGTTTTATGAAGCAGGCTGTCGAAATCGGCAGACAGCCTGCTTTTTTTGTTGATTTTGTTCCATTGATTTCATTCCTTTATATAAGTATATACATTTTAGAGTTACTATGCAAATTTCAGATTCACCGATAAAAAAACCAAAAGAAGATTTGTTACAACGTTCTCCATTCGTTGAGAACTTGATGAATTCAATACTCTCATATAAAGAAAAAGACTGCATTGTATACGGCCTATATGGAAAATGGGGTTCTGGCAAAACTTCAGTAATTAATCTTTTGGAGGATAGTCTTAAAAAGGAAGTGAAAAAATCAGAGGATTTTGCTCCAATAATTATTCATTTTAGTCCTTGGAATTATACTGACCAGAAGGATATTACAGAACAGTTTTTTAAAGCTTTCTCTATAATTTTTTCAAAACATAACGGAAAAGTATTAACTGATCTTTATCATCTTTTTTATTCCTATGTGAAGTATGTAAACGTAGTATCTTCTGTGTCAAGTATATTTCCCGGTTTACCTATTATGGGAATGATTGCTTCATTTTTTAGTTTGTTTGATACAGTTTTAGATAGAGAAGCACCTAAAAATGATTTAATGAGTAGAAAAGAACGCCTCTATAAATTACTAAAAAAGCAGAGGAGAAAGTTTTTAGTTATAATTGATGATATTGATAGATTAAATAATAAGGAAATTATAATAGTGATGCAATTGGTGAAATCTGTAGCAGATTTTCCTAATACAATATATCTGCTTACGTTTGATCATGAAGTTGTCATTAAAGCTTTAAAAGGGCAACAAAGTGATTATGGAGATAACTACTTGGCCAAAATAGTGCAGTTACCGTTTGTTCTTCCGGAACCAAGCCAATCTAGTCTTATCAACTATCTTGACTCAATTAAAAATGATTTACTCTTTACAAAAAACAAATTTACTGAGGAGAGTTGGGAAAATGATCGTTGGATCAGATTCCTTCAGCGAGTAGGTAAGAACATCTTAGTGGATATACGGAAAATAAAGAGGTTTATAAATGCATTGTCTTTTGGATTAGCAAATGTAAGAAAAAATGTTAATCCTGTCGATTTTTGCATTCTGATTTTTGTTCAAATTTTCCTTATTGATTTGTATTACTTTATTCTTAGTAAGAAAGACCTTCTACTAGGTCGTTATTACTACTACGTCCCAGAAAAAAACGCTATAAAAGCTAGTGTTAATCAAAATCCTCTTGAATTGTCTGAGGGAACAAAAACAGCATTGAGTATTATAGAAAATGATGTACCTCAATACGACCTAGAAGAAATAAATTCTATTGATATTCTAACTATACTTTTTCCCAAAATAAGAAGTCTAATCGTTAAACATTCAACTGAGGAGGATGTGAATGTATTAAGAAGTAGTCACAGGATTTGTACAGATGAGTATTTTGATTTGTATTTTCAATATAATCTTAATGATTCTCAAAAGGTAAGTATTGCAACAGAGCACTTATTGGAAAGATTGAAATCTCCTACTGAACTGTCTGTTTTTTTGCAAAGCCTTAAATCTGATGATAAGTTACATAGTTCATTATCTGTAATTTTAGATTTTGTCCATAGTTCTAAAGAGATTGCAAAATTTAAAATCATTACTCAATGTCTCTTAGATATTGGTGATTTACTAATGGACTATGAAAGAAGGTATTTTACAGATTCCAGAGATAAGACTTTAGACATATTATATATAATTGATCAAATGAGAGGTGCATATCTTGATCAAGAAAAGCGCTTTAAAATGTTATTTGAAGCTACTAAAAAATCTGAAAATAGTATTTTAACAACATTAGATTTAATATTTGAATTTGGTAAGGAACATGGGAAGCATGGATTTTCAGGTGAGTGGATTGATGAGCCAAGTAGATTTGTAAATTCTGAACAATTGCAAAAATTAGAAACTATAGCTTCTGAAAAAATTTCAGATTGGGCAAAGTCTGGAAAGTTGAAGGATCATAAAAAAAGTGCTTTCATTCTTTATCGCTGGGGACAATTTGGACATCGGGAAGAAGCTCAAAAATACGCAAAGGAAATTTCTGAAGACGATTTTGCTTTGATTAGATTCTTAGCAGGCACAAAAACTGAAGTTAGATCATTAAGTTCTGAGGGGGAAACAATTGAATACAGTATTAACCTTAGCGTTCTAAAAGATCTAATTGGTGATGAGTTTTTACTCTCTCGTGTTAAGGACCTGAAAAGTAAGGAATTGTCAAAAGATAATATTGAATTCTTAGATCGTATTATATGTAAAAGTTACTATCCTCCCGTACAGTTGTAGGTAAAATAAATGGCAGTCATCTGCCTCTTCGGTTAAATTGAATTTACCCAAACCAAATACCGAAGGAGGATCAGATGACCGCCGAACAGAAGATAGCAAAAAACAGGT
>WJIN01000436.1 GCA_014730295.1 Promethearchaeota archaeon | reverse complement strand
CTCTAATTTTCTTTTATTTTTTTCTTTACTTTCAACACGATAAGAGATAATCAGATAGGTTTAAGTCCTTTTTCTCATAACCTTAAATATTATGATTATTGATTTTCATTTCCATCCCTTTTGTAATGAAGCCACATGGCAGGATTTAGATAAAATCGCAGAAGCGATGTGGGGACTAAACTCAACCCAGAAAAAGCGCTTGGGCGTAATGCTCACTAACTTAGCGACCAAATATTCAATTGATAATTATGCCAACCTTATGGATAAGCTCCAAATAGAAAAAGCTGTGATCGTCTCATTTAATGTGAAGACCGCCTTAGGAATCAATTTAGTCACAAATAATGATATCGCGAATTTCGTTGAGAAATATCCAGAAAAATTCATTGGGTTCGCGGGCATAGATCCTCCTGCCCCCGACGCAATTGAACAACTCGATTATGCAATCAACTCATTGGATCTAAAAGGTGTAAAAATAGTTCCGCCAGTACAGAAATTTGATTTGAAGGACGATATCTATAACCCAATCTGGGAAAAAATTATTGACATGAATATCCCACTCTGGATTCACGGTGGCCATCAAGTCTCAACAGCAGGTTCAGTTGCGAAATACGGACATCCGATGCGAATTGATGACTTAGCCATGCGATATCCAGAGATGACTATCATAATAGGGCATATGGGCACTCCATGGTTCTGGGATACTTATTCTGTCGTCATCCGTCATCCGAATGTCTATGTGGACATTTCCGCCCATCCAGAGCTGTATCAATATTTCCCATGGGATGCCTATACAAGCTATAACATTGAAAATAAAGTATTATTTGCCTCTGATCATCCTTTATGCCATTGGAATCAGTTAATCCCCGCGGTACAGCAACTGCCGATATCCGAGAGTTTTAAAAAGAAAATCTTTAAGAAGAACGCCGAAAAGCTGTTGAAATCATTTAAAATAATATAAATTGAATGATTCTTCACCTTAAATAAAAAATGAAAAAAATAATATTTTTTCTTGTGTAATTTAAAGCTCTATGGGCTCCACTTTTTCTAAATCTTCTATTTCATCCACTTTCGGGTTTTTTATGAAAGTACCTCCTATAAATACATGTTTAACCTCGCTTAAGGCTTCAATATTTTCTAGTGGATTATTTTTTACTACTTGGAGGTCGGCAAATTTCCCTTCCTCAATACTTCCTGTGATCTCATCAATCCCCAAAAGCTCGGCATTGTTTTTCGTTCCATAATAAATCGCCTCTTGGTTGGACATTCCCGTATATAGAGTAAAATATTTTAGCTCTTTCCATAATTCATAATGAAGAGAATAAGGGACAGACGCATCTGTTCCAACGCCTATACGAATTCCGCTCTCATAGGCTTTTTGTAACCCCTTAATCATACCCTCTTCGATTAAAATGGCGTTTTGTTTCGATTCTTCGGTAATTTTAGTTGTTTCTTTAGGTAATGAAGCTAAACCCATCCCTGCGGAAATGGTCGGCACTAAATAAGTAAACCCACGCAAGCTTTTTGGATTGTTTTTAAACAAGGGCACACAATCCTCTGGAATCGTAGCGCCATGTTCAATACTGTCTACACCTCCTTCTAAAGCCTCTTCTATACCTTCTGAAGATTCACAGTGAGTTGCCACTAATAAATTGCCGCGATGTCCTTCAATGCACGCCGTTTCGATTTCTCCAATAGTCATTTGCGGTCGTCCCGCCTCACCCACTTTTCTGGCGTCCATAACCCCGCCTGTGGATAAGATCTTGATGAAATCAACCCTCTCTCTGAGATTCCTCCTAACAGCCTTCCGTATTTCGACTTTTGAATCGGCAATATGTGCCATCGCAACTCCATGCCCCCCAGTCACACAGATTCCTTTTCCAGCGCAAAGCAGTCGAGGTCCCAAAAATTTCCCTTCATTAATCTCATCTCGAACCTCGAGATCCATATATAAGGGGTCGCTCATCGTTTTCATGGTGGTAACTCCCGCGTGTAATGCATTGAGAGCATTTTTCTTCATCATCCGCTTTAAAATGACTCGTCCGATTGGGGTTGCAAGAAAACTTACTAACCGTTCCATCCATTTATCGCTTAATTTTAGAATAGCCATCGGTTTGCCGCTCCCCGTAAGATGGCAGTGTGCATTGATTAATCCCGGAAGGATATAGTTTCCGTTGAGGTCTATTTTGGTATAATTATCGGGAATTTTAACCTCGTCCATACCACCAACTTTTTCAATCAATCCTGGTGTTTCTTCTTCCCCTACCAAATTCTTGATAAGGATGATTCCATTGGAAATTATCGTACTATCTTTTTGTCCGTCGATGATATTACAATTAATTAGTGCATAATCTGTTTTCGGCTCTTTTTTCCGGTTTTTAAGTCCAATCAGCCATGAAATGATCAATATTGAAACAATCAAATCAATTATTGAAGAAATTATCGCGATGATCCAATACCATGCCGCGGGCATCCATGCGGAGCTGAGATGGGCTAAATTTAATGTGATATTATACATCTGGGGGCCAAATATCCCTAGAATATCAAGAATTCCTAATGGAATCCCGACGAATGGAATGATCCATGGATATATATTTATCAGACTAACCAATATATAAGCCAGCATCCCGAGCACTCCTTGCAGAGAGGCATAGGTAATCCATGCCAAGACTTCGACCAAGACCGTAAAAAAGAAGAGAAGCAAACCACTTACTCGAAAAAACCCTATTTTTGGTTTATCATGTGTCATAATTCTCTATCTGAATATAATGTGGGATTGAAATTAAATAAATATTTAAAAATCATCGTATCATTTTTAAGGAAAGATTAAAAGAAGATTTGCTATTGGTTTGAAAAATCGAAGCTGAACGCTCTATTTATTGCGTATAAAGTACCACATTTTCTTGAAAAAAGAATAGGAAAGAAATATAAGGTTATTAGATAATGAGACTATTTGCTAACGGTTTTTAATTTATTTATAACTTTTCCAAAAGGGTCAATCCTATCTTCGATAATTCCACGTGCCAGATAGATAAAAGGTGTGTCCAATACGCCAAAAAACCATTTGGTAAGTAATTGCCCTAAAATTAACGGCCAGATATCGGTTATCCCTAAGAATGCAATAGTCACAAAAATAAAGCTGTCGAGCGCCAACATCGGAATATCACTGAATACATTTCGAATCCATAAGTTTTTTCCCTTTGTGAGCTTTTTAATCTTTGAATAGACCAATGCGTCAAGATTTTCGGTAATGATGAACGATATCCAGGAGGCAGCGGTGATTCTAATTGTGGACCCGAAGAAAGTTGTCCAAAAAGTTTGTAAAGTATTGGTCTCTGCGGGACTATCCCCCCAGAAAAGAAATGGGCTGATCTCAATGCTAAACCAGATAAAAATGGTCATAAGAATTTGGGTGATAAACGCGATGAAAATCATTTTATGGACTTCCTTTCTCCCAAACGCTTCATTAACCATATCTGTAATCTGAAAGGTGAACGGGAATATCAGCACGGCAACGGGGGCAGCTATTGTGAAGGTTCCAATACTAAAATCACCAATTTTTGCAGCAAGAATCTGCGACATCGTGATGAACAGCACATAAAACGCTATCGCCACATCCGAACGCTTGCTCATTTTAATGTATTGACTGATAAATATTGTAGACACAATAATAACGACAAACCATACAAGTAATATTAACCACATAATAATTTCTCCATATCAAATTCCCTCCTTTAAATAGATTGGAAGCAATTTTCTAATTATACAATTTAATGAGAACTCATAGAAAAATCATTGGATTTTCTTTCCTGAACTCCTGCGATTGGGATGACTATTGGTAATATCGGTCTTATCGGATACAGCAGACTTTTTAACCGTTTTTCCAAAACTTGAAGTTTTCATTTTGGGTTTAAATCGGAGTTTCCTTTCAATTATAAAAAAAAGGTTTATATTCCATTTTTTCTGTTTCCTAATAAAATACTTCCACTTCATAATTCTCATATATGAGCTTTCAATTTCCCAAACCACGAGACTTCAAAAAACGGATGTGCTATCAGTGTAAAAGACCAATTGAGTTCGGTGAATTTTATTTCAAAAACAAAGACCTCTCAAAAGAAAGAGTGATCGAGTTATGGCAATGTGATTCTCTTGAATTTTATTGTTGTTTATGTTATGACAATTTAAAAAGGAAAAGAGAAGCAGAATATCTTCGGAATCAACTATCCAAGAAAGAAAGGGATATTCTAAAGATTTTGGAGATTAGACTCGGGAGAACATTGCCGCTTTTACCCTCAATTAGCTATAATTCTGTTGGGTTTTCGATTGACAATGGAACTATTTCTGGACTTAGCCTATTTAAAATGGGATTATATGAATTTCCCGAAGTATTTACCCATTTGAAGAACTTACACACGCTCAATCTCGCATGGAATTTTCTCGAATATTTGCCCGAATCAATATCTTCATTGAAGAATCTCCGCGAATTAGATTTGATAGGCAATCATATACTCGAAATTCCGGATACCATTTCCGAATTGAAACAACTTGAGGTGCTTGATCTTAGTTTTAATAAAATTCAATCAGTTCCAAACGGGGTTGGAAGTATGGAATCCTTGCGATTGCTTAAACTCATACGAAATAAAATCACCCAAATTCCTCAATCTGTCAGTCATTTGGAAAAGAATGGTTTGAAAATTTTGTTATAAGTTATATATTAAATAATATATAATAAATTGCACCTTATTTCATGCTATACGAGTTCAATTCATGAGTAGTTCGCTAAATTCTCTTTCCCTAACGCTTTTCCATATTTTTGAGTACCATCCATCCCTTTTTCCTGATTCCCGCGGATTTCTATTCGAATAGAAACCTAAGATTTAAAAATTAATCTATAATTACTATGTAGTAATATACAAATTTGTTGAGTCATGGGATAATTTATGAAATGTGAGAATAAGAGTTATTTAGTGTTAGGTATTCTATTATTGTCGCTTTTGGTTCCCCTTGTTCTTGGTACTTATCAATATCCGAACCAATTTAATTCTGCTGAAAATCTCTCTCTAAGCGAGATAAACAGAGAAAATAAAGTCTTCACCAATATAACGCAGACTGATAAAAATTGCTTTGTTGATACCATAAATCCCGAACTAAATGAACCACCGCGACTATATTTGCCCAATCATCACCTATCCTATGCGAAAATGAATTTTGAGAATATTTCTGCGCTGAATTATACTAAAAACATTGAAACTGAATTCTCAGATTCAGTCAAGAGTTCTCCGAACGGCTCGATATATGTATATCAGAAATTTTATGTGAGAATGAGCCAATATGTTAATAATGTGACCGTCCTAATTCAAGATATCAATAATAAGACCTATTTTACGGATGAGAACTCGTGGGAAGTTGCGATTGTAAATTGTTCGAATAATGAGGTTGGCACACCCAATCCGAATGAAACCCTGGGAAAAGTTCAAAAACCACATCCCATCAAGATTTATCCCGAATGGGTTACATTTGATTTTAAATCCTCCGATAATGGTCCCGTTTTTCTAAATATTTCAAACACCAAACATACTTTTGAGAATGGAATTAACAAATATTGGTTTGCCTTCCGTGTTAAAATACCACCTGATGACACTGATAATGGAGGAGGTCCTAAATTTCTCTATTTCAATCTTGATGAGGGTGGTGTGGACGATATCGGAGAAGGAGAGATATTTTGCCAATCCCCCGACTTCATATTTGATAATTATACATTAAATAATGTAGTAAACATAACTGAAGAACAAGGAATTCTGCAAAGGGGAGGGGTCAGCTCGTTCATTGAACAATTTGATGGAGATGAATATATAATCACTAATGAATCAGATAAGGTTAGATTCATTACTGATTTCAATTTAGAGGATTTACGTAATTACGAAGGTACTTATCATGATTTATATGATGAAGCTCTTGGATTTCTTGGTTTTTTTGGATTAATAGATTGGTATTTGAATCACTATAAAAAACTCTTTAAGGTTGAAATTTCTCTGGCTCTAAATATATCTTATCCTGAAAATATTGAGGATGGAACTTTATATGCTTGGAATTTTGAGCAACCTATTATAGTTGGATGGCAAAATATTTCTCATTTTTTTGACTTAAAAAACAACAATTCAGAGCTCATGACTTATGAAATAAGAGATCCAAATGAAAAAATTGAATTCCTTAAATGGATTGATAGTAATGATAACAATAAGTTAAGATTCATGTTTGAATATACTGGTAATGGAAATGGGAGCTTTAATGTTACTATTGATAAGCTTACTGTTGAAATCGGTGAAATAGACCCTCTGACAGAAATTCAAAAATACGATCCTCTCATCGAGAATTTGGAGCACCCAAATAATCTAATAGTTGAAAATGATACAAATATGGGGTATGGGAATTATGAATTATCAACAATTTTAGAAAACGATAATGATTATTTAAATTTACAAGCAGATTCGAATAATTTAACCGCAGAATTTAATTTTAATATTTTAAATGAATTCAATAATTCCCTCTGGGATGCTAATTTTTATGATTGGTTAGTGAAGTATCCTTTCCCTTATTTGCCAAGGATGGAGGTAAGGATAAGCTCTAATACTAGTTTTCAAAATCAGGCTGATTTGAAACATGCCATTTTGGAAGTGTATAAAGGAGATATGGATACAGGTCCATTTGAGGCAATTTTTAAAAACTATACTTGGATTCCTATTAGCGAGAATAAAACGTATGCTCATACCAATGAAAAAACAATAATTACTGAAATTGATACAAGTTTAACGTGGATATTTTTAAGGTTATTAAACGAATCCGCGGATAATCTATTTAGAATGAGATTGCGATATAATAGTGATACAATTGAAGGATTTAATGTAAGCATAGATGAGGTTAGTTTATATATATACATCCGGAATTTAATATCATCGGACATTACTTCAAAAATTGGATTTGGCGTAGATGAAGGTGATACAACTCCAGAATATCTCGGTATGGAAGTAAATAATATAACTGTGGAGGATGATGGACAAAAAGGTTCCTGGGAATCAGAAATAGAGAATGGTTCTACAGAAGGGGGATATTATGAATTTGATATAACCTCCATATGGCCCTTTGTTCAGTTTGATGTTAATGGAACTTATGAAATTTATAAAATTAAACCGAAAATAGAATTTCTTTCGGGATTTTCGACTGAATACATGGCGGGCAATCAATACTTTTCTGTGAATGTAACTGGTGATAACGGAACGGCGATATCTAATTTGAAAATCTATTTTCAAGTAATGAACCCAAGTGATCAAGTTGTGGATCAATTTCCCGTGATAACCGATGAGAACGGAATAGCCTCAGTCAATTTGGATTTGAAGGAGACTGGAAGGGGATATTACATACGGGTACAGTGTGCCGAAGAAAATGTCTACGCAGTATCGGAATCTTCATCAACGAAATTTAGGGTGATAAACGGTGTTACTATATTTCTGGACACGATGATCATGCTAAGCCCGCTCTTTATTGCAATTATTTTAGGCATCTCAGGTTATATGGTGCTTAGGCATAGAAAATTGGAGCGTTTGAGAGACAAATGGAAAACGGATGCGATGATTCTTGAAGATCTCCTTAAACTTTCCTATATTATGATCATTCATAAGGAGGTGGGTGTCGCCATATATAGTCAGCAAATCTCTTCCGAAAAGTTAGACCCGGACCTAATAAGCGGATTCTTACACGCGATTTCGTCATTTAAGCGAGAATTCAAGAAAAACGGTATATCCAAACAAGCAAGAGGTTTTGAGATGAATTACTATGATTTTCATATCAATTTAACTGATGGGGATTATGTACGAATTGCATTAATTGCCGAGCAACAGCCTTCCGAATACTTGAAAGACCAGCAAATTCAATTCACTAAAGAGTTCGAGGATCGATACCAGAAACTCATTACTTCATTTAAAGGAGATACATCCGTGTTTAATGGAGCCGATAAGCTGGTTGAGAAATACTTTAATATTTCTCTAATGTATCCGCTGCAGACTAACCAAAATAAAGAATCTGACGACCTCGATAAATTAGAAAAAGACCTGGTAGAGTTGGCTAATGAGATACAAAAAGAAAAGGAATATTTCTTTTTTTCCGATCTCCTTAGCTTTGGGATGGTTGGTAGAGACGAGCCGAGAAATAAAGTCATAAGTACTATAATTAACTTGAAAAAGCAGAATTATCTCAGAAGCTTTCAATTTTAGATCAGTAATAGATTTTATAATTTCTTAACTCTTTTTTTATTTAGCAATTTTTTGATTTATTCCCAATTCCTCATAATTTCTTTCAAACTCTATGAACCAAGATTCGTTCCAACGATTAATAGGTCTTTTAATCCAATTTTTAGACTCAGAAACAGTCCAATTATCCGAAAAGGCTCGTAAAGACCGAACTACTATTCATTATTATAGCGAAATCGTTAGATATTGGAATAAAATAAATTTTATTTATAGCTATACAATTAAGGCGGTTAACCACTCTGGCAATACAACAAAGACAACAAAAGCAATATATTTCCTTATTATTTATCGAAAATTCTGGGAAAACGCCACATTTGAGGAAATTATTAATGATTTTCAGCCTTTCCCAAAATCTCTCGTTCCAATTCTGAGTAAAAAATCATTGTTACAATTTTACAAAAAACTCCAGACATTTTCATGGAAAAAGGCGTTTTCAAATAAATCTACTATAGAAAAAGTCAGCATTGATAATGCAATTCCCACATTTGTCCTTCGAAGATTGAAGCCATACCTCCAACCTGACTTTATTCTCAGAAATATGGAAAAACTAGATTCACCAGAAGAACTAAAAACAGCTATCGCTATAATTGAACACCAGAGAAATATAAAGAGTGATCTTAAAGAGAGGGTAAAAACATATCTAATTGAAAATAAAATTCCATTTTCAGAAGACCCCATTATAAATTCAATGTTTTTAATTCCCTCAAGACATCTTTCTCAGATACTCCAAACTCAGTTTTATAAAAGGGGCAATTTACTAATTCTCGATAAAGGGTCCGCCTATATTGTTAAATTATTATCTCCCGAAAAGAAAGGTTCTTTCTTGGATATGTGCGCCGCTCCAGGAATTAAAACAATCTTGCTTTCAAATTTCGCATATCCTCAAAACAAGATATTTGCGGTGGATTTTGCTTTGACGAGGGTGTATGAAATGAAAGATATGCTCAAATTTTATAATACGACTAATGTTTCCATAATGAATGGCGACAGCATCGATCCACCCCTAAGGGAAAGTACTAAGTACGATAAGATCTTGTTAGATGCCCCGTGCACGGGAAGCGGCACGTTTTCCTCACATCCTGAATTAAAATGGAGGCAGAATCGTTCTTTTCTGTATCAAAACGTGACTCTCCAAGAGAAATTACTAAATTCGGCAGTATCACTCCTCAAACCAGGGGGCATTTTAGTCTATTCAACTTGTAGTCTCTATGCGGAAGAAGGAGAACTACAAGTGAACCATTTACTCGACACGCTTCTGCCAATGGATCTACCAGAATATTTTTCTGATCCCTATCGAATAAATGATACATTACCAGAGGGAATAGGAAGATTGTTTCCCGCACTCCATGGGACGAAAGGATTTTTTGTCGGAAAATTCAAAAAAAAGGGAGCATAATTAACAATATAGAATAGAGTAATGTGAAATATATATGACTAAAAAACCAAGGTATATTACTGTGGGACAAATTGATGCCACGGGCGTCCGTGGACCCCACGAGAAAGAACTTGAGGATATCAGCAAGGCGAAACATAAATTATTCGTCAACACGGATAAAGAAACTATTGAAAAAATCATCCGTGAAGATATCGGTGGTGTAATCGAAAATATTGGATTTAGTGAGGACTGGACAATCACGAAAGAAATGTTTCCCGAAGTAAATATTCACATGGCATATAGTTATTTAGGGGATGAATTTGGCATGGGAATTGAGGCTGAATTTCAATTTCTCTTTTCGGGCGAAAGAGTCCATTGGGTCCCGGGAGAGGATAGTGCCACCTATATTGACATCATAATGGATTTCATCGAACGCCAGATTAAAGGGAAAGAACCCTTTGAAAAGAAATATGACCAAAAGACGGAGCTGATGGAAAAGGTACTAAAGCAGAGAAAAGATCCCTTTAAATTATTGACCCCAGAAGACCAAAAACCTCTTGAGGAATTTTTAGGTGCGAAAGTATGGAAAACGACGACGGGATGGAGATTCAAGAAAGAAGTCTTTCCGGAAATTTATATTGAAATCATTTACAATGAAAGTCAAAATGAGTTAGATATTTCATATTCGGGGGAAAATCTCGAAAAGATTGGTAGTTATCATATCGAACTTGTCGGAATCTTTTTTCTCAATCATATTCTCAGATATATTACTATTCAAAATCAAGATAAGGAACTTCCAGATATCTGTTATATGATGTTTTCCAGAATGCTGACAAAAGAAAAAGAATGGATTCACAGAAAAATTTGAGCTATCCTACTAACTATTGTAAAAATCCTAAAAAAGAGATTTGGTTTAAAAATAAGTAGAATTTAGGGAACGGTCCATAACTGGGCTCTTCCTTTTTTTCCTGCGCGTATAACTTTTTTAGAACTTTCCAGATCCGACATAATCTTCCAAATCTCCGCATTGGTGAGTTTAAAATATTTTCTCATTTCAGGAGTGCTCATTTTCGTATCATTTAACATATTGAGAATTAACCGCTTGATTTCCTCTATAGTATCTTCATCAGAATCAGTATCAGCTTTTTGATTCTTCTCTTCACTCTCCGTCGCTTCATCCTCGTCCATTTCTATCATAATTCTGGAGGCGATTTTGTTGAGTTTAGTAATATTCGCCTCTATCCCTTTTGGTTTCATAAACAAGCAGCATAACTCAAGGTCTTTGGGGAAGGCGACGATATAGAATTTGTCATAAAGGATTGCTCTAGGCTTTTTTCCTGAATTTCCACCACGAAAGGATAAATAGAAATTCATCGCAAAATCATCCAATTTTACCACATCATCTTTCTCCTTAAATTCTTTTTTCCACTTGAGAAAAGGTCCATCGATCATATCAAATCCAATTAAAGCTGCCCCAAAAAGCTCGTTTTTATCGAAATTCATTCTTTTCTGTTCCTCCGTTCTAAAACTTGTTCCAATTCATTTTCTATTGTTTTCATAAGTCGTATGCGCTCTTCAGAATCGATTGCGGTGAGGCCAATAGTTTTCGTATGGAGTAGGTCTGCCACTCGATTATAATTCATCCTTCCATCTTTTTTACAGAGGTCTTGCTTATTCGCAATGGCAATAATTGGACACTCATCCTCCATAATTTCTTTGGCATAATCGATGAGCTGACGGGAATTCAATACATTTTTTGGAGTGGAATCGGTCACGATAAAGATCAAATCAGATCCTACAACGAAATCTTCCAAATACTTTTTTAAATAGTTTTTTTGGCCTCCAAAATCCCAGATTTTTAATTTAAATGGACCAAATTGCACTGTCTTTAAATCAAATCCTGCGGTAGGCACATACTTTTTGGTGGTCTCTTTTTGAGCTAGCATTTTAGTCATAGTTGTTTTCCCAACCGCAGGGAATCCTATAATTGAGACTTTTATGGTTTCATCTTGAATAGTTGATCTTAATAACATAATAATTTCAAAATTCAATTAGTTGGTTAAAAAAGAAATTATATTCCCAGATAAAAAAAAAGAGTAATACCTTGGTGATATTTGTATGCATTTTTAAGAGTGCACGTCTCTGTGACCAACAACACGTTCGTAAATATGGTATTAGATAAAACTACTATACATAGGCAACACGAGGCATCGCTAAAAACCTTTTTGGACTCATTTGATGCCGCTGTGGTTTGATGTTACTTTTTTTTAAGATTTCTTTCTTCTTTAATTCTTTGGTGGGAATTCCGTTTGAAGGGCAAAATTTTATGGTCGGGGTGGGGATAAATTGAAGAAATCTCTGCTTTGCGTGATTGGATAGGCGTCGGCGAGGATCGGAAATTAAGCGTAGGTTGTAGGCAATTAATTGTTTGGAAAAGAGCTCTGGATGGTGTTTTCTGCCGATATTTGCCGCACCGTTGATATCTCCGTGAATGATTTTCCCGTTCCTTGTCCAAAAAAATCCATTATGCTTTAGTTTATTTCGAGATTTGTAAAGTGGTACCAACAAAGATTATTTTTCTAGGCGTCTCTCTACAAATTTTGGCATAATAAAACCAAAGTACCAAAAAATGGCGCTCGATATTAGAATGAGTCTGGTTGGAATAAGATAAATATAATCTTGGGGTATTGCGGCATCCAGAATCGCGCCAATAGTATAAGAGATGAATGCTGCCAGTAGAAAATATCCTTTTATTCTCGTTTTCCGTTTATCGGTTTTGATAGATCGATAGGAAAAATAAATCCCCGTTGAGGATACAATTGCGATAACAGAAAGCGCCAAAACTAAATAAAATCCCTTATAATCCACATCGATTGGTGGGAAAAAATCTGCGATGGTTCCGGGCCCTTGAAGTAATAACCAGAAAAACAAGATCTCCCATACGATTCCGTATATAATACTCCCACCTAGAATTAATTTTCGATAACTTTGAAGAAAGAATTCGGTAAAAGCTACTAACCATATAAAAATAAAGACGGGTCCTGCGATGTTCCCTATCAAATAATATGCCAATTCCGGAATTCCTTGTCCATTGTTGAAAAAAGCGACGATGAAGGAGATACTACTTGGATACCAAGGGCTCACAATTCCAATCCACGTGAGTCCCACTAAGATCAGTAGTCTTTCTTTATGTTTTCTGTAGCTTAAAATCATAGTAAGTCCAACTAATATCGAAATAGATATATAAATTATGCTTAAAGTACCGTTTAATATTGTGAAAGCATCCATTTGACTATTCTCCGAAAAAATGATTATGTTATATTGTATTTTTTTCTTTAATATAGTTTTAGTTATTATAATAGAACTCTTGTACTTAAATCTTTATTCTCTGGTACATTAATTTGAATATTTAAGCATACAGTATACTATATACTTTTTTTTATGGTAAAAAATGTCTAAAACTTATTTGTACTACTAACATTAAACGCATTTTAAAAATTAAAATAATAAAAAAAAGCTAAAAGGTAAAGGAGAAAGAACTTATTCTCCTTTATTCTTTATCGGTTTGATCTGTTACTTCTTTTCCCAATTCTTTCAAGTATTTCGATCGTCTCTCCTCATGGACTTTAACCAGTGCGCTTTTCATTTCATCAATCACCTCTCCAGTTAAAGGATATGCGATTACCCATATCACGAAACCTATCAAGGCAACTATCCCTGGTATTAATCCCATGGAAATATTCACCCCTAGAAAAGCATTAAACTGACCTAAAGTAGGTTGCAAGCTGTTCCCAATATAAATAAGTCCGAATAATGTCATTAACGTAGTAGGAGTCGCAAGGGCAACACTAATCATCGGTTTACTTATTAAAGGACCAATGCCAGCATATAAGCCTTCTCTGCGTTCTCCCGAAATTTTCCAAAAATCATAATCAATCGTATCAGCTCGCATGGGATTATGCAGGATAAAATCTCCGGGAAATGCCAGAAACACTATCGAAAATCCTACACATAATAAATACCACTGTCCGGTAAATGCTAAAGCAAATGAGAGGAAATAACCAATTGCAATAACTCCTTGATAAAAACTCAAAGCTAATTTAATGGAATATTTATCGGCCAGTTTTAAGTGTATGTAAGAGCCTACGATTAAACATATCAATGGAGGGATCCAAAAGAGAATCATATCTAATTCGGAGGTTATCATTGGAGCGAGCACCCAGGTAAGGAAAAAGGGAAGAGTCGCCATGCTTACATTTACCAAGTACACACTAACCCCATCATACACAAGATAGATTACATATGACTTATTTTTGAAAGCTAATTTAAAGTTCTCAATTAATGGTGTAGACTCTTGAGGGATATGCTCGGAATGTTCTGGTACCACATAGGATAAGAGTATATAGGGAATTAACCCAAAGAGAGCAATCCCAATGACCAGAATTTGAAAAATTCCTATCGATTCTACCGTTGGATTGGCTAAAAAGACTAAGGGAAGAATGAAACCGATTAATACTCCAGGCAATGTAAAAACAGTAGATAGAATTTGTATTTTTTCTCTTTCTCGTTGATTTAGGGTCATTTGAGGAAGAAGAGCGACATGAGCGCAGAGTACTATTGTAAACAAAGTATCATACGCAAGTTGACTTACTAAATACCATATAAATAACCACACTTGGACACCCAGAGAAGGATCTCCTCGTAATATATCAGGAGGGAAAAAAACTAACGCAAACGCGATGCTGAACAAGGGTGCCCCGTATTTTATGTAAGGTATATACCTTTGATACTCTCCTCGGCGTTTATTAAAATATCTCGTGTTATTTATTATATTTCCAAAAAAGGGATCGTTTACTACATTCCAAATAGCATATATGATTTGACCAATGATGATCCAACTATTTTGAAGTCCCATCCATGCATAATAGAAGGATTGTATCAGTCCCATCACAGAGCCGTAAAAAGTACCCGGCATGTTCGCAAAAGAATAGGCAAGTTTTTCTTTTAAAGGTACATAATCAGATTCAGAAATTTCATTTGAGCTGTTAGCCATTATATTTTCAATTTTATTCTAATTTTAAGTAAAAAGCATTGAATATAGAAAGAGTAGGAATATCTAAAGGTTTATTCTTTTTTTTCTTAAATGACAAACAACACTCACCCGACAAAAATAGAGAATGTGTATTATGAATAGCAACATTTATCTTTGTGAATACCCTATTATTATTCATGCCTGCAAAACCTAGCGATATTTATGCCCCCACAAGCTATACGTATTG
>WJIN01000048.1 GCA_014730295.1 Promethearchaeota archaeon | reverse complement strand
TGATAATCCCAGAAAACTTAGCGCCATTTGTTCCTAAATCTGTGGTCTATCTTACAAAATTCGTCCCCAAGGATGTAAATGAGAAACGTTTTAGGAAATTTAAGAAGAAAAAATTAGAGAAAAAAATACCTTATTCCAAAAAAGAAAAATTACTGGACAAGAAAGCAGGAGTTCTACGAACCATTAACGAAATTAAAGTATTGAAAGAAAAGAATGAAATTGACCTTGAAAAATTTGCTAGTTTAATGGAAAAGTATTCTCATAAAATGGAAATGATTAACACTGCTATAGATAAATTAGGTAAAAGATAATCCCGAGAAAATTTGTTGTAATTCTCAGGAAAAGAAACCACGATATCTATTTTCTTCGATTTTTTTCAACATTTGCTTTTCTTTTATCTTCATCTACCCATATTATGTTGTAGATAAATTCTAATATAGTATATATAAGCAAAATTTCGAAGAGCAATAGTATAAAAATTAATACTTTCTCGATTAATGCGATAAATCTAAAAACCAAGAAAACAAGAAAGAAAGTATGTGGAATATAAATCAAGATTGAAACAGATAATATTTGAGCATACCTTATTATATATTCCATCTCTAACCTTATTACAAATTTAGATCTTTGAGCCTTCCATATATAAAAAAGACAAAAGACTATATTGCAGATCGATAAAACACCAATAAAATTGATTTCAAATTGATCTAATGATAGATATGGTCTGGCAAAATATGATCCCATTAAGATGCCGAGTGATAAAATTAAAATGACACAACTAAGTGAAAGTACACCTTCTCTAAATTCTTTAATATCCATTTCTATTTGAATAATTATAACAATTTTCAAATGAGGTTTATAGAACGTTTACCAATAACCTAATTTAGATTAAGATTTTAATGTTTTTCTACATTATCTTATCTAAAAATATAAAGCTCATTATATAATTACTATGTCAGATTCACTCTCGCTTTTAATTTATTTAAAAAATATGCTTGCAGACTTAACGTACATCAACGGTGTGATCGCAACTGAATTAATTAAAATAACCGAGAATTTAGCCGCTATGCGACATGGAGAAGATTTCTTGAAGAATAGCAACTGTTTACCCGAACATGAAGATTTAAATAAAAAGATCATTGATATCATCAAAAAATACAAAAATAGACCCGAAGATTTCGAGAGTCTTGAAAAGCATGTCTTAAAACATAATGAATAATCATTCCTTTTCCTCGAAGCTCAATTGGTTTAGTTAATAATAGAAAATTTTTATTTTAGTTTCTGATTTACTACCTTAGATTTAAATAAAAAAGAGAAAGGAAATACTAAGAATGAATAAAGATAGTTTTGATGCATTTGTCGATAAACTTCAAGAAGAGATTATCCAAGAAGAACTCGAAGACTACAATGAAAGAATTGTAGAACTGTTTCATAATCCAAAAAACTGGGGTAAACCGAAAGATGCCGAAATAAGTGTTGATAAGTCCTATTTGGGTCCATGTGGCGACACAATGCATTTCTTTCTTAATGTGGATGAGAATGGAATAATTCAAAAAGCTAATTTTATCACGGATGGTTGTGGGGCTTCTGTGGCGACTGGGAGTCAAACCACCTTATTAATTGAAGGAAAAACCTTAAAAGAGGCAGAAGAGCTAGCTCCTGAACAAATCGATGAAGCTCTCCATGGTCTTCCAAGTGATCATAAGCATTGTGCAGAATTGGCTGTAAGAACTTTAAGACGGACTATTGAGAAGTATAGAAAAAATAAAAAAGAGTGAAGCCAATATTTTTACATGGAAAAGATTTCAATTGAAAATATTGATATTCCCATCGAGTCTGATGAGATAACTCTGAAGGGAAGCATCTATTTCTCTCCTAACACAGCCTCTGTAGCCCCGTGGATAATAAATTTAGCCGGTCTTTATGACCACCGAGAAAGTTATTTTGTTAAGCTATATACAGAGAAATTCGCGGATGCCGGATATTATGTTCTTTCGTATGATTATCGCGCACATGGCGAGACAGCAAAACAGACAGGAAAGAATTGGTATAAACAGATAGCGGATATTTTTTCGGATCTTCATTGTGTGATTGATTGGGTATTTAAATTTCAAAAGGAACGAATGGAGAATAAGAAGCTTTCCTTATTTGGAAGAAGTCTAGGCGGTGCGATTATTTTGACTCACGGCTTCATCGATGAAAGAGTCAAAAAGTTAATCGCCCTCTGCACGAGATATGATTATCATAACATTAAGAAAATTTCATTTACACAGGATGTCATTCGAAAAATTAGCCCAGTCTATTTTCTTGAAAATCAACCATCGAATAAAGATCGGATTCTCTTAGCCCATTGTAGGGATGATCCTCAGATACCTTTTGAAAATCTAAAATCAATCCAAGAACATCTCAATCTACCCGATTCTAATGTGGTTATTTATAATACCGGAGGACATTCTTTTAGAAATCATCGGGAGGATCTTTTTCAAAAATCTTTAGATTTTTTAAAAACTTAGTTTTAAAGTAATCTATTCCTAATTATTAATACAAAATCTTATTTGTGATCTAAGATGAACAAATTTTTAATCGTAGGTCCCGCCTCTCAGATGCTTGGAGTCAAGATTGCCAAAAATCTGGGAATATCCCATATAAATACAGAATATAAAAGATTTCCGGACGGTGAGAATTATTTACGGCTTAATCTTGAAGATGAAACCATTTTAGAGGGAAGAGAAATTATAATTGTACAATCTACTGGTCCAAGTACGAGTGGAGACCAAAATTCCCGTCTATTTGAGTTATGTATGATGATAGACGCTGTAAAACGGATTGGGGTATCAAAAATAATTGTAGTTGTCCCATATCTCGCATATGCAAGGCAGGATAAGATATTTCGCCCAGGAGAGTCGGAATTTGCTAGGGTTGTCCTGAGAATGATCAATTCAATGGAAATTGATGAATTCTATGTAGTAGATATTCACAATCCGAATATCTTAGAGGAATTAGCTTGTAAGGCTGTAAATATTGATTCTATGAAAGTATTGGCGGATCATATAAAATCTTCAGGAGCGAAGGATATTGTGGTCGTCTCACCAGATAAGGGCGCAGTAGAGAGATCGAAAGCTTTTGCGAAACATTTTGGAGATGATGTACCCGTTGATTTTTTTGAAAAAAAGAGAGATGTAAAAACAGGTGAGATCACGATGTCAGGACAATTGAGTTTAGAAAATAAGGATGTTGTAATAGCAGATGATATCATTGCTACTGGCGGCACAATGTCAGAGGCAATTAAGATTTCAAAAGATAGTGGTGCGAATAAAGTATATGCTGCGGCAACTCATGCTTTAATGCTTCAAAATGCCAAATATCGAATATTAGCTGCGGGAGGGGATGAAATCATAGGTACAGATTCTATTGATAACGAAGTGAGCAAAGTGTCCTTGGCAAGGGTAATTTGTGATTACCTAAAATGAATTGGCTCCATTTTCATTTATTATTTTTTTTACTATTTCTCTTGTCTTTTTTTTAAGTACCTTCTTGGTGGAATTATTCATAATTTCATAATCTGCGTTTTTAATAACTTTATCAAGCCCAAAATTAAGTTCCCGATTTTCTCTTTTTCTAAGTTCTTTAAGTGTATCTGGATCATCCTTTCTATCTCGTTTCTTAATTATTTGAAAGCGCTTTTCGAGATCAGTCTTAATTGCAATAACTGGAAACTTCCAGTATTTTCGAAACATTTCAACTTCTTCCCAAGAACGTAATCCATCGATAAAAAAAGTTGAATTATTAGATTTTTGTATTTTTTCTACACATTTTTTCGCCAATACTCCCTTTCCCTCAACTTGCCTTAAGTTCTGTGCGATTTTTCCCAAATTTTCATCCGTTTCGGAAATATTACTCTTTTTAGCTTCTTCCCGTACAATATCTCCCATATTTATTACGACACCCCAATCATTAATCGCTTCTATTGCAGTAGATTTACCAGAGCCCGGTAATCCACAGAACCCGATGATAATAAAATTTCGATTTAGCAATTTTATACCATATCCCTTTATTAGTGAGTAAAATATAATTTAGAGTATAATAATTCAAATTATTGAAATTATAATATATCTTGTATTATTCAAAAAATTATATTATTAATATTTATTAACTTATATTGGGAGTGAAATGCCAAATTTGGAAAACGACACAGAAAAGAAAAAGACTTCATATTATGAAAGATCACTCGATAGTCCAGTTTTGATGAAATTTCTTAAAAATAAAGAAGAAAAAAGCACTGTGTCCAAGAAAAATCTACTCCTTAAGTGGAAAGCCTATAAAAGGATTATAGGGTATAGTTATAGGTATGCTAATAATGAATTAAACGAAAATAAATGGAGAGAAGTCTATGGAATTTTGATAGGCTCTATTGAAGATGATAAAGAAATTATAAAAGATGCAGTCCCTATGGTTGTTGGTGATCGTGCGGGGGTTAAATATGAGAGCCAACAATATGTGGATATGGCACAAATAGATGCTTCAACTTATGAACGAGCAATTAGAGATAAGAAAAATGATTTTATTATTGGGTGGTGGCATACTCATCCTGGTTTTGGTTTCTTTCTCTCTCCGATTGATTGTTTAACGCAGTTGGGTTACCAGATCCCTAATCCAAACGCTTTGGCGCTTGTGTTTGACCATACCAAAAAAAAGGGAAAATCCCTCGGGATTGCGGCCATTAATCTAAGAAATCCCGAGATCGGAGTACGCTCGGCTTATGATCTCCTTGAGTTAAATTATGAATTAGATGCGAAAGAGATGATTAAGCGGAGTGAAAAAGTTATTGAGAAGACGAAAAAGATTTTTGATAAAGTTGAAGATCATCTAAATTATTGTCGAGATGTAATCGGAAAAAAAGCACTTACAAAATTGCACAATAATTTTGGGCTCATTTCCGGCTTTAAATATGATTTTGCGAAATTTAATAATCAAGAAAATTTATATGTATGGGAGAACGAATCGGATGTGGATAGAGAAGAGAATATCCCAGAGTTTCGAAAAACGATAGAAACACAGCTTGAGGATTACGCAGAAAGGCTATTGAAACTAAGACAGCAAGAAGAATTGGAACAATTTGAGAAACAAAAAGAAAAATTCAGAAAGAAAATCTTAAAACAACTAGAAGAACCCCAAGAATTCCTAAATAAAATTTTAGAGGATTTTAAAGAGCAACTTAAAATAATTTTCCCCTATTTTGATTTTCTTGATACCAATGAAAGGAAAACACTTGAATTCATTGATCAATCCATACATCAATATCATGATATCTTAGATTCACTTAAATCCCGAGCTTTATTCGACCTTAATAAGCAATAAGCTACAATCGAACGCAAAATGAAATGAAAATCTGTAAAAACTCAATTTTAAATTGAATTAAACAATATATATATTTGAGACTCATTTTACTGTAAACTCAGACGATTGAAAACTAGGTCAAACTTACTTATGAATAATAATGTTATTAGAGTAAAAAAACGAAAAGATAAAGATCAGGCGATTAAAGATGCTATTTTTGCCTTTTCGGGTGGAGAAAGGTCTATTTTAATACAAGGAGAAGGAAAGGAAATCTCCACGGCAGTAGAAATTGCCGAAATATTAAAACAGAGGATGTATCCCTCCATCGAGATCTCTGATATTAGCCTAGGAAGTCGTCCGTATTATCAAAGAGGAAGAAAAAAACGTAATAATAAAAACGACTTTAAAAAAGATATTGTAAGTCAGATCGAAATAGAAATTTCCAAACGTATATAATTGAATCAATTACTAAAAACCGTGATAACCCATTGACATTTGAAGAACTGGGTCCTTTGCTTAAAGAAGAACGCACCATAGCTACTTGTCATATATGCTCTAATTATATTTACAAACAGACATATTATGATGAAAATTCGAAGGACAAAAAAAAGACAGTGTTCGTGTGTAAAAATTGCTTGGAGCAAAAAGAAAAATAGTATAGTATCTCAGATATTGCATTTTTCCTTTTAATTCAGTTCATTTTATCTTTGCTGAATTTCACCAAGTCTTGAATAAAGTTAAATTTTTCCACCTTTATACAAGATTTTATTAGTTCTGCTCCTTTTTTTTTGTTCTTTCCTCTAAATAGCGCCCCCAATCGAATCCCATTATAAAGAACATAATAGTGATTGTAAATAAAAGCAAAATTGCTTCTGTAACAACATTTGTAAAATCATTTGCTTCTAAACCTCCAAAAATTAATCCAAGCTGGAATAGTAGCGGCCAAGTGCAGTAGAAGTAGGTGGTTATATTTTTCCCGAGCCATCCTGGAATTATACATTTCCAGAAAGGATATTTAATCATCCCAAGCGGAAGGAAGAGAATGTCATCAGGCAAAGGTGTTAACGCAAATAAAAACACATAAAGAGGTGTTCGCTTTTCATTTCTCAGAATCACTTTTCCAAATCCATCAATATTTTGAAGAACATCTGATCTTCTGCTCTCAGCGATTTTTTTTGCACCAAACCCGATAACATATCCCGTCAGTTCCCCAAGAGCAGCTCCTAAACCCCCAATTATTGCTATACCTGATATTTGAAGCCAGAATTCTGGATGAAAAGCTATATCTCGTGCGGAAAAGCCCAAATCACTTAATCTTAGGAAAATAGAATTTGATAAAGAAAACAACACAAAAGGAAAAGGAATAGGAAAGCCTACAGATGCAGAACCAAGAAAACAAATTAGAAACGAAATTATTAAAGCCCAGTAATAAGTTTCCCCCTCTGTGAGTCCTGCAATACCCTGTCTAGCTTCAATGATAAACTCTTGGAATGGTGGTATAAATATGAAGAGAAACAAATATAGAAACACTAATACATAAATAATCGCAAAAACTAATGTCAATCTCTTTATAAACGCCATAGTTTATTCAGCTCGATTTGTATCACGAATAATTTTTGTATTTAATCCATTTCGCGCCTTCAAGATAAATTCTAAATTTTCTTGGATCTCCCCTACTTTATTCATTTTATTTGGAAAAACTTGATTCTCTAATACAAAGACCAATTCATCTGTTTTAGGATTATATAAAATATCACCCTTTTTGCCCTCTCTATTTGCCCGGTCATTTAGACCTTTATAAATTTCTACTCCAGGTAAGGTCCAGTATTTCTTGGATCCAAAACTAAATCGTCCTCGTAATACTAAGGGGAGTTTGTCTAATATAGCATCACTGGTGAGAGGAGAGAGATGTCTTATAATCTTACCTTTTAAAACATCAATACCGAATAGCTTGATTTTAATTGGAATATCTGCTTGCGACATTATGGTAATTCCTAGTAAAATATTTTATTTAGTCCTTTAGAGATTTATAAAAATTATTATAATAAAAACATACGAGTTATTTTTTTTAAATGAATGTGTTTCAAAATTCACCCAGTATGGACTAATTTCACAATTACGTATTTTTTTTAGTTTATGATAATAAGATTTAAATATAATATTTTGCATTCTTAATGTGGACAATAGAATATTTTCGCATTGGTTTGAAATCTACGTACAACCCATCAAAACAGCACATTTTAATCAATTCGGGTGTAATTTTAAGGAGATTAATTGATTGATATCTTCTCAGTAATTCTATGGTTTAGTAAAATAGACCTTCATACATCATATCTAATAACTGGAACAATAGGATTAATGCTTTTACATAAAAAATGTATGATTTTGTTGTATCGTTAGAGCACATATACATTTTAATTTGATTGATTTAATAAACGTATTAATAAATTTGGATACTGAGCTACAGAGTTATTTGGCACTTGAGGATTTTGAAGCGGTTTATTTCTGATTACAGTTGCTTATCTTCATAATTACTCTATCGGAGAGCGCGTATAAAAATTATCGAACCTATGAATGTAATCGTTAAAGAATAATGAACCGAGCTCTGTTAGCTTCCATTGAATTATAATAGCCGTTCCATTGGAATAACCTTGGTAAAGCATAATTTCAATGGAGCCTATTGTCCACTTTATTTTTTTCTTAGGAGTTGTAAATCTTCTTCAGAGTCTATATCAACAAAATAAAATAGTCTCGGGAGTTTATGAATAAGAATGTTTCCTCCTAATTCAGTGTAATAATTCAGCCATTCTCTGATGGTTTTTCCTTGAAAACTTTCTTTTATTTTATCTATTTCTCCTATAAACCAAGAAGGAAATAGCACTACCGGATAAAGTAGATTTATTGTTTTCCCCGTAGTCATCTCTGAATTCCTTTTAATTTCAATTGTATCAAGGTATTTCTTATTATCGGATTTGATTTTGATTGTCGGAAACTGAGATTTAGTTATTTTGGAATGTATATTTATCGGATAATAAAAGATAATGGGATTCTCGATTAGGGAGACTCTTTTTTGAAAGATGAATCTGATAAGGTAATTAAATAATTTGTAAGTAAATATTGTGTCTCCGGGGATTATAAGAAAAAGCGGATAACGCTTGATTATATTTTCCGTTTTAAGAATGGAAAGAAATGAATAGAACGGTCCTTTTTTATATTCACCTTCTGAATCAAATACAGTTATATTAAGATCTTCAAGTTCAAAGGAGGATTTTAAACTTGAGACATATTTTTTAATCTGATCTCCCAAATAGCCTGTTATGATTATTATATTGTTGATTGATGAGGTTTGCAGAGAATTGAGAGTATGATATAAAATTGGTTTACCATGCAATCTGTTGCTGGTAATTAGGGGTTTAGGTTTAGATAGGGTTTTTTCCCCAAAACGTGTACCTTTCCCTGCACATAAAATAATCACGCATAATTCATCAATTTGTTCATTCTCTTGTGGTGACAATGGTGTTCCCATCCTCGTCAATTACTATCGTATGTTCAAATTGCGAAACGGGTTCAGCCGTTTTTTCAATTAAGACGTTATATTTATCGATGATTCCTTTTCTAATGAATGTATTGAGGATACGATTGATTTTATTTTTGGGTATGAATCCTTCCCGAAGTATCCATCGTGGAGAAAAAGGTAAATGCTTAAAGTGTTGTTCAAATTTATTCATATAATTCATATGTTCATAGGAGATATTTTTCCTTTTCTTCTTTACGAAACGGAAAATATAGGCCTCCTTTCCGTTGACCACTTTTCCGACCCCAGATGTAGCAAACGGCTCACATGCATATGCATCACCCGGTTTTAAGGCATAATTATGACTTTTATCTTTAAAATTTGGAATGAAATTTCCAGCATGTAGGTTATATTGTTCTAATTGATGGCCGCCCAAATTTGTAATTGGTCTTAACCCATACGAAATAATTTTATTCGCGATGGCATTTCCTAGCTCATACAACTTGACTCCCGGTTTGAATCTCTCTATTGCAGCATTTAATCCTTCTCGAGCGGCATTCACATAAGTTTTTAATTTAGGATCACCATCAATATTTATGGTAATGGCCGAGTCTGCAATGTATCCATTATAATGAGAACCCATATCAATCTTAAGTAAGCCCTTTTCGGGAACAATAGTCTTATCATCGATGGGTGGGCTATAATGAGCGGCAATCTCATCTAAGGACATATTAATAGGAAATGATAATTCTACTCCTTGATTTTGTATTTCTTCCTCACATTTATTTCCTATTTCCAATAAAGACATTCCAGGTTTGACTAGTTTTCTAGCTAACTTTTTGGCCGCTACCAGAGCTTTTCCTGCCTTAATATAGCATTCAATTTTTTCATTCATAATATAGTAAAAAAAGGGGGGTTTTTTTCTTTTACAGTTTCTATAAATTTTATAAACTATAATTTAAACAGAAAACCAGAATACCTTATTTAGGGTGTCAGTCGATCCGGTGTTCTTGGAAACATTACAGCCTCTCGGATATCGTCTAATCCACATATCATAGTAATCCACCGAGCAATTCCTAATCCAACACCAGCGTGGGGAGGCATTCCGTAATCAAAAATCTTCAGATGTGATTCGAAAGCTTCGGAGTTTAATCCTTTATCTTCAAGAGCCTGTTCCAATTGTTTTCGATTATGGACTCTGGTCCCTCCTGAGGTCAATTCCAACCATCCTTTTTGTAAATCAAAGGACTCACTGTATTTGGGATCCTTAGAAGGCATTATATAAAAGGGTTTAATTTCCATCGGCCAATGTGTAATATAATAATATCCTTCTAACTCTTCACCTAGTTTTCTATAAGCTTCCGTGGGGATATCTTCTCCAAATTCAAGAGGGATATTAAATTTGTTACTCACCATATCTATTATTTCTTCATATCTATAGCGAGGAAACGGTATCTCCGGTATAGTAGTCTCCTTCTCCATGTTTAAAAATGTTAGCGCACTCAATTTATACTCTCTCACATCTTTAATGACATTGTGGATCAACTCCTCCAATACTTTTAATACATCAGACATATCTGCAAATGCCATTTCAATATCTAGCACAAATATTTCACATAAATGTCTGCGAGTATGACTCTTCTCAGCCCTAAAACAGGGACTCAGCTCAAATACGCGTTCATATACACCACTTAACTGTTCCTTGTATAATTGAGCAGATTGGGTGAGGAATGCTTCTTTATCAAAATACATTATCGGGAATAGTTCCGTACCACCTTCAGTTGCAGATCCGATAATTTTTGGAGTGGTCATCTCCGTGAAATCTTCTGAAAAGAGAAATTTCCGTATGGAGCGTAAGACTTGCCCTCTTATTTCAAAAATAGCTTGATTTCGTAAACTCCTCAAATCTAATGCTCGATTATCCAATCGTAGATCTAACGCACTCACAGACTCTCCGGTCATATCAATAGGCAGTTTTTCTGGAGTCTTATTCAGGATTTTTAATTTTGAAGGGATAATTTCAACACCTCCAGGAGCTTTCTTAAAGGCTTTCACTTTCCCTTTGACCATAACACAATATTGATATCCGACTTCCGCTTTATCAAATAACTCATCGGTGACTACACCCTTCTTTAATGTTATTTGTCGTTCTCCATATTTATCTTGAAGATTTAAGAACTTTAAACCACCGAGGTCCCTATAATTACGGATCCATCCACCTAAAATTACCTCTTCTCCGGCAATATTGGGGATTACATCTTTAGTATAGTGCGTTTTTCTCCAATCTCCTAGTTCATCTGACATTTTCTCGTTGCATTTTTTACTTTAGCTAATTATTTTGTTAAATTGTTGATAAAATTAAATTTTTTGCCATTCATATAACAAATGAGATGGTCAAATTAAATTTTGAAAGGAATCTAAAATTAAAAGATCAAAACTCTGCAAATCTCTCCGGACCCACAGGTTTGAAAACCCCAGAAGAAATAATTTATCCTATAGTTGTTGAAGACTATAAACAGGATAAGGATATCATCAGATGGATTAAGGGAGATTCCCTTGCGCTCAATAAAAACAGATGGTTAAATAAACTCATATTAGGAGAAAATAAATCGATTATGAGCCAATTATTAAAAGATTTAAAGGAAAGAATCGATCTTATTTATTTTGATCCTCCTTTCTTTACTCATAGTAATTATTATCATAAAATATTTATTGGAATGCAGAAGAAAAGCGTAAAAAGCTTAGCATATCAAGATAGATGGGAAAATGGATTAGATTCTTTTCTCAATTTTATATATGAGAGAATCCAATTGATGAAAGATTTGTTATCCAATCAAGGGTCCATTTATGTTCATCTCGATTATAGAGTTAGTCATTATATTAAATTACTCATGGATGAGGTTTTTGGAAGAGACAATTTCAGAAATGAAATAATCTGGCATTACCCAGCAGCTTCAGCTCGAACAAAACGATTTTACGTGAGGTCATATGATTCGATTCTTTTCTATACAAAATCAGATGAATATATTTTTAATGATGATCCTCAAATCTATATGGCCTATTCTAGCAGAGTCAAGGACGCCTTAAAGAAAGATGAAAAGGGATTATATTATTATCGCGGTGGGAGCCATGACGGTATCAAACTCAGTCAAAAAGTATATGTGGAAAAAAAAGGGGTCTTTCCTCCTAGAGATGTATGGACTAACATACCTTACATACGCGCAAATACCCCCGAATACCAAGGCTTTTCGACTCAAAAACCTGAACGTCTGCTTAAACGCATTATATTAGCATCAAGCAATAAAGATAGCATAGTGGCAGATTTTTTCAGTGGATCGGGAACGACTATTGCGGTGGCAGAAAAACTGAAGCGAAAATGGATAGGCGTGGATCTAAATTGGCATTCAGTCCATACCACTAAAAAACGGTTGTTAGATATCGCTCAGAGTAATGATCTCTATAATTGGGAAGATTCTTACAATCAGCTACCTAGACCATTTGAAGTTATTAATTTTAAGAAGAATAAACCGGATAGGCATATTTTACGTGATTTCATTTCTCAAAACGCCCAAAATAAGAAAAATATAATAGAGTCTGGGAGAGGTATCAAGGTTAAAACCAATAAAAAAGAAGATAGAATCATCGTAAAAGTGTTAAATTATGAAAATTCCTTTACAAACAACTTATCTAAAAAATTGAGGAAAAAGATATTAGACTGGAAGGACTGGATCGATTATATTTCGGTAGGGATAGTGCAAAGGGATGATATCTTCATTCCTATTTGGTATGATTATCGAACACCTAAAAAGAGGGAAATAAAATTAGAAAAGTCCATTTATATAAATAATCCTTTAATTATTTCCTATAATCTTTACTTGAAGATAGTTGATATATTGGGAATTGAAACTCTAAAAAGAATTGAGATTGGGTAGGTTATGTTGTTTTTCCTTTTATTAATTCTCGTAACAACATTGTTGCATAGCATCCTTTATTCAGAGAAAACTCGATTTTAAGTTTTTTCTTATCCTTATATACCTCATCATCAGTAAACTCAATTAATTCCAATCCTATCGGTTTTATGGTCTGTGCTCTAATTGAACCTTTCAAATCATATATATTAAGAAAATGAGAATCAAAAAGTTCATCGTTTAAATTCTCTTCTTGTTTAATTTCTTCAAAAAAATTTTTCATCAAAGGAAATTCATTTAAATTTGTATCGAAACCTATTATAGGGGCGATGATCGATGCCCTGTTTAGATCAATCGCTTGGTTTAGATATTTATCGTGAGTATTGCCATAGCGATATCGAACATCCGTAACAATTCCGTTAATATCGTCTAATATCCCAATAACATCTCCTTCATGCGGTTTAAACAATGAATATCCTTTTTTAACTCGTAAAGAAATCATCCGATTGAAAAGATATGATTGAAATGCGTTAATAATTAAATTTAAGAGATCCTTGTTAATTTGTGTAAATGCCCCTTTATAATCTCCTGGATGTTGAAGGATATGTTCGATTAATTTACATTCATAAGAAAGTCCTCTAGGAAATTTTCTGTAAACTTTTCTCAATTTACTCATGTTATCGAGGGTTCTTCCAACTTTTTGTCTTATTACAGAAAGATTTGGACTTTCAGAAGAATAGGTCTTTGAAACAAACTCTCGAAAAGCTTTTTCATAATCACCTTCAAGGAGAGCGCGACCTATCAAATGAGAATTTGGACGATATTTTCCAAATCGCTGTAAACCAAAATAATTTGGAAATCCGTCTTTCCTTAGTTTTTCCAAGATAATTTCAATTCTAGTCTCTAAATCCTTGGATTTTTTAATATCTCTGATGATTATAGTGAAATTATTGCCCCGATTGCTTCCAAGATTTACGGGTTTTTGAGTGGGGGTTATCGCACGAATAAAAATATCTCTAATATTCAAATTTTTTAGTTTTTGGGTGTAATTTCCTTTTAAAGAAACTTTTTGGACACTAATCGAGCGTTTATCTTTTAGACCAGAATAAAAAATCTCATAGCGGGAAATTCCCAATTTTTTACAAATTTTCTTGATTGCCTCAAAGGTATCGATATTGATCTTTACTAAATTAAATGTGGTGAAATTATCTCTCTCCGGTAGATATGGAGGTGGGTCTCGATCTTCTTTAATTTCTAAGATCTTACCGTTCTCTGTGATTTCTTTTACAATGAAATCTTTATGAGTATCTTTATATACTCCCCCGATACCATCAAATTCTGGTGTGCTATATTGCTCTATTCCTACAAATTTTTCTATTTCAGATTCCCTATCGTCTTTAAACTCGACATCTAATTCCATGATTGGCTAATAATACTGACTATAGTTAGTTATAATAATTTAAGATCTCCCGTGATTTTATCTACTTCGCTGGACTGAACAGGTCCAATTCCTAAGGCAGTTGTCGTACCAGGGGGTAATTGGGTTAATCCTGCGTCATTGATTAATACATTTGGAATTTTAGCTCGTTCTAATTTTCTGTGAATCTCTTCCAATTGCTCCAGTGATTTCGCTTTAAGGATGATTTTTTTTTGGCCAGAATTTATCCATCTTTTCCAAACAGCTTGTTGCATTTGCCTAACTTTATTTGATGAACTCAAACTCGCATGACACGCTTGAGCACACTTTTTTCCCGTACTCATCCCCAAATCCGTACGTATTAAAATAACTTGTTTATACTCATCCACTAAGATTACCCAATTGATATTAATATTCTTTCGAAAATAATTTTTATCATTTCAAACCTATTTGGGAGATAAAAAACTAGAGCAATAAAACTTGTTTCTAAATTAACCTCATAGATTCCCACTAAGATTATAAAATAAAAAGTTTAAATAAATTCCACTCTAATAGATTGTCCGGTTAATTCCTTTACCAATTCTTCCAATTCCTGTCTTGTAAAGAGAATTTTACTTTTATCTGCTTTTCTTATAACTGCCCGAAATTCTACATCACCCGTAGCTAAAAAAATTTCATTTAAGGAGATCAATTTTCCGGGCGCGATAAGGCTTTCTAATACGGATCGGGGTTTACCCGTTTTTTCCACTAGGATAATTTTATCAATCTCGTATATATCTTTAATCCAATTGATTAATTCTTGACCGATTCGTATTTTATCTCCCTTTCCTACTACTAAAATAACTACATCTTCATAATCTATTGCTTTATGAAACGATACATTCTCTAAGTATTCATATTTCTCTTTTTGTTCCATCTCGATGAGATCTTTTGCAAGATCTAATTCAAATGGAGTGATTTCTTCCTCATCCAACTTCTCCTGGCATTTTGCACATAAGAAACCAGACTTAACACATGTCTCGCAAGCAGGCAAAAACTTCATAATCTCAATCCTTAAAATAATTAGTTTGATTCCTATGATCCTAAATAGGATGTAATAATTCAACCCAATTCAGTTATAATTCTATTACATCGCACGGTATATTTCTTAATAAACGCTCAGCGTTGTCTGGATCTGTTTTGTAGGTATATAAGTATTTTTTCGTACGTAATTTTAGCTTCACGCTATCTTTGACACGTTTAACTCTACAGTGAATTGCGCGCTCCGATAAATCCAGAAACATATCCTCGTCTGTTATTTGTTTTGGCATTTTCATGCAATTATCGTTAGTTATTAAGGATCTATTATTTATGTAATTTTAATTTTATCATTATTCTCTGTAGATTTAATATATTGCGGAAGAAAGAATATTCTTAATTCCAAACCTTATAAATAGATTCCATCATTAAGAAATAGGTTATTATAGATCAATTGCCAATTTTCAAAAATACAATTTACCGTTTTTCACGCAGAAAGCCATGTCCTTTAGGGCGTGGATGAATGCGTTTAAAAATCACTCAACTCAAATAGTTATATCCTTTTTATCCTATCGAATTGATTAAAATATAATGGAATATCGAAAAGATGCTCATAGAGTCAATTCTCTCACATACCACTTCATTTCTGGAGTAAAATCCCGTCAACCCGCGTTTATATTATAGAGGGGATTGGTATTATTGAGGCTCTAAAAACAAAGATTATTGAACTATCAGAGAACTTTGAGGTAAAAGTGGTGGAAATCGCTTGGGGTATAGATCACGTTCATTTATTTATTGATTTCTCCAAAGCCCATGTTAGATATTCCTAAGGATATAACCATGATTAAGGGGCATTCTTCTCGTTTCCTAAGAAAAGAATATAAGACGTTCTTACAAAATAAATTATGAGGTGCTCATTTTTGGAGTCCCAGCTATTTTATTTCTTCTACGGGAAATGTATCACTTGATGTTCTGAACCAAGATGTGGAGAATCAACGGAGGAAGATTGCTCTTGAACATTAATACAGCAGTAAAAGTTCGGATATACCCTACTCCCCTTGAGCAAGAGATATTAAACAAGACATTTGGTTGGTGCCGTCTTTTATGGAATCAAATGCTTGCAGAACGGAAGAACATATATCAACAACTCAAGGAAGATTCTGA
>WJIN01000435.1 GCA_014730295.1 Promethearchaeota archaeon | reverse complement strand
CTTAGATAAATTTGATTTCATTGTGGGCAGAGAAGATGTGAGACGATGGAAGCCAGAACCAGAGGGACTCATAGTCATAAAAAATCATTATGGGATAGAAAACGATGAGATGCTATATATCGGGGATATGAAAAAGGATATACTCACGGGCGATAATGCTGGTGTTGATACCTATCTCATCGACGATTTAATTGAATATGTAAAAGCCCACAAGGAAAACTAAACAATTACATATACGTAATAATTACATTATATTTATTGATATTTGAATCTTCCTTCGCTTTTCCGATAGGTATAAGTGAAATTATTTCGTTGCTCTCTAATTTTAGTTCCCCTCTTAATTTGACTTCGGGATCTTTAAAGATAGGATTATTCGCATTGGGATCCCAATAAATTTCCTTGTTTCTAGGATTTGTGATCAACCAGCTATTACGATTTAAATCATGACCGCTTATCTTCATAGCTTTAAAAATATAGGCAACATCTGCATCAAATGGGACCACGATCTGGACATTTTCCTCTCCCTCCACATCTCCACAGGCAAGGCAATCATCTCGTTTCGAGACTTCTATTTGGTCGAATTGACCATATACTCCATTATAGTTTATATAAGGAGGTTCCATGGGAGGGCCGATATCTCGCCCATTGACTCGAAATAAAAGTTTTAAAGCCTCTTGAGATTCGATACTTGAGATGATGGAGCTGACCGTTTGAATCGCCGCAATTTTATTTCCCAAGATGTTTTCCATCTCTTCAAATTGATAATCTGGACCGAAGGTCTTTTGAATATTATCTTTCCATTCTTGTATTTCTTCTGCCGTTAAGGATTCTTTTTTTTCTGGAGGCACATTCTCATCAAATACCCGCTCTCGTAATTCCTCTAACTCTTGTTGGGCTAATTCTTTTAGTTTGAATACTTCCTCATCCTTATTAAGATCTGGTTTATGACCGTATTCTTTCTCAAAATCCACTTCTGCTTTAATCACGCATTGATCCCTATTTCTTGGTAAACCCTTTAGTGTGCATGCTGCTACTAATTTATTATCAGGTGGTGGGATTGGGACCAAGCATCGATAACACGCTGTCTGATCCATAGTATTAGGGGCATAAGTTTCATCAAATTCCTCTTCGACCTCCCTCCTTATTGCTTCTTTCACCGGATCTATGTGATTGCGTTTTATTTGTTCGATTTGTTCTTCTAACTCATAAATTCTCTCTCGTGCTTCAAAATAGTCAGGATATACCTCCTCACTTAATTCCCATAATTTTGACTCGACAATTTTTTCGATTTCTCTATTGCGATCTTTATATTGAAGCCCCGAACCCTCCGGGATGATAACTTGCACATGTCCCTCAAATCCTACTGTTCCTCCCTCTATCATAGGCTTTTTTAATCGTATGCAAATTTTGTTTAAGTCCAATCTAGCATTGAAATTATCCAAGGCGGCAATAACAATGTCAGCTTCTTCATATACCGCTGTGGGAAGTTTCTGCAGTTTTTCAAAATAGTGATCGATTTCCAAGTATGGGTTCATTTCTTTTAGGCGTTCTGCCGCCACCTCTGCCTTTGGTCTTCCCTCATCTCCCGGGCGAAAAAGCATTTGCCGTGAGAGATTTGAAGTTTCAATCAAGTCTAAATCTACTAATATCAATTTACCAACCCCCATCAGCGCAAAATCCTTGGCAATTTCGCACCCTAATGCTCCCACACCTATTATCATTACACAGCCATTATCCAGAACTTCTTGGTTCCAGCCCTCAATTAATTGCTGCCGGGCGTACATTCGTGATTTGGTTATTTCGTCCCTATCGGTCATTTTATAAGCCATATCTTTTTTAATTATCATAATAATATAGATTTGTCAATTTAAACTCTTTCAGTATAGAACCATGAAAAAATCTCATTATTGCTTTCTAATATTATTAGTAATTCTATCCCCTTTAGTGGTATATCTTATTTCGGTAGATCTTCCAAAATCTTATAACAAACTTAAATTAAGCGCTGACTTTAATGCCCAAAGTTATCTAGGTCTAGAAGATCCCTTAAATGAAGGATTGACAGGAAATAATATTACTGTTGCTGTATTGGATACCGGAATTTATGAAACTCATTCCGTTTTCGGAGGATTAAATTGGGAAGATAAAATTATTGGATATTATGATTGGGAGATTAATGGGACAACTACCCCTCCAGAGGATGTTGATCCAAATAGTCATGGTACAATAGTAAGTTCAATTATAGCGGGTGATGGATCTACTCGTGATGACCCTTTTTCACCTTTAGATGATTATTCTGGCATTGCTCCAAATTCTAATTTATTATCTATGAAAGTTTTTTATGACTCTGCAGAAGATATAACTTCTGATGTGGGAACTTTGGAAAATGCTATCGAATGGTTAAAGTACAATAAGGACAATTATTCAGTAAGAGTTGCCAGTATGAGTCTTGGAGTGTCATATAAATCCTCTGAAAATATAAAGAGATATCTCGATAATCTAATTGATAGTTTAGTGGATAATAATATTCTCACCGTAGTTGCTGCAGGAAATGATGGTGAGTTTGGCTTAGGTACCATTGAATCACCCGCTTCCGCAGAATCAGCACTTTCTGTGGGCGCGGTGGATAATAATGGAGAAATGGCCACCTTCAGTGCGAAGGGTCCTACATATGATAATATAATTAAACCAGATGTCTGTGCGCCTGGTGTGGGTATTAAAGGTGCAATAAAAGGAGGTACGTATTCTTATGGTTTTATCAGCGGTACTTCTGCCTCAACTCCCTTCGTTTCAGGTCTTGCGGCTTTATTGTTAGAGAAAAAAAATAATCTAACCGCTTTAGAGTTGAAAAATATTATCTCCTTGACTTCTTATAGGACAATTGGACCGAGAACGATTAAGGATAATATACAAGGATGGGGGGTCGTCCAAGGTTATGCGGCCATTGATGCGTTAAATCCCCCCACAGAAATAACTACAAACAG
>WJIN01000434.1 GCA_014730295.1 Promethearchaeota archaeon | reverse complement strand
ATGTTATCCAACTACAAACTTCAACATAGCAAAAGAAGATCCATTAAAACAAGGATTGAAATTTTTTTTGTTTGTTCATTTTTATTTTCACTCTTTTTATTATAGCAAAAGAAGATCCATTAAAACAAGGATTGAAATTGTACTTCTTCGACACTCGCAAGTATATTGACAGGATATAGCAAAATTATTTCCATTTAAATACAGATTAAAGCGAAATCCTTCAACTTTCCGAAATTCATATCCGAGAAATTAAATGCGACCATTCAATTTATTTAGATAATTAACTTCATATCTCTTATAGCACAAAAATAAAGGGTATATCGAGATGCGACTGAAGATCCTACATTTATTTCTTAAGGTGGACAAGCAATTTTCGCATTCCGCCACTCAACTGCGGGGTTTTCTCGGAAACAAGTTCAAAGGATTTACCGAACTACATCATCACCTCTCTACAAGACGAGGGGCAAAGTTGCTTTACTCATACCCAAAAATCCAATACAAAATCCATCAAAATTTCGCCATAATATTGGGAATCGGGACCAGGTGTATCTCCACCCTTCGTCATGTGGTAATGAATCTTGATAAACTCGAACTGAACAATACCGTATATAAAATCGAAGAGATCAAAGCAAATTATGAAGAGCCCGAGTTTCGTCTCACCAAAAAAGATTCAGTCCAGAGATATGAATTTTATACTCCTTGGCTTGCGCTAAATGAAACCAATTACAGAAAATTTCAAGATTCCTCCTTAAGCGAGCGAAGGGAGCTGTTAAACCGTATTCTTATTGGGAATATTTTATCGGTGTCTAAATCGCTTAATTATACCGTACCCGATACCATTTACACCGAAACCGAGCTCTATCCTATCTCTACAAAGTACAAAGATGTAAAGATGGTTGGATTTAAAGGGAAGTTTGAAGTGAATTTCCTAATTCCAGATTATATGGGACTTGGAAAAGGGGTATCCCATGGATTTGGAGCAGTAAAAAGGATAAATGGATAGTTTATATAAATTTTTCCCCAAAAACATTCCATTCTTCTGAATGGAATTTCACACAAAACTATTTTCATAAAACCAGGGAAGTGAGAACGTTAATCTTAGATTCCCTCAACCTCAAATAAGAGTATCACTTTTCCAAAAATTATGTAAAAGTGTCCTATGGAATAAAAATCTATGTGAAGCTCCATAAGGATGATATGAGAGCCGATATTACCCTCGAATATTTACCGCGAGCGATTAAGAACGAGATTTCTCAGCTTAAGACCGATTCTCCGCAGACCACCTTAGACGCCCTTTTGACGGATAGCGAGCCCGCCGAATATTAACTTTCCCATAACGACTATTACGACCAAATCGCGTTTGAAGAATCGACCATTATAAACCGCTCCGTAGGCACCGATACCTACCTAAATTATTTGTTTCAATCCTTAACCTCCGTCGAATTAAAAGACATCTTTCGCGCCCACGATATTAAAGGTTATTCCAAGCTTACGAAAGCGGATTTGATCGAGCTGTTAATCCTTAATTTGTCGAAAGAAGAGAAGGTCGAATGGTTGGGACAGAACGAGCCCGAGATTATCGACCGCGAGCTTCAAAACGCTATAAATATCCTTTTCAATCGAGCCGATGAGACGCTTACGGATCTTGCGATCGTCAATGAAGCCCGACACGAGATCGAGGCAACATTCAAAGGACGTAATTAGGAAGTCTCCAATTTTCTCCCCATCACCCCTCAAAACCTCGAAGATCCCGCCCGCGATTGCGACTGTCGAGTAGGAGCCGTCCAAGGATTCTGCCCCCATTTTTGGGTCACCTTCCTGAAAGCGTATAAGTTGGGCTATTTCACGCTGGAGCAATGGAAGCTTACACACCTCCCGCTGGATTTTATCCACGCCATCGGTATATTCGCCGAGAGAGTAGACCCTTTCTGAATTTTCTTTCTATTATTTCTTTTTCTTCACCTTCTTTCGAGTAGATGCGATCGGAGTTATCAACGTTTTACTCAATTATGATTTAAACAATGCGACAGCAGACTACCGAGCTACACACCATCAGCGAAGCACATTGTATCATCAAAATTAATAAAAAGTAAAAAGGATAAACAAAATATAAAAAAAAATGAGAATTATTAGTTTGTTTCATAAACTAATTATACAGCGTAAAGAAATTGGACTAAACGTCTTACATTTCGTCTAAGATATCTTCGAACCCTTCCATGGCTAACTCAATAATTTCTTGGAACGCCATCGCGTCTTGAAGATTTCCTTCGACGGTAATGTCTCCAGCCATGTAGGCGCTGGTCGCGTCTACTTCACCGAATAACATTCCGAGGCCAACTTCTTTGGTAGCTGAGAATGTAAAAGATGGATTGTCTACATCGCCTTCACCATATTCGAGTTTTCCCTCGCTGGCTTTAATCCAGAATTTTTTGTCGGCGTCAGTTAAGATCATTTGTACGGCGATATCCATATCTTCCAATTCTTCTTTTAAGTCTTCCATTTCATCGGCGACTTGCTCGAATAATTGAAAGCATTTTAACGCGTCGTCTGGTTCAGCAGCCGCTGCACCAGCGTCAAATTTCTCTTTTAATTCATTAACTAATGCTTCATCTACCATTTTTAATCAACCTTCTTTTATAATATGTGCCAATTAAATTTGTATTGAATTTAATTGTATGTTAATATAACACAAGAACATATAAAAAGCTTAATACGAAGAACGTATGCAGTATTGATCAAATGGTGATAGAGTTTAAAAGAGTCGACCTCGATGAGCTCCAAAACTGATAATTGGGTAAGGAGATGATAAATGTTTGTTATTTTGTTGGAATTGAGACATATCACTAAAAATAATAAAACAGTAGCAGAAGAGTTATTAGAAAAAAATGTTATAATTATAATCTAAGTGGAAAGAGATCATAAATAAATCAACAAAGGATAAATATCCTTACTCTTTTTTTAAGATCAGAAAATGCCTAGGTAGGGTGTTCCTAACTTAGCACTATTATATAGAATTGAATGAAGTTATCGAGTTCAAGCTAATTCGGTACTAGGATGAGAGGTTATTGAGGTGAAATTGACGTAGATGAGTAAAACTCTAAGGGGTGAATCGAAAAGTTATAATTCTGTTCTATTTTCACTATAGGTAATAGAAATCATAAAATTGTCATCACTTTTTTGGTGAGCTTAGATTTGAATAAAAGGAAATTAAATGAATTGGAATATATGAACTGGACATTGGGGCAGCCGTATAATATCTCGATGGCAATTACGATACGGGGTGCGATAGACAAAGCTGTTCTTAGGAAGGCCTTAAATAAAGTCCAAGTCCGTCATCCTCTTCTAAGAGCGCAAGTCCTCGTCGAAGAAAAGGCTAAACCTTACATTATATGGCCTGAGAGCATCGATAACATCCCCCTTACGATAATTCCGCACGAAAATTCGGAACAAAAAGAGGCGGTGGTGGAGAAAGAATTTATAACGCCTTTTGAGTTGGGACCCAACTGCTCGAAGCCACTTATCCGCACGAAACTTTTATATTCGGAGCAGGAATCGGACCTAATTATTACAATGCTTCATATCATTTGCGATGGCTTTTCTATGGTATATCTCATCCGCGATCTTTTGAGTTTTATCGAATATCCGGACTTAGAATTTGAAATTCTCGATGTCGTAAAAGATACGGAGGACATCCTTCCTCTTTCATTCCAGAAAAAGATTCCAAAAACTAGCCTAAGATTCAAATTCATATTCGCTCTTGTAAAATTTATAGTGAGCTTGAAACGGCTGAAAAACCGATTGTGTAGAAAAGAAGCGTCCCAAAAACAGATGATGATCAAAGATGTTGCCGATAAAAACCTTATGACGATCTCTTGGCGCCTCGACGGGGAAGAAACTACCCAGTTAATTAAAAATTGTAAGAATCATAAGATTTCCGTCCATAGTGCCCTCTGCACAGCATTCTTGCCTTATTTTCCCATCATCAATAATCCCGTAAATGTGAGAGATCGATTAGCTTATCCTGTGGGAAACTCGATAGGCTTATATGCCAGTGGAGCGGTGGTAAAACAGAAATATAAGCCAAAAAAGACCTTCTGGCAGAATGCCATTAAATATCATAAAAAACTGCGAAAAAAACTCAAGGGAACTGCGGTGTTCAGCATCTATAAAATTTTTTCGAGAGCGGTTCCTCTGAGCTCGATTGAAAAGTTCGGCCCTCTCTTCTTGGAGTTAGCAAGCAATAGTCAGCCCTTTGGAGTGACAAATCTCGGTTCATTAGATAAATTAAAGATCAACTCCATCTCGGACGAGCTGGATATGGTAGATCTCTACGGGGGCGTCTCAAGCACTATTGATGCTTTGGTTGCGGTAATATTTACTATTAATTCACAGATCCACTTTCATTTTCATTACTATGAGCCACCTCATAGAACAGAAAAAGTTGAGCAATATATTCGAGGTGTAAGGGATACCTTACAAGAGGCTTTAATGAAGTAAAAAAAAATTATCGAAAGGAAAAGAGGAGTTTTAAGAATCCTCCTAACCTTTTGATTGGAAAAAGAAACGCTGTTGATTGTATATAGTCTAAATGATCATTTCCCTGCCTTTCTGTTAATTCTGTATCCTCGATTGTTCCCATAACCAAGCATGGGATTAGTTGCATAAATCCCGCAATCAAGGCGATATAATTATTCGCAATTATAGCTAACGCAAAACATCCGAGTGTAAGGGATAAATACAGTGGATGTCTCACATAGCTATAGATCTCTCCTCTCACTATCGGTGCTTCTTCGGGAAAAATTGAATAGATATCCATCCCATGTGTCATCATTTTAAAGCCCGCTCGTTCAATATGTAAAGTAACAAGAATAAACAACACGAAAAGAACAATTCCAATTATAATTGAAGTCCAAGAAGGTAATATCCATAGTGGAAAGATTGGCGTACCTGAAATAAAGAGAGGATGGAAGAATATGGCATACCAAGACACAAGAAGAGGTATTATATATCGATAAAAATATTTTTGGTACGCTAATCTTCCATATTTCTCCTTATAATATTCGGCTTTTTGAATATGGACATAACCTATCAAACTAACGAGAAGCGCCATGAACGCTTGAGATATAATTGGCATATACCAAGTAATTTGATCGAGAATATAAAAATACAAAATCGATAGACCAACTAATATGAGCAAATAAAAGATGGTTAGGATCGCTTTTCCTTTAGAGCGCAATGCCGGGACTTTGTCCAGAAAAATTTCAATCTCTTCTTTCATCGTTGAATTATATTTTTTTTTATTATAAGATATATGGAGTAATTCAGATTAATTAGTTAATAAATAGAGTGCTCAATTATAAAGCTCATTAAGAATTTTGCAATAGATTCTGAATCATTTTGAACTATACGAAAATATTCGTATAAAAGGGAGGAAATATATTATACAATAAGGAGATTTTAGCCCATTTATGTATTTACCACCATATTCAAACTGATATGAATTATTCCAAGAATATTAATGAGCTTCTCGGCTGCCTTAAATCGGAAAAGAGGCTGAGAATATTAAAGCTTTTATTGGATTCTGAAGCTGGTTTGCAGTTTAGTGAGATTGCAGAAGCATTATCACTCGTCCCATCTACCTTAGAATATCATCTAAAAACATTAGTAAAATTAAATCTTATATCCCATTTTGATGCGATCTATAGTACCAATGCCCTTACACAGCTCTTCTGCAACTTATATAAAGCTCTTTCCACACTTAATCCGTTAATTCCTTATCTGAATAGCCATAAATTATCGATGGATGATCCCAATCTCTTTTTGAATTTCATCACCTCTAATCCAATCTTCCTTTCCGATCTAATCTCTATGCTAGAGATGATGAAGGAATTGGTAAAGAGCAAGATTTCTAAATTTCGAATTGCGGGATCTTTTAATCTAACTCTAGAGGAAAGAGTTATGCAATTTAGTGAATATGACATCCATTTAGATCAATTGGAAATAATCTCTACCTATGAAGAATACCAGAAATTATTAGATTATGAAAATTACGATTATTTTTTCTCATTTATCGATATTTCCAACATACAATTATTTTTAGTAAATGAATGTAATTATTATATGGGAATTGGTGAATCATCTCAGGATGTATTTGGAATATTATTTCTCCCCGATGCAACTGATGAGATTGATTTCCAAAAAGCTTTATTGTTCAGAGGGAAGCATAATGTTTCTTGGTTAAATGAAATATTTGAAATGGTTAAGAGAGATGCAAAACGGATTAATATAACCGAAGATTTATTGAGAGACAGACGACTCTTCGAAAGGTATTTAAAAACATTAAATAATCAATAAATAACTCAAAAAAAGAAAAAAAGAAAGCTTATTAATATAAATGAGATCTTAAGGGTTTAGGATTTGGATAGTGTAGATCTATAAATCTTCGATAGCATCCTCGAACGCTTCCATGGCTAATTCGATAATTTCTTGGAACGCCATCGCGTCTTGAAGATTTCCTTCGACGGTGATATCTCCGGCCATATACGCGCTCGTAGCATCTACTTCACCATAGAGCATACCCGCACCTACATCACTCGTTGCAGAAAAAGTAAAGGAAGGGTCATCAATTTCTCCCTCACCATATTCAAGTGTTCCTTCCTTCGCTTTTACCCAATATTTCTTATCGACATCAGTGAGTACCATTTGGACTAATATATCCATATCTTCTAATTCTTCTTTGAGATCCTCACTTTCTTCTGCAAGTTGCTTATAAAGTTCATATACCTTTAAAGCATCATTGGGGTCCGCACTTTCCGCACCCGCATCAAATTTTTCTTTCATCTCTTTTAATAAAGCTTCATCTACCATTGTTGTTACACCTATTTATTACTTTTTGTATTTTTTTAGTATTTTCAATACTTTCATTTTCAATTTTATTTGAATAACAATTATATGTTCAACTTTTTTGCTTAAAAATATTATGAGAGTTGATGAATAAGGTAGGGATCCACGATGAAGTATCAGACAAATTTTTCAAGGATACTAATTTTAAGTTAGAATTATGATGATGGAAGAATAAAGAAAAAAGCCTTCCAAAGTCATTGATTTGGTTATAGATTAGCTATAAAATAGCTCCCCATCTTAACTTTCTGTAAACATAAACTATTTGTTTAATAGAGTACTTTTTAATTGAAATTAAAGATATATATGGATAGATATATGTTTGTGATATGAGATCTCCTGAAGAGCTGAGCTATTGGCGGTTTTGGCCCGTCTTTATTTTGGCGTTTTTTTATCCCATGAACAATGGTATGATTAATCTGGCAATTCCAATCTATTATCTTCAAGAAGGATTGAATACTGCTTTGATCGGGATATTGTCTGCTGGTAGTGCTATCTCATATATGTTTTCGCCAATACTTTTAAACAAGCTATCCCAAAAACTCAAACGCAAAACCAGCATTACGATTTCATTAATTGGTGTGTTTTGCTCGGAGATAATTTTTTATTTTTCCTTAAATCCGCTATTATTTCTCATTTCTCGGAGTGTAGAAGGAATATTTATGGGATTATATTGGCCAAACCTTCAATCTGCTATATCGGACAACATTTTCCATAAACACAGCGCTTTGACTGCCAAGTATAATATTTCCTGGAATTCCGGAATGCTCACTGGCTTTTTATTCGGTGCTCTTCTCTTATTCTCTTTTGGATTATTAGAACTCATATTTTATGCTGCACCCATCTTAATTTTCATCAATTTACTCGTTGCGGTTAGTGCGTTTCAAGAGCCCAAAAAGTTAAATATACATTCGAAGGAGTTTAAAGATTATGTCAAAGAGCAAGAGATCAATCTTATAAAAGCTGTTAAGATCAAAAAAGAAGAGGATGATTTTAGGAAGCTCTCTTACCCTAGATTATATCCCGTATTGATTATAGTTGCCTACTGCCTTACACGTGCTTCAGTGAACTTTCTCTACCCAATCAAATCAGAACTGCTCGGATTTGAAGAATATACTGTCTACATTGCAACCTTTTTTCTGGCACTTTCCCAAGTAATCTCCATGTTCTTAGCCAGTCTTATGAAACTAAGATATTTCAATTTCGTCCCCCCAATTATGATTGGAATATTAATTATTGTGATTCCGTTGATAGCGCTAAATCAAGACTTGTCGATATTTATCATCTTGTTTTTCGTGGTAGGCTCGTGTACCGGAGTTCTTTATGGGGTCACTTTGCGAATGATCCTCATGCTCAATATTAAGAATGATACCTCTAAATTTTCGGGTATTTTAGAAAGTCTGATTGGAGCTGGGTTTTTAATTACTCCCATCTTTTCAGGATTTATCGCCGCGGTAGATCTGAATATCACTTTTTATGTATTGACTTTAATAATCGGGGTTCTTTTTGTATTCTGCATGATTGTTGCCATCTACAAAGTTGAGTATAAATCAAGGAACAATAGAGATTGATAGTGAAAAAGAGTGGCGCCCGCAGCTTGAAATAAGTTTTGAAATAAATTAATTAATAAAAAATTGTTTATCTTTAAGATACTAATACGCCCGCGCCGGGACACTCCAACTAACTCGATATGAGTAAGTATTTTGAATTCCCGTAATTGAAAAACCATTCCAAATATCCCGGGTCGCAGGAGTGACAGTCCCGAATGCTAGACCGGACTACACTACGCGGGCTCATTAGTACTATTAAAAAGTAGAGATAATTTAAAAATCTTTTTAGTTTTAAATCTGATGAATTATGCCAATTTTAAAAGGGTATTTTTTTTCTTCGTTGTATATTCTGTCTTTGAAGAGATACATCAGCTGAGATTTATCTATCCTTAGATATTCTAATGACTCTAAAGTGGTTATCCATTCAAGATTAGTGCTTAAAGGATTATTATCAATATATAAAACTTTCAAATCATGTAAATTTTGAATATTAGATTCGATCTTTTTTAATTTATTTCCAGATAAAATTAATGTCCTTAAATTTTTTAAATTTGAAACCTGTTTTGGCAATAATTTAATAGAGTTTTGACTTAAATCAAAATATTTCAAGTTTTTTAAATTCTTGATAAATGAAGGTATTGCAGTAATATTATTATTACTTACATTCAGCTGACTTAAAGATTCTAAATTGCAAATTAAAAAAGGAAATTTATCAAAATAATTCATAGATATATCTAACGATTTTAAATTATCCCATTTAATAAATCTTGAATGAACTTCTTTTAAAGAATTATCACTACAATCAAAATATTCAAGATTTTCCAAAAGAAATATAGATTCGGGTAATGAATTAATTTTATTTGAAGAGATAGATAATTTTTGTAATGAATTTAAAAGATTAATGTTCTTAGGAAATCTAAACAAATTATTGGAATCCAAACATAGATCTAATAAATTTTTAGCTTCAAGAATTCCAAAAGGGAATTTCTCTATTCCTGAATTGGATAAATCTAACGAATCTAATTTTTCTAAAGCAAAAATTCTTTCTTCTTTATTTAGAAATTTCAAATAGTTTTCTAAAATAAGAAATTTTATGGTGGAATCATTTCCCATTCTAATCCTTTTTGCAATTTGTTCTTTAAAGACTTTTTTAGCTATTTTATCCCCAGATTCAGTCAACTTTTTAAGTAAAGGAAAGGAAAGATTACTATGTAATAATCTTGTATCATAATTATTTTCGACCCAAGCATGAAGATTGGAACAGTGAGCCCAGAATTCAGTTTCAACAGAATTTAATTCGTCATTATTTTGATCGATTGGTTCTTCTTGAAATTTATTATTATCAAATAATGAATCAATTGAATCAGAAAATTTAATCTTTTCTTCGTTGAAATTCATTAATAAGTACTTGCAACTGAGAAATAATTTTCCTTTAATATATATATTTGTCTTGTTTTTTTCTAGTTTTAAAGCTAAATGTTCATTTATTTTAAATTGCTTTTTTGCCATCATATTAATTATTATCTTTTAGGGTTTAAATTTATCCCATATTTGTTTAATGGTTAAATCCTTGAATAGAATGGTCTCAAAATATATTTTTGAATTTCCTTTGGTTTTTCTAGTTAATAGAGAATATTTACAAATTATATGATAATAATTATTCTCAGTTAAATGAATAATTTTTCCATTAGGAGTTTCCAAAAATCCTTGATTTATTAATCTAATTGCTTCTCGTTTGTGTAGTTCATATTTTAATTCTATTTTATTATCAACATTAAATTTTGAATATATATATTTGTATGCATTGCGAATTTTGCGTTCACTAACTAAAGTATAGTCTTCTATCGTATTTGGACTAGGTTTTCCTCTTTTGATAGGAATTGAATAGAAAGCCCATTCTAACCATTTAGATTCTGGAATACCACAATAATATGACTCTAGCTCTTCTAAATGCTCCTCGACATCTTCCCAATTTGCATCCTCTTGGAGATCATACTTATCTAATACGACTTTATAATCATTTTTTAATAACTCTTTCCCATAGCTCCAATCAAGGAACCACCCATATCTAACCTCAGCATCTTTAAACCATAAATAGATTTCATGCCTATCAATGCCCTCTTTAACTAGGTGCTCGATAATTGGCATAAGAAATTCTTGTTGAGATTCAAAGGTACCTCCAAAATATTCTTCAATATAATGTTGAACAGTTCTTTCAATCTGATTATCTCTAATTTCAAAGTATAACGATTGCAAAAGATCCGCAATTTTAGGACCAGTCAATCCTAACGAAATCATTACTGCTATATCATATAGAGGTAAAGACATACCGGTTCCGCCACCACCACCATAGACCATATTTAAACCATTTTCTTTAGTATCAAGAGTCTCAACTCCACTATGTTTATTATTTCTTGAGATAATACCCATTTCAACTAATTTTTGTACAGGTAATTTTTTTGTATACATATTTTCTCTTTGCCCCAATTTCTTGGTATCATGATGGATTTCAATTATGTTAGTCTTTATGAAGGGTTTAATTTTATCCATAATCTCAACCAGTTTAGCTTTCCTTTCCGCGTGTTTATAGGTTGCCGAATAGAATCTTAATTCTTTCTCCAGTTTTTCAATATGATATCCCACTTCCTCACTTTTTAGAACATATGCGATTGCTCTGTGAAGTAGACGACGATAAAATAGAGATGTGCGGGACGCCCATGAGCTTTCCTTACCCTTTGGCTTCTCAGTCGTCATTATGGTAAAGACTCTATGATATGCATCCTTTAGGAGGAGTTTCCCTCTCCGAACGTCTCTTT
>WJIN01000471.1 GCA_014730295.1 Promethearchaeota archaeon | reverse complement strand
GATATTTTCAAGAGCATATTCAAAATAAGGATATTGAGGTGCTTTAGCAAATTCAAACTTTCTTTCTATTTTATCCCTTCCTTTTCCATGTTTTAGGGTAAGAATTTTATTAATACCAAATTCATTTTTTTTAGTTTTTTCTTCAATTATTTTTCTCGGAATTACTTTAAACCTTAATTCTTTTATCAAATTTTTAATAATTTCTAATCCATAATAATTATTTTTTTCCAATGAGAATTCAATATCATAAAGACTCATTTCTTCATTTATAGGTTTAAGATTCAGTTTTTTAATTGCCTCAAGTACATTTTGAATAGTCATTAAATAGAAATATCCTCTGAATAATTCCTTCATTATTTCCTTTTCGTCTTTATGGAAATCCCCTATGGAAGGAAAAGAATATTTATGGATAAAAGCAGTAAAAGATATATCGACTGGCAATATAAATTTATTCAAATTATCTCTTTTGACTAAATTTCTCATTTTATCACTAATGCGCGCTATTGATTCTTTTAATAACATAGTTTTACCGCTTCCTCTTCGTCCTATAAAAAGATTTGATGTATTTGCATTCAATGCCTTATTTAGTATCTTTTTCCAGAAACTATTTTCATAAAAAATTTTCTTTCCCATATTTTCATAATTCCTAATAGCATCAGCTTTATTTGGACCGACATCTAAAAGTTCTTCTTTCATATTAATCACATTTTGTATTAAAATAATCTTATAAACATTCTTATACATCTTTTATTCTAGGGGTATTTAAATTGGATAATATTTCTAGATTATATCCATATCCCATTTTGTTTTAGTCAAGATATAAAAAAAAAGTTTTGATATTTAAGCTTTCAAGTTTATATTCTTAATATAATCAGAAACATTTTCTTAGATTTTTATTCTTGAAAAATTCCTATAGAGAAGAAATAAAAAATTCTAAGCTTTTAAATCATTTTGGAAGGTTGTGACTATTGGGAGGAATAGAAAAGAAATGTTTCTTTATCTTTATTTATTATAAATTCGCAGATATTACAAAAAAATATTAACCTATTGTCCTAATTTATCTCAAAAAATTTAAAAAAAGTTATACTAATTTGATTGGTTTTATTTGCGAGACGTTATCTACCTTCTTGACGCGATAAATCGTATCTGCAAGATCTTCGAGCTCCCGGTGATGCGTCACGATAATCATCTGCAGCAGCGAACTTTTTTCCTTCAAGAAGTTGGACATTATCTTTACCAATTCCCGCCGTCGCTCCTCGTCTAAATGCGTAGTGGGTTCGTCCATGATGATGGTCGAGATCTTCCCAGAGATGGTCCTGGCAATAGCGAGTCGAAGCGCAATCGCAACTGCGACCATCTCACCACCGCTGATGGATTTTACAGAAATCTCTCCCGACCGGCCATAGAGCGAGATGTCAAAATCCTTGTTCAGCTCGATATCGGTGATGTCCAAGTTAAAATAATCCAAATAATCGCACGCGAAATTCGAGATAATTGGAGCAATTTTTTCCCGCATAAACGTTTGAATTCCGTCCTTCGAAAATGAGGTTCGAATCTCTCTCAGATATACGAGAAATCCTTTGATTTTTTTAAGTGATTGAAACTCCTTGTTTAATTCCTTTAATGTGTCTTCGAGCCCATTTAGCTCTTCCTGCTGTTCTTTCAGAGATTTAGATTTTAATTCGACACTTTTCAAAAGTTCGGACTTTTCTTTATCAAGTGTGGCATAGGACTTTTGAATTGCCTCATGAGTCTCTTTCTCATATTTTAACCCTTTTAAATCTTTCTCTATGGAAGAGTGTTTCGATTTTAAGTCCAAGAAGTCCTTTTCCAATCGGTCGATTTCTTTTTCATACTCTCCGATTTTTTCGCTTTTTGATCTCAAGACTTCAAATTGTTTAGCCAGCTCCCGCAGCTCTTGCAGTTTCTCTTTGGGCGATTCCGGAACCGTCTTCAGGTTTTCTTTTAACTCCTGTAATTTTTTATCAGTTGTATTGATTTTCTGTTCAAGTTTATGTTCTTCTTCTTTTATTATTTTCAAGTCTCGCTCATCTTCGAGAGATCGTACTACCGCAAGGTAGGAGGTATGAGCGTCCTTTAATTCTTTAAGTTTCTCTTCTAATTTTCCTATTTTAGTTTTTACATCCTCAAATTTTTTTACTTTGGCTTCTAAATTTTTCTGTTCTGACTCAAGTTTTTTCGAACTATTCTGGGCGTCTTTCAGCGTCTCTTCTAAGTCTTCCAATTTATTCAATTCCAAAGTTTTAACTTTATCCAATTCCTTTGAGACGTCAGTAAGCTCCTTTTCCAAATCCCGAATTTTTTCTTTTTTGCCCACTTGTTCTTGGGTTATTGACTCCAATTCTGTTTTAAACTCTTCCATTACCGTATTTCGATGGTCTTTAGTTAGTTCCTTATGGCACACGGGACACTTATCTTCCTCCCCTAATATATTCTGGTATTCCTTGATTTCGCGGATTCTACCGTTAATCTGTCCGATTTGTTCTTGCAGATCTGAAACTCTCGATTTGATCTTGGAGTGCTTCTCCTCCAATTCCTTGATACGTTCTACTTGAACCTGTCGACTTGCCGTGGGTAAAAATTCGCATGCCTTACTTTTAATTTTAGAAATTTGTTCTTCTCTGCTTTCAATGTCCTTTTTGATGTGTTTTATTTCGGTGGTGATTTCAGCATATTTGGATTGGGCACTTTCCAGCTTTTTTCGCTTTGCCCTCGCTTCTGTGAGCTCTTTCTCCTTTTGCGTATATAATTCATGTTCTTTGCGATTTGTGTCTTTATCCTTGAGTAGTCCTTTTACTTTTTTTAATTCTTTTTCAACGGCATCTAAATCCTTGCCTGCCTTCTGTTTAATATCAAGTGTATCAATGTAATTTTCCAAAGTATCGATAATTTGTATTTCTGGTTCTATTTTTTTCATATCCTCATGAGCCTTTTTTGCTTCCTCCAATGATTTTTTTTTGCTCTTGATTTCGTTTTCCTTCGCAGAAATCTTTTCTTTTAATACTGATATCTCTTTGGACAGCTCGTTGTATTTCTCTTCCTTCTTTTCCCAAGTTTCGACTTCCTTTTGAGCCTTTTTAAGTTCCTTTTCCTTCTCTTTCAGCTCTTCTTGGAGAGTTTCAATATCCTTCTGAAGTGTATTAATTTCATCAAGCCTTTTTTGCTTAGATTCCCGTCGTATTTCAATCTCTCGTTTAACTTCTCCAAACTTCTCTGCTTTATCCTCGAAATGACTAATCAACTGGCGCATGTTCACATATGCTTTATCCAGTCTATCTAATCCGATAAGCTTACCAATCAATTCTTTTCTTTCAGCAGGATCGGCTTCCAAGAGTGCGGTAATCTCTCCTTGTCGGATGAACACAGAATTGATGATGGTATCTTCATCCATCTGAAGGCGTTCCATAATCTCACTCGTGACCTCCATCTGACTATTCGCTACCATTTTCTTATCGATACGCAATTTCGCATCGGGATTTCCTGCTCGTTTCCGTTGCCGCGCAATATTATGCTCTATTCCGTCTAATCGGAAGGATAATCCGACCTCCATTTCCCGACTTCCTTCGCGGATAAGATCATCAACTTTTTCACCCCGCACTCTGTTTCCGGTGAGCGCATATAAAATCGCATCAATCACCGCGGATTTTCCCGCCCCATTCGGTCCCACCAATATGGAAACTCCCAGCGGAAATTCGACTTCACTCTTGGCGTGGGAAATGAAATTCTTTAACCGTACAGATTCAATGATCATTCGTAAACTCACCTCCTTCAAGAGTTTTGTTGGCAATCTCAATCGCCCCTTCAATCTCACCGACTGAGAGTCTCTGAAACAATTCCAAAGCGAAATCTGCTTTATCCGGTCGCTCATAATACTGGCGTAATATCTCGGCAAAATCAATCTTTCCCTTGGGGATTTCCAATGTTTTCACTTCGGTATTAGTAAACACAGGTCGGTATGAGACCACATTATCTTCCAGATGATCTTTGAGGGTTTCATACACTGATTTTTTATCGATTAATTTTCCAATGATTTCCAGATGAAGAATCGGTTTTTTCTCAAATGATAATTCTTTCAGCCTCGACTCCAAGTTTTCCACCTCGATGGTCAGTTTTTTCTGTGGGCGCAAATCTAAATCAATTTGTTCCACCTCGACCTCTCCCTTTTCAATATCAATCAAATTAAGTCCCTTTCCCTTCTCCTGCCAGGATGTAATCTCATCTTTATTTATAATATCGGTGGAGCCACTATAGGCAAGCTTGCCCTTTCCAAAACTCTCCATCTCCCGAGAATGGATATGTCCCATAGCATAATAAGTTGCCTTTCGGGGTAAATCATCTCCTTTCAGTTGAAATGCTCCTTCAAACGGTAAATATGACTCTAATGCTTGATGAAGAATTAATACGGAACTCTCATACTTTTCCGCTAATGGATCGAACTTTTTCAGCTCTGCTTTCAAGTGAT
>WJIN01000433.1 GCA_014730295.1 Promethearchaeota archaeon | reverse complement strand
ATTATATCGAACGCAGTGTGGGATGCGCACACTCGAGAATCTTCAAATGAGTATTTCGCAGCGCCTCTCGTGTCCGGTTATTGTTTCGCCTTCCTTAGAGGAAAAATTAAATTAATATCCTAAATTTAATTGATCATACCCTCAACTAATCGAATTTTAATTTTTGAGAAAAGATTAACTTATTTTTTCCAGTAATATTTCAGTTAGATCAATTAATAATCCCGCGTTTATGTTGGGGTTACCCGTACTCATAGTCTTATTTTGGTATTCATCTGTATAATAATAACATTCTGGATCTAAGTAATCAGGAATCGCGTAAATAACTTCTTCTCTATCGAGTATTTCACCCGTACATGGATGGTAACCATTCTCGTCGATGAATTCATCGAGATTCTTATAACACTCCATAGCACATTTTGGACATCGTCCACAATCCAAGGGATAATTCTCAATATTTTCAAAATAAATACCGTAATTTCCAGATTCAGTCGACGCTCGAACTGATGCTCCAATAAAGAAATCACCACAAGTTTTACATCTTTCTACCATTCCTAATTTTATTAGAGTATTTAAGTTTTCATTATCGTCCATTTTTCTCCCTATTTTTAAAAATTTTTAAATTTCTTTTATTTTTGTATTTGTTCTTGGTTGCCATCAGGGGTTACTCTCCAAACATTATATCCTTTTTGAACGAGAACCTTTTTATTTTTATCTTTAGCAAAAAGTCTTGCTCCTTCAAATGCATATTTGGAATTATACCACATTGTCTCTCCATTAGTATTTTTAATAGAGCCCTTCCCCTCATTCTCGTACCATATTATATACTTAAATTCAGATTTTTTTTTATATCTTCGCATATCATATTTTAGAAGATAATTTTCTTTTAAAAATGTACTTCATATGATTCAATTTTATCAAGAAAGATTATTTCTATATGTGGTTCAATAAAGGATTGAAAAAATGCATAAAAATTCAGAATTGTTTTTTGAATAATCAAACAAGTTTTCGTGGTATCCTAAATTCTATTTCCAAATTCTAATCAACTCGTGAAACTATTATCATCTAAAAATAATTATTTTCGATTCTCTATGAAATTAATTTTACTTACCCTTTAAGCAATATACCCGTAGATCCCGGTCTTAATTTTCTGTACAAAAAACTAAACTTAGTTTTTTAATTTATCCCATTGTCGCAATGGAACCCTTTCCAAAGGCTGAGATCACGTTCATATTGACAATTCTGGTATTATCTATATTCCTAATATAATTTTTAGTAAACTCTTCCACTTCATCCCACGTTTCAGCGACAACCCATATAGTGAGGTTTATATTCCCTATCATACGATAAGCAAATATAACATTTTGTTTGCTTTTTACTTCTTCTAATAAAGAAATCGAGTCTCCAGAAGAGATATCAATTCTAACTATTTTCGATTTAATATTTCGGAGGTTAATACCATAATTATGCTCTAATATTCCGCTTTCTTTAAGTCTTTTGATCCTAGCACCAACTGCAGGTTGGCTTAACCCTACTTTATCAGCTATTTCGGAATGAGTTATTTCGGGATCTTTTTGAAAAAGTGTTAAGATCGACTTATCTAAATCGTCCACATCTATCAATTCTATTAATTTATCCATTTTCTTTTAGACCAATAGAGATTTCAATTTTTCGTATATTCTTATTATATAATGAGAAGGGAGATATAAAAAGATAATAATTGATTTAAACTTAAAATTGATTTTTAATTTATATTTTAATATAGTGTATTATAAATTGAACTTCTATTATGAATCAATTCCAATTTTTTTAAATAAAGTCAAATTCAATGGATAATAAAGGAAATAATAATTTAATTAAAGATATATTTTATTTTGGATCAATGTATTCTAAGTATTCAGGGATTTTTTGAAATTCTCTTTTTAGGGCTTCTTTTACTTCTTTATTCGAATGCCCCTCTAAACAACAATAGTACTCAAGTCTATATGTATCTTGCTTTAAATGATACCCGCAGTCAGTCGCAACTACTAGATCCATCCAAAAAATCTCTGCATGTTTTTCATAACAGATTGGTTTCCCGCAAACAATACATTCGCCAACTTCGTAATTTATATCACATAAATGACATTTCATTAGTAATAACTCTCCATTTTAATTAGATTTTCTAACCATTGTTCCACATCTACTGCAGAATATGAAAAGATTTGTTGGTTTTGAATATGCTCTCATATGTTTATATTTCAATTCTCCTCTCTTAGATCCACATTTAGGACATTTGAAATTGGGAACATCATCCAAAAAATATTGCTCCTTCCAGCGTTTTAATTCAATAGGATCAATGGAATCTTCTGTAACAGAGTTATTATCATTTTTTTGTTTTACTTTATGATAGGAAACAATTTTAGTATTACCGCAATGACAGAAATATTTACGCTCATTTTTATTTAAATCGTTAAACTTTCTCATTAGACTCCCACAATTATTACAAAATATCACCATATCTTCATTCTTAGATCTTGCTATAAATAATAATTCATCCTCATATTCTTTCCCCATACATTTTTCCCCTAATTTTTTTGTTTAGTAGATAAAAATAGCAATCTAATTTAAAATTTAGGCACTTAACAGACTTAACTAATTAATTCCTAAAATTACAATAGGATCTTAAGCAAAAAATTTTTCTAAAAAATTTAATAATTGAGAGAAGAATCTTATTCTTTAGTATATTATGACGACTTATAAATGATCTTTATTAGCAAATTCTTATTTTTAGCATAAAACATCATAATTTTTGACAAGTTGATATTCTTAGATTATTTTAAATACGGTTAATCAAGCTAAGGTCTTTTAGCTTTAATTCTAAT
>WJIN01000432.1 GCA_014730295.1 Promethearchaeota archaeon | reverse complement strand
GATCTATGGTTAAGCAATGATGAGGGAAGATCTCCTAGGGATAGCAATGACTTAAAACATTTCTTATCACAATGGAATCAAGCAAAAGAAGATATAAATAACGGTTATTTCAAAGAATTTCTTAAGAGACAATTTGAAATTGAGAAGGGAGATAATCCTGTTATTAGGAGGTTCTATGATTTGGCAGAAAGTGTTGTAGATTTTGTATTATTAAATGAAGAAAAATATTCTAAAGCTGGTTTGTCAAAAGATATATTTACAGAAAATGATTTAAAATTAATAAAAAGGAAATGGAAAATATAATTAAACAATATGAAAGATGGGAGAACTATACATTTTAAGAGTGAGATATTAAGAAACATTCGATACAATTTACGTAAATTATTAGTTCATTCAATTTTTAGTCAAATTTATGACTTGGAAATGAAAAAAAGAAAATTAAAATCCCTTAGAAGGATTGGAGATATAAATTCAAAACAATTCAAACTTAGCCTATTAAAAGATAAATCTATATGTTTTTGCGCATACTGCAGAAGGTCGGACTTAGATATGCAATTTAATGCACAACGTAAAGAATGGATTTGTAAATTTTGCAATAAAATATTTTTTAAAGAAAAGGAATATTATGATAATAAGTTTAATAGAATGAATTTTCAACAACTGCAAAAAAATCTATGGGGAAAAATGTTTGATCCAAATAGAAAATAGGTAAATCTCAAACTTTATATTGATCTTTTTATTCATTATATTTAAAATTATTAATTTAGATCTGATTTAATTAGAAAAAAATAAATTTAGAAATGAATTATTCTTAATACAATCAAAACTGTATCTCCAATGATTTTTAACTGGTGTAAACAAAATGGATGACACCCCCACAGGACAGACTCTTGATGCAATCCTTAAGCAACTTCTTGCTGCTATTCCCGAAGTCAAATCAACGGCTATCGTGTCGGTGGAAGGGCTTCCTATTGCGTCTGCATTACCGCAAGGGGTTGATGAGACGCGTATCGCTGCGATGACCGCAGCTATCTTGTCGCTAGGGGAAAGAGCCGCCCATGAAATGGGTAAAGGTGAGCTTGAACAGATTATGGTCAAAGGCTCGGATGGTTACCTTCTTGTTCTCGCAGCAGGTCCAAACGCAGTGCTCGTAGTGTCCACAACTCCCGACGTTCGACTCGGACTCATTTTTCTGGACTGCAAGCGAACAACCGAAAAGATCGCGAAATTAATCTAAGGAACCAAAATTCTGCTTCTACTGTTTTTATAATTTCTCCTTGATTTTAGATCAAATTACATAGAAAAATAACCAATTAAGGAGAAAGAAAATTCTGGCACAGAAACCTAAACTCAGTTATTTTTCCTTATCAGCATCTTTCTTCGTATTACCATCATTATCGTTAGCAGACCCGTATTTCGCCCTCACGCTCGTCTTATTATGATAACTTAACGCGTTAAATATGCTTTTAACCATTCCCTTTAATTTACGGGAAATTTTCGAGCTCAATGTTTCTTCAGCATATTCCAGGTTGATGAGGGGATAATACGGATAATGCGCACCATCAATTCGTACGTTTTCAATGATGATTATTTCAAGATCACTCTTACTCATTTACTCTAACACCCCTGTTTTAATTGCAAAATGCAACCGATCTAGAAAACAAACTCGTCCTATTTAAAGAGATCCATTAAAAAATTAAACTACTCTATAATCCTCACTCTATCACCTTTATATTAAACAGAATTGGTTCTAATGATTTTTATAATATTTTGACCTGAGTGAGCCTCTCTTATGGATAAAAAAAAAATAGAGGAGGTGTTTATTTTCCTTTTTTTCGTCCAAGCAATGCCCATCGAACTTTTTGTTTAGGTCCGAGGAAAGCTCCTTTAACGGACTGGACATTTTGGACTGACATGAAAGCATCGGGATGAGAACTTTTAATCAAATTGTATACTTCATTTAAATCCTTCCTCTTAATTATCATAACGAGCAGTTTTACATTCCCTTTCATACCTTCCGCAGTTAAGGTGGTCAATCCATATCCTTGCGTTTTTAGTTCCTTAACTAAATATTGAGGGTCATCTTTAATGATTAAATATAAACTCAGTAATCCGAGGGATAATTTCTGTTCAATTACTAAACCCACATAATTTCCCATAGCAAATCCACTCGCGTATGCAATATAATAAATAGGATTTGTTAGGTTGTTGAAAATCTGTCCCATAGCCAAAAGCCAGATAGTCACTTCAAAAAAGCCTGCTAATGGTGCCAATTTTCGATTTCCTTGGGAAATGAAAATAATCCTCATCGTACCAATTGAGACATCACTAACACGGGCAGCAAATATGAGAATTGGAAGTATTATAAGAGAGAAAATTTCAATATCCATAAAGCATCATTAATAACATTGTGATTTAGACTTAGAATTAACCATAGCTAAATTAGTTTATCGGAATTTTTCCTTACAACAGGAATAACTACCTAATCACGATCAAAAGGTTTTTCTTAAATTAGTCAATTAAAGATTTTCCAAGTTTCTAATATCGTGATGAATTTCTTTCCAGTTGAAAACCCGGATAATATTTTCGGATTCATCAATTACTCGATTCCACGGCTGGTCATATAATAAAAGAACCTCATCATTTCGTTCTCTAATTGCGTTCGCTAAATGCGGATTATCATCAATATAAAGGTCATAATTTAATCTTAGTTTGATATCGTAAGGTTTTTCATGTACCAAAATAAGATGTCGGTAATGGATCCCTTGATTAATTCCATGAGACTTCAGCGTGCCGCCTAATTGTGAGGTAAATTGTTCGCTGCGTGCTGATACGATATCGACATGATGGGATTTATTTATCTGTTCCAAGACAAATAAGGCGTACTCGTCAATAAGAGGGATTTCAAAGCTATTTTCATAGATTTCATGAAAAATCTCAAACGCTTGATTCTCATTTATATCCCATTCTTCAAAAAAATCCCATCGAATAACATCCTTTTTTGTATAATCTGTTTCAAATTGCTCGTTATAAATCTCACAATAGGTAACCATTAAATCAAGAAGAACTCCATCTACATCGACCGCAATTTTCATATCCTATATATCAATTACCTACACTAAATTTAAAACTTATGCCTTTAGAGCCGCTCAAAAGAGGTTCTAACTTTAAATAAGACTTAAAAAGAAAGATTTTTTCTATGGAATCCGATAAGATTTAAAATAATTATTAAGATTATATTCTAAACAGTATTGGACTTTAATATTCTACTCAAAACGTAATAAAATTTGAAATAGAAAAATAACAAGATCTCAAGACATATAGAAGTAAATGAAAAAAGGAAAAATCGAGGAGGAATTGGAAAAAAAAACCTCAAAATTGGAACAATTGCTCTATTTGAAGCAATTGATTTTGCGTGGAGCAACGGGGTTTAAAATATTATTAGAAACAGAACAGAATTATCAATTAACATATATTTTTGATAAAGTGGACAAATCAATATTAAAGGAGATTGGAAATAATGAAATAATGAACGATGACGTAAAATCGCTTGGGAATGAGATTATCGTGACTTTAAATTCTCAAATACATACAATAGAACAAGAGATAGAATATTTAGAGTATAAACTCCGTCAAATTAGCAAAAATGATACGTATGATTAGTATGTTTTTATAATCTAAAAATATCACTTTTTTAATAAGTAAAATGAGTGAGAATACAAGCAAAAAATTATAAAACTTAGATCAAATGTCCTTCAAACAATCTTAATTGTTTCTCATTACCTTAATATGGATAACTCAATAAAACCACAAAATATTAATTTTATAGTTCATTTTGACATTTAACTAAATTTTATCCTCTTTATCGGTGTCAAACAGTTGTTTAAACTCATAACTTTGGAGGCGAAAGTGGAAATTCCTCCATTCTTATTTAGTCAGCCCAAAGAAGTCAGCGCGCGATTGATTCTCAGCGAAGACTATGAAGGAATAATTACCAAGCAATATGGATTTATCATCGCTGTGGTAGATGTGCTTTCAGTTTCTACCGGACAAATCATACCCGGCAATGCGAATACATTCCATGAAGTTGAATTTACTATCTTAACCTTTCGACCAACCGTATCAGAAATTGTTGAAGGAGAAGTAGTGGAAATCGTGGATTTTGGAGCCTTTATCCGCTTAGGACCATTAGATGGATTAGTTCATGTATCACAGATTACAGATGATTATATTTCCTATGAACAAGTTGGAAATCGATTTATTGGAAAGGAAACGGGCAAAATTCTTGAAGTAGGGGATGGTATCCGAGCTAAAGTAATTGCAGTATCTTTAGGTGGTGGAAGAAGTGGAAAACTTGGACTTTCGATGCGCTCACCCTATCTGGGTAAGGATGAATGGATTGAGCAAGACATAGAGAATTACTACTCTGAAAAGAAAACCCAGAAAGCCAAAAAAGAAGTAAAAGAAGAAGAGATTTTGCCATAAAATAAGAATCAGCAAAATCTCATCAAGTTTAATAACTAAAGTGATTTCATATTTTTTCAAACTAAATTATTATTTATTGATAATAGTAAAATTTAATTTTTTTGCCGCTCTATCACCCTTAGAAATAGATTTTTATATATTATTTACAATTATATACTCAGGTTTACAAAATGAAAGAAAAAGCGTGTAAAAATTGCCATTTGATAACTAAAAATGAACAAGTTTGTCCAAAATGTAAAACTCACACTCTGAGTGAGGATTATACCGGAGAAGTTATAATCATTAAACCCGAAGAGTCTAAGGTCGGGGAATATTTAAAAATTCATATTCCTGGTAAATATGCACTGCGAGTAAGATAAAACTCACTCTTTCTGCAAGAGACTTATAGTTGGTTTTGTCAATTTTTTATAGACTTAAGATCTTATTTATAGTATGAATGAAAAATTAAAAGTCCCAGAAGATAGACGTCATTTATTTGCTCAGCCCCTAGATACCTTAATTTCGGGCCCAAGAAAAGAAACAATTCCAAAAGTTGAAAACAAATTCAGAAAATTAAATATTGACGGAAGTGAGTTCAATTTTTATATTGTTGGAGATATTGTAGCCCAAGATTTTCTGGCAAGCGATTTCTTGCGACCTTACATCAAAATATGTATTATCGATGAGAAAACGCAGAGGAAAAATATACAAATCGACGGGATTGATTTTTTTGAAGAGATCAGAACACTTAAAAATCCAAAGGGAACAATTTCTAAACATAGCTGGGATGTATTAGAAGATATTCTCACTTTAGAAAAACGTACATTGCTAAAAATTATTGAAGGAGAAGAAGATCTGTTAGTTTTGCCCCTCATTTCACTTCTTCCTTTAGATACTGAGACTATAAATTTTGTATTCTACGGACAACCCCCTATTACAGATTCCGCTCATCAAATACCCGAAGGCATAGTAGTGGTTGAGGTTACAAAAAAGATAAAGAAAAATGTGAATAGGTTCCTTAAATTTATGGAAAGGATGAAATAAAGGCCGCTAAAATCAAATTAATTAGTTTTCAATCGACATTATTCTTTTCCCGCGTATTATTGTAGATTGCTAATGTTAGGACGATCGCGATAATCCAAATAACTAAACTAAGGATGAAAATAAGATAATAAAGCCCCACGATCACGGACCGTAGCCAAAAATAAATAAGAAATATCCCAAAAAAGATCAACAATTCTAATATAAACATGACTTTGGCTTTATGGTGTAATTTTTGTGTTTCTGACATCCTTCTAAGCTTTAAAATCAAAAATTTTATTTGATATTATATAATTATTATATATAACATATAATCATCTTTAAATTAAGAGATTGCTCAATTAACAGAAAATAGATGTAAGATGACATTTGAAATAGAAATTCTCGAAGAAAAAAAGAATCCGCTCGTGGATAGAACTGAAATTAAGTTTAGAATAGATCATTTCGGCGAAAGCGTACCTAATCGACTTGAGGTTAAGAAAAAGCTTGCCGCGATGCAAGGTGCAAAGCAAGAATTTACGATAATTAGAAATATCAAATCACATTTCGGAGGCTCCTATTCGATGGGTCAGGGAATGGTATATGAAAATGCTGATGAATTGAAGTATTATGAACCGTTCCATATTCAAGTGCGTAATTTGGATCCCGATACCCGTTCCGAAATTTATAAATTAAAACGAAAAGGAGAACCATATCAACAATTATTCGGTTATTAATACATTATAGGTGAGATTAAAATATGACAGACACTTCAAAATATTATAAAGTTGAGGGAGATAAACTTACAAGAACAAATAGAACATGCCCAAAATGTGGCCCAGCTGTATTTATGGGGGATCATTATGATCGATGGGTATGTGGACGATGTGGATACACAGTATTTAAGAGAAAAGGAAAAAAAACTTCTGGACGCACAAGACGAAGATCTCCAAGAAAACGCTCGAAATCCACATAATCTTAATATTAATTATTCTCTTTTGCCTCTGCTTTTAGGAATCTTTTTATATTGTTATATTCAAACTATAAATAATCGTGTTACTACTATCTTTAAGTCTAATTAAAAAATGACACACATCGCTCTCGGAATTGAATCTACTGCTCATACATTTGGTGTAGGAATTGTAGACTTTAATGGGAACACCTTAAGTATAGTAAATGACATCTTTAAACCTAAAACAGGAGGCCTACATCCTGCCCAGGTTAAAGAACAGCATCTTAATAATTTTGACATCGTTATTAAGAAAGCTATTAAAGAAGCCAATATCAACATTCATGATATCGATCTCATCGCATTTAGTAAGAGCCCCGGTCTTGGTCCCATTCTTAAGATTGGTGCTATTATTTCTCGTTTATTAAGCCAAAAACTTAAAATCCCGATAATTGGAGTAAATCATTGCATAGCCCATATTGAGATAGGGAGACTTATGTGTCAAATTGAAGATCCCCTTACCCTATACGTATCGGGAGGGAATACCATCGTTAGTGCTTATGAATCTTCACGATATCAGATCTTTGGGGAAACGCTAGACTTAGCGATTGGAAACATGATCGATTCGTTTGCGCGAGAAGTTGGTTTAGCTCATCCTGGAGGGCCAAAAATCGAAAAATTGGCAGAACAATCTCAAAAATATATTAAGTTGCCTTATGTTGTAAAAGGAATGGATCTATCTTTCTCTGGATTATTTACCGCAGCGAAAAAGCTGATTGAATCACCGGAATATGGGAATGAATATGATTTAAAAGATGTGTCCAATTCATTACAAGAGACTGCATTTGCTATGCTTTCTGAAGTGACTGAGAGAGCATTAGCGCATACAGAAAAAAAGGAGGTACTCCTTACAGGAGGAGTTGCGGCTAATAAACGTCTTCAACATATGATACATTATATTAGTGAAGAGCATAATGCTCGGTTTGAAGCAGTTCCCTTACGCTTTGCGGGAGATAATGGCGCTATGATCGCCTGGACTGGAATCTTACAATATAGATCTCAAGGAGACGATCTTATAGATGATACTATTATCAAACCAAAAGAAAGAATGGATAAGATTCCAATACCATGGAGAGAATAGATTATGGCTCATAGTATTATGAAAAAGGAGATTATAAAAAAAGGAGCAGAAGCGATACTCTTTACAGGACAATGGTTCGGGCATGATGTAATTTTTAAGCACAGAATTCCCAAACAATATAGAATAGAAGAATTAGATAAGCAAATTCGTTTTCAAAGAACCATTAATGAGGCTCGGGCTTTGATTAAAGCCAAAGAATTGGGTATAAACGTCCCTCAAGTCTATGAAATAGATTATTTGAACTCAATAATAGTAATGGGTTATGTTAATGGGGAGAAATTGAAGGATATTATGAATCAACTTTCTAATAATCAAAAAAAATGGATTTTTCGAAAGCTAGGAGAATTTATTTCGAAACTCCATCAAAATGGGCAAATTCATGGTGATATAACGACGAGTAATATAATATTGACTAAGAGAGAAAAATTATTTTTGATTGATTTTGGTTTACATGAATATTCTGATTCTATTGAAGATAAAAGTGTGGATCTTCATCTCTTTAAACGTGTATTGATTTCATCTCATGGAGATAATTATAAGCTTTGTTTTAAAATGTTCCTTGATGGCTATAAAAATGCATATCCAAAAGGAATTAGAAGTTTAAGTGAATCTATTATCAAAAATATTAAAATTATAGAAACCCGTGGTCGATATATTAAAAAACAAGATCGACTGTAACCAATTCCTTAAATCTATTCTCCTCTCTTATAATACTATTGCATATACGTTTCTCTCAACTTTATTTATTGATAGGAGTATGTGTTTAAAATTTTTTCAGTATTATTAAAGTAGTGTATTTGCATTGTTCAAGATCTCCACAATGATTAGGAGAACTATATAACAAAATTAGGGAGAACGAAATTTTTATATACAACTTTAACTTTAAGTAATATATATTTCGGATAAGTGAAATTGATTAAGGGTTTTATAAATACGCAAATCTAATTGGTTGTTTTGCCTATTTCAAGTTCCCTTTTGAAAATCTTAATTTCGAGGACGATTTTTATGGCTAAAAATAATAAGATAGAGAAGAAAAAATCTCCAATGCAAAATATCACTATTAACATACCTGAATGCTATGATGATAATATTCAAAAGTTAATCGGAATGGGATTAGTATCTAGCAGGTCAGAAGCGATTAGAACAGCCATACGGGAATATTTACAAAAAGAATATAGTGTAAATTTGGAACTGTTAGAATTTTTTAAAGATGAAAAAGAAGGTTGAAATCTATGACGGTATGATGCGTGGCAACTAATTTTATCGTCTTTTTCTTATTTTTCGTGCTTCTCGCTCAACTTCTCTAAGGAGAACTACATCATCCTCCCGAACAGGACCTTTCACGTTTCGCGTCAAAATCCTATTTTTATCTGGACCTTCTAAAATCCGTACTTTAATTTGATTGATTTCTCCAGTTAACCCCGTTCGTCCAACTACTTGGATTACTTGAGCTGGAATAGAGTCATCCTCTGTAAATTGGCTTTTATCTTTGCTTGACATTTTACCACACGGCTCCTTAGCAATTTAGATTTATTATTTTAAATTCTTAAGTTTACTAACTAAATCAGATAACACGTTATTCTCAGATCCAGCATCCTCAACGGCCACTGCGGAAGAGCTCACATTAATTCTAACCGCATTTCCTAAATCTTGCTGGCTGGATACATATCCATAGGGCACCCCCTTCTCATCGCAAAGGATGGGGATATGGAACAAAATTTCGGGTGGTGTTACATCTTCTGCCATTATTACCAGTTTGGCAGTCCCACGTTCAATACTTTTAGTCGTTTCGTTCATTCCTTTTCGGATTTTCGAGTCTCTTGCTTGGGCGATTTGATCTAGCCCTTGTTTTATCTGATCTTGTAACTTTTCTGGTGTTTTAAATTTTACATAACTCATTCATATCATCTCATTCAAATATTTTTAAAATATTCTCATTAATCATCGAGTTTAGATAGAGAGTATAATGACTTATAATAAATAAAATTTTTTACTCTTAGCACTCTTCTAATCTCTATAGCATAAAGGAACAATTTATTCTCTTCTCACGAAGTTAGAGTCTTTTTATTTATCTCTTAAAACTCAAAAAAATATATATTAACCTATTATTTGATAGATTATGGAGAACTGTATATTTTGTGGAAATTCTACTTCTTTTATCTTTCAAGGGGAAGGAGAATACCATGGTAAACCCATCTGCCCCCAATGTCAATCCGAGAAATTTAACACAGGCTTTAATACTGGTTGTGCGGGGGATGATGATTGCTCATTAAAAATAAATAAATCTGAGAAAAATAAGACTTTGAAAAATCATTAAAAAATAACCAAAATGAATGAGATTATTGTAAGCGAGGAAATTTTAGTAAATCGTCAACTAAATCTACATGGGAAATAATGCAGCGTTTGCAGCAAAATCGTTTAATTCCTAGCTCTTCAAATGCTTTCTCAGAACTCTCTCCTTTTTCTAAATATTCCTTATACGGTTTATATGCGTCAGCAATTAGTTTTCCACAAGAAAAGCATCTAATAGGTATTATCATAGTGAATATTCTAAAAAATAATATTTATAGTATCCAGTAATATAACTAAAAAAATCATTTATTCCTAAAATATTTTATTGAATTGTAAGAATATTATCTATTCATGGTTAGAATACT
>WJIN01000431.1 GCA_014730295.1 Promethearchaeota archaeon | reverse complement strand
TTGTCAGAAATGCTATAAGATATCTCAGAAATAAAGATTTGAGAGATAAAGGAAATCTTAAATTTGATATGGGAGTTGAGAATCTTACAAAATATTTTGAAGATTTTTCAGATTTCGAGGAATTACTTTATGGAATTGAGGAATTCTATAGAGATCATTCATTACATGTATTTAGAGTCTATTTTTTAGGTTCTTATTTGATAAGAGAAAAACTCGAAGGATCTTATTCTGGAGTAGAAATAATGGATCTTCCAACTATTAATAATCTTACTTTTAATAAGTACATAAAAGTTTCTAAAAGTGAGAAAGAAGCTATGTGGTGTATCATTTCTTTATGTCACGATTTAGGATATCCACTACAAAAAATAAATAATCTGAATGAGAAAGTTTCAAAAATTCTAAAGTATTTCGGAACATACAATTTTGCAAGACTAAGGTTTAGTTTACCCCTTGAGGGAACTATTTTAGACCGTTTTATTCTGGAAATTTTAGCATCAAAACTTACTAAAATTTCAGATGATAAATTCAAAATTCATATTCAATCAAAATATTACACGAAATATTCAAATTCCTATGAAAAATTAAATCATGGAATGATGTCTTGTATACTATTAATGAAAAATCTGGTTTATTTCAAGGAGACGGATTATAAAGACAAATTATTTCAAAAACAGAATAGTGAAGACATAAGCTATATTATTGATGCTCAGCAATATCTTATTAGAAGAGAAATTCTTAGAGCTGTTGCATCTCATGATTGTGAAGACATCTACCACCTTAAAATGAATAATTTTTTATTTTTATTAATTATATGTGATGAGATACAGGAATGGAACCGTCCTATTTTTGCAAAATTATTGAATATGGGTATGACAAAGGATAAAGAAGAAAAAATTTTAATAAAAAAATTTAGCAAAAAAAAAATAATAATCGTATTAGAATTAGCTATGGACGATAGTGATTTAGAAAAGTATGCTAAAAGCAAAATTAGGAAATTTATTCGACTTCTAAGAAGTGCAGTGGATTCATATAAAAGAAGCTTTAAATTCAGAATGATAATTAAAAATTCCAAAAAATTGAAATTTGATTTTATTTATGAGAAACCCAATAAAAACTTAAATCTTGACACAGAATCAACTTATAAAAGACCAATAGTTATTAAAACAAAGGATGATGAAAAAAATACTGATTATCTAGAGGAAATAATCAAAATATAATGATGAAAATAAGAGAATTATTAAAAATTCATATTAAGAAAGTTTCTGAGAATACGATAATATTTTCTAAAAAAACAAGATTATGGTGTCGACTTCCTTATCCAGATCACCCAAAGGGATGTCCGAACTATAATAAGAATAGGTTATGCCCACCAAAAATTAAATACATGAATGATCTAACTCAAAAATATAATTTTTATTATCTTGTTTATGCAATTTTTGATCTTAAAAATCAAAAAGAAAGAATGCTGAAAAGAAATCCAAAATGGTCTAAAAGACAAGCTAAATGCCTTCTTTATTGGCAGAGATCAGTAAAGAAGTATTTAAAAGATTATCTATTAGAAATTTATGAAAAAAATCGAGATAAAGACAAATACTTATTATCTTGTGGATCAGGGTTTAAGTCAGAAATTTTTGACCAAGAGATTATTCCTAGTATGGAAGCTGCTGGAATTGATGTTTATAGGACGATGAAAAATAATCATATAGATTTCGAAATAAAACCTAATAAAAAAGTTATATTGGTAAATTTAATATGTACTAAGGAAAAACTTCAGATTTAATAACATTACCTTTAATAATTTTCCTATCAAATTTTTTACATAGAAATCTTTGTACTGGACAAACCTCATAACATTTCTCAATTTTAGAACAAGAGTTGCATTTTAACTGTTTTCTGAATATTTTCAACTCATTAAAGAGAACTCCATTTTTTATAACCTTTCCCATCCTATTTATCTCGTTTAGTTGAACATTACATAACTTTAGATTTTTGAATGAAGTACAAGGGAATAATTTAAGGTCATATGATATCATATATTTAGTTTTAGCTGCTTGACATTTATTACATGAATTACTCAATATAGAAAATGAAGTACCAATTTCAACATCCGAATTTCCAAATTTCTTCTTAATATTTTCTAAAATCTTTTTTAAGTCATTATTATTATATGTTAATTCTTCTTGATTATTCTTTGCTCTTCCATGGAAAATAAGTCTTAGAAATTTGATATGTTTTATATTAAGCTTTTCAAAGAGAAAAACAACGGTATCCTTTAAATCTCTCAAGTTTATTCTATTGGGTATTATATGCACTTCTGTTCTTATGTTATATTTATTCGCATTTAGAATAGAAGTTATTAGATTCTTTAGTCCTGATAAATTACCCGTTAATTTTTTGAAATTATTCTTATCTATTGTTTGAAAGTTAAATCTCAAAGTTAAATTTTTACTATCCTTATATTTCTTTAAAATTTTTTTAGGAATTGGAACAAGTTTATATTTATTTTTAACATTTCCACAAGTATATATTTCTAAGCTAAATCCATTGTTTAGTATCAAATCGATAATTTCCTCAATATCTGGATGCAAAAACGGTTCTCCTCCCGAAAGTTGAATAACATCAAAATCACAAAACTTAGCTTGAGATATGACCTCCTGAAGATGAGTAAGTTTAATAAATTTGTCTTTGAGGAAATTAGAATCACTTGAACAGTAAATGCAATTAAAGGGACATTTATCTGTTAACTCAATTAGCAACTCTCTTTGATTTTGAATTTGCAAATCTATCAATTTGATAT
>WJIN01000430.1 GCA_014730295.1 Promethearchaeota archaeon | reverse complement strand
GATTAGGAAATCTCCATCAGTGTCTCAGAGGGATTTAGCAAAGACAATGGCACAGCGACAAAAAATTATCCAAAAAGCCAAAGAACTAAAGAAAACAGCAAAGTCTGCGAGAAAAAGGAAGGAAAAAATCCAAGTTCATAAACAGAAAGCAACTTCCACAAGAATTAGAGCTAAAAAAAAAAGATATAAATAACAGGCAAGAGCAGAAAAATCATGTAAAAACATTTGTCCCTAAAGTTTTCTTTTTTGATGAGGAAGAAAAACAAGAAAAAGAAGAAAAAAAACCAGATATCTATTCTGTTAGTTTTTGGGAGGATGATAAGCAATGAGTAAACAAATTAAAAGAGTTTTACATCCTAAAGTAAAGAGTATAATAGATGAAAATGATGAAGTGAGAATTAGATTCATTCAAAAAGGTAGTTTTGTTGAATATGAGGTAATTAAAGTTATATGGCAAGAAATTTTAGACTTGCTTGAACAACCTGTCAGACCTCGAATGGAGGGGATGCTTCTCGTTTCCCCAACAAATAACGGCAAAACAACGATGATAAGGAAGTTTATTGTAAAATATTCACCAGATATTGGTAATTTGGTATATGTGGAAACACCAGAGCGAACAACATTAAAAGAATTCTATGTTGAGATACTTAATACTCTTGGATATCCCGCAAAATCAACAAGGTCAACTGGAGATCTTCGTAGGAAAATCTTGGTAGGATTGGAAAATCAAAAGGTAAAAATGTTATTTTTCGATGAAATTCAAAATCTCCTTGATTCAAGAAGAGATCATAAGAGAGATATTCTTAATGGATTAAAATCTCTAAATAACAGAGCACAAATTCCAATTGTTCTTGTAGGTATTGAAACAGCAAAAGAAATACTTGATTTAGATAAACAAGTTGCGGATCGATATCCCGCCATAGAAATGCCTCTATGGGAAGATGGGACTGATGATTATTATAATCTCCTTGCCACATTTGAGGCATTATTACCATTGAAAAAACCTTCAAACCTTCATTCGGTAAACATCGCAAAAAGATTACATGCCGTAAGTGAAGGAAAAATCGGTAGGATTACCACAATTATAAGAAAATGTGGAATAAAAGCCATAAGGGGTGGTGAAGAGCGAATTACACTTAGTTTATTGAAATCCATGCCATTCAGATGGTAATTTTAGTAATTTAATTTAAATAATAAATTCTAGTAAATTAGATAGTGAAAAAATGACTTCAAAATACTGCAAAGAAGATGTTATAGAAGCTGTAATGTCTTATTCTGAAATTTTTAAGAATCATTACTATCCTAAACTCTGGGCAGAACGACTAGTTCCTCTTGAGGGGGAGTCTCTTGCTTCTTGGTTTACAAGAACCTCCTTAGCAAATTTAGAAAAAACCTCTTCGTTAACAGGAGAAAAAGGTTACTATCCGGCGTTAATTGACTTAGATTTAAATTGGATTCCAGAATTAGTAAAATTTTTTTCTCAGAAAACAGAAATTCCAAAAGAAAAGCTTCAAAAGATGAGTCTTTCTGATTTAAAAAATAGTATTACAAATTTTTCCGAAAAATACAGCGGAATCTCTGTTGTGAAAGATCTTTGGTTTACTGGATGGAGAAAAAGAGCAAAAAATGGTCTAAGATACTGTCCTTTATGTTTGAAGGAGGATGAAAAACCTTTTTTTAGGAAAATCTGGCGTTTTGCCTATATTCCAATATGTCTGAATCATCATACATTTTTAGTTAATAAATGTCCTAATTGTGGAGCTTCCATTGCTCCCTATGAGTTAAAATGGGATTCAGCGATGAACAAATGCTGTGTTTGTAAGTTTGAGTTAGCAAAAATCAAACCAATAACAATCCCATTAAATGATCCATTAATAACTCGTTTTACGGGATTAGAACAAAGAAAACTTGAGGATACATATAAAATAATTACTTTAGCTTGGTTTATAGCCAATCATTGCTCTTTTTCAGATAAGATTTTTCAAAATCATTATCTAACCAAAGAAGAAAGCATAAAAGATATCGAAAGGAAAAATATAGATAAACCCAATAAAAAAGCATATTTTGGTAATGTCCAAATAACCTATCTACTAATGGGAACCGCAATTAACCTCTATGATGATGGAAACAAGCTAGATGAATTTTTGAAAAGATTTTATTCAACACGAGAGTCATTCTGGACAGATAAACCTTTTCTATGTCCGGAAAAAAATTGTGATTTTACGGAAAACAGCGTTGCTCGAATGGAAATCCATATAAAAAGACATAATAATGAGAAAACCTATACTTGTGAAGTATGCAATGAAAAGTTTGTAACTAAGTGGGATTACAATAATCACATTAAACTGCATAAAAAACCCCATCCATTCAAATGCACCGAAAGTAATTGTAATCAAGAATTTAGACATAGAAAACAATATATCCATCATCTAAGAGAAGTTCATAACATTAAACCTTATGAATGTCATATCTGCAAAAAAAGATTTAATACAAAATATAACTTAAAGAACCATATAAGGATTCATACGGGAGAAAAACCATACAAATGTGATGAATGCGGAAAGAGTTTTAAACAAAAAAGTGCTTTGAATGTCCATAAAAGAGTTCACACGGGAGAAAAACCTTATATTTGTGATATATGTGGAAAGGGCTTTACGCAATCTCATTCGTTAACACAACATATCAGAACTCATACTAATGAACGACCCTATAAATGTCCACAATGTGAAAAGCGATTTAAACGAAAAAGCCATTTAACAAGGCATCTTAGAATACATTCTGGAGAAAAACCATTTGAATGTTGTAAATGTGGGAAAAAATTTAGAGATAAAAGTAATTTAAAAAAACATATGATTTCTCACTCTGATGTAAGAAAATTTGTCTGCGAAATTTGTGGTAAGGCGTATAAATATAGCAGTGGATTATCGAAACATAAGAAGAATACACACACCGAAATAAATGATTAATCCATTCACTTATTTTTCTCACTTATTTGAAAATCTTCATGTTAAAAAATACCAAGTAAAATTTTTTATAATTTCCTCCCTATAGGACATTGTTAAAAAGCTTAAGGATGCTTTTTTTATCTATATCAATTTTTATGGATAAATCTTCTTTTCTCTCATTTTAAGAGGTCAACAATTCATTTAATTGAGAAATTAATTGGAATTCCATTTATTGATAAATGAGTTGATTTTTCTAAGGAAAACGGAAAACTTGAATTATTAAAACCTTCCATTCTGTCCTCAAATAAGTAGTGTTAGAAAAGTATTTAGGATTATTAAAAAATTTTTTGACTTCCTGAACCGTAAACTTACCTTCTTATCGCAATGAAGATTAATCCAGATGATTCCTCAAGCGTTTTGAAGTCTAATCTAATTTTTAAAGGCAATTTTTCCTTCAAATAAAACACCAAATTTGGATTTGATTCAAATAAAAAATTAGTTAGAATTTTTAAATGTTCTATTGAAAAGGTTATGCTTATACAATCAGTTTTCAGAGCTAATTTTGTAAGCAAATTTTTATCCCACTTAATTATACTCTTGTTAAATTTATTGGATTCCGCGAAAATAACTGCTTTGTTGGTTAATTTTAAATTTAGAACTTCAGAATATCTCTGTGACTGTGAAAGAAGATGTAAAAATTTATTTTTATCTAAAATAAAAACACCCGAGTGTTTATGGCTCATAAGGTCATTCAAAATTTTACTTTCTTGTGTTTTGATCTCTAAATTTTCTATTACTCGTCTAATTTTAGACTTATAATGCCTTGAATACAAATTTACGATAATTTTATCCTTTTTAATAATCAGATTTGTTGAGACCTCATCTGCTTTCTTACATCTTAAAGCTTTTACCATATCTTTTGAATTAACTGATAAACATAATGAATCATAATAAACATATCGAATATTTTTTACTTTTAGGAGGAGCCATATTAAATAGGTGTTTGATTCATTAGAAGTATAAATTTCTAAATTTTTAGGATTAATTTTGAATGTGACTTCAGAATTTATTTTTGTTAAAGCATCAAATAATTTATAGAGATAATATCCTTGCTTGAAAGTTATATCAGAGAAAAGACACATGTTGATTTTATTGTTAAGATATTTAAATAACTCTAATTTAAATGTGTCAAACTTTTTCTTTAAAAGCTCTTCATCGGTTTTTTGACTTTTTTCACTTATTAAGTTATTCAATCTAAGCTCTAAGTATTCCTCGAATTCATATGATAGATTAGTTAAGTCCTTATTAAAAAGACAATTATTAGAAGATTGTCCTACAAAATCATTAATGATCTCTTCCTGTTCACGGGCGAAGGTTTTTATTAATCGTTCGATCTTTTCTGTTTCTTTTCCCTTATTGGCTAATTTCTTCCAATTAATATCTAAATTCTCTAAATTTTGTGAGATATTTGATCATTCATTTTTTAAAACTATATCCTACACCTTACTTAAAAACTAAACAAAATTCAAAAATCATTAGAAGAAATTAACTTCATTATGCTTGTAAGGTATTATTCCCCTTTTAAGTACATACCGCATAAAATATGGACGGGCTCGTCAAAGGTTTCCATTAATTCCTTTTTTTTCTCCCACTTCTCTTCTAAATTATATTTTTGAATCAGAGATTCTGTAGCAAGAAAGATTTCCTTTCCTGTTAATTTTTTTTCTTCGATTTTTTCAAATTCCCTTAAAACAGGAACGATTGAGATATTATGAATGATTGTTCGATAGTGATTTATGGTCTTTTTTTGCTCCTCGTCAGATATATTTTCGGCTAAAACTCTTAGATGACGTTCAACATACCTTCTTTTCGATTTTAGTCTTTTATGTTTTCTGGGATCATCAATTAGTTTTTTACGTTCTTTTAGATCTTTCTTAAATTCATAGATGGCTTTTTGACAAGCTTCGGTATTGTATTTCCTAAAAAGATTTCGATCAATATTTAACGCTTTTTCTTCTGGTTCAGACTTGATAGTCTTAAGGATAATTTCTGGTTGAGCTGCGTGGATTTCTGGTTTAGATTTTTCAAACTTAATGAGATAAGGACGAATATAATCACTTGCTTTACATAAAACAAATATACCATCAAAACTTTGTTCCCATTTCTTAGCACTTCTTAATCCATCCAAACCTTTTATTTTATTTATTAGTTCCTGATCTTTCTGCATTAATTTTTTTAATAGATTTATTGAATCTGAAACGGGATCATCGCCAATTAGGATCGTCCTTTCATATTTTTCAATCTCTTCCAAATCTTCCTTATAAATTGATGTCATATAAGAGAGATTTGGCTGCTCATCTTCTTTTAATAATTTTGAATCCATTCCAAATACATCGTTAATTTCATTTATCCTCGCTTCCAGCTTATCGATTAAGTTTAAGTCCTTTTCAAGATCCTTTTCGGGGAGAAAATTGAATGCAAATATTTTCTCATGTTTAGTCCCCAATCTATCCACTCTTCCAATTCTTTGAATTAATTTAAGAGGATTCCAATGAAGATCGTAATTTATAACACAATTAGCATCTTGTAAGTTAATACCCTCACTCAATACATCAGTAGAAGCTAATAAATCAATCTCATCTTTACTATCTATTGAATCTCTGACATTATTTGCATTTGGAGCGAATCTATCAATGATATCTTGAACATTATTAGTATCTGAAGTAACAAAATCAATCCTCAAAGATTTATTTAAATATTTATTATCTTTAAACCACTTTAATCCGCCCTTCAAATGGTCAATTGTGTCGCTATATTGACTAAAAATTATAATTTTTTCAATTGGTTCTGCTATAATCTCATTTTTCCCCGAATAAAGCGATTCCACTAACCCTCTTAATTCCCATATTTTTTTGTCTTTCTTATAATCTTTTTGAATTTCTTCACATATCCCCTTAATTTTCAAGTATAACTTGTTAAGGTCTGAGAGATCATCATTTAGGTGTTTTTTTAATTTTTGTTCATCAAACGCTTTCAAGTCATAATCTTCAATTTCTTCACTTTTCAACAACACATCAATCCGATCTGAAATATCTGCTAAATCCTCTTCCTCGCGAAGGAGTTGATCTACTTTTTTTCCCATCACCACCTTCCCTTGTTTAATTAAGTTAAGGAAATTATTGTATGTATTAATCATCTTCCTTAATGTTTCTTTAAATGAATAAATGCTACTTTCTAAACGTTTTAACAATAGTGATTTCATGAGTCCTCGTAAGTTATTACCGATGGTGGGGAGATTTCGATATTTTTCTTTCGTTTCATATTTCTTTTTTAAGTAATTTCCTAAAGAATATCGAGAATATGTTAAATTCCGTAAAATATCAACAATTTCATCGTAGAAACCTTTTCCATATACTTTTGAGATGCTATATCTTTTTGTCTTTAATTTTCTTTCTGGGAAATATTTATTCTCCCCTCCAATTACTACATAGTCTCTTCCATCTTTATCATTTATTCCGTATTGGTTGAGAATATCGTAGCGAGTTCGCCTTACCATGACATGAGTTAATAATTCGGAAAGGCTTCCATGTCCTTTTTCAATATTTAATGTGAATTCTTTTAAATTTGGAGGATTTATGGGTATATTTGTAATATCGTCCAAATGAAAGAGTTTTATTTGGTTATAAACATCTCTCGCGCCTTTTGAGTAAGGGGTTGCTGTAAGTAATATTACCTCATTTACAATGGGTAAAAACTGGGTAATGTTATCATACCTATTAGTATTGTTGTTTCTGAAATGGTGGCTCTCATCAATTAACACTGAAATTGTATTTGCATATTTATCTAATAGCGTTTCATCGAACCCTTCTTTACTTAACATTCCTAAACTTAATAATTGAGCATTTAAATGAAATTTATTAATTATACCTTCCCACATTTCCATTAATTTCGGAGGACATATCAGAAGTATTTTTCCCCTGCGACCTAATATCTGATTTTTTTGATAAAAATGCTCAAGACAAGCCGCACCAATATAAGACTTTCCCATTCCAACTACATCAGAAATGATTACACCGTTATATTTCCTCGCAACCTCAATTGCTCGCAATACCGCCCATTTTTGAAATTCATACAAATTTTGATATACGATAAAACTCCGTAAAATTTCTTCTGATGTCTCCAGACTTCCTTTATACATCTCGTAGATCGTTTTTATATAAACAAAGTAGGGATCGGGAAATCCTTCAGTTCCGGGCAAATAGGATGCCCAAGATTTATCCAATATCTCAAATAAATTCTCTGAAAATTCATCGGCTTCCTTCCAAATCTCCATAAACCAGCTCTTTAAGGCTTCCGCATTATTATCATATACTTTCGCATTCAATTCTGTGTTCCCAGCAAGTCCCGAAAGTGAAAGATTGCTGGAGCCAACGATTCCTTGCATTGAGGGGCTTGTGTGTGATTTCTTTTTCTCAAATATGTAAGCTTTTGAGTGAAATCTTTCTCTTGTATAGATTTTTAGGTTAAAATTTCTGTTTCCCGAGGTGTCATCAACCCAACTCCTTAAGTCTATTAAATAATCTTCCATTTCTATTTTTGGAGTGACATAAAG
>WJIN01000429.1 GCA_014730295.1 Promethearchaeota archaeon | reverse complement strand
TCTTGGTTGTTACGGGAACAAATTTACTAAAACTCCTAATTTGGATAAATTAGCTAAAGAGGGGATTCAATTTACAAACGCATTCTCACAAAGTCCTGTCTGTACTCCGAGTAGAGGTTGTTTCTTAACGGGGAGATATCCGAGAACATGCCGCGCTCGGCAAAATGGTGCGAATATCCCCGAAAATGAGGTTTTGGTAACAAAGTTATTATCTGAACAGGGATATGTTTGTGGATTATCTGGAAAATTACACTTATCAGCTGCCGATCCAAATGTGAGTAGAGGAACTGAGAGAAGGATTGATGATGGATATGATGATTTTCATTGGTCCCATGATAATAGTAATCTATGGTTTTCTAATGAATATTTTCATTGGTTGAAAGAAAAAAATGCCACAAATCCAATGAAACGATTTAAAAAATCACGCTTTGTTCAATATGGTTGGCCAGAAGAACTTCATCAAACTACATGGTGTGTAAAAAAAGCGATCAATTTTATTCAGCAAGCATCACGTTTTCAAGAGCCATGGCTTTTTTCAATTAATATTTTTGATCCTCATCATTCATTTGATCCTCCAGAAAGCTATTTGAATCGATATTTAGAATCTTTTGATAATATTCCTTTACCTAATTATGTAGAGGGTGAATTAGAAAACAAAACAGAATGGCAGAAAATGGACCATAAAGGAGCATATGCTCAAACAGAACGATATAATTACAATCATATGAGACATAGAGATCACAAATCCATTAAAGCAGCATATTGGGCAATGTGTGACTTGATTGATACTCAAATAGGTCGATTAATTAATGTTCTAGAAGAAACAAATCAATTAGAAGACACTATAATTATCTTTATGTCGGATCATGGTGAAATGCTTGGGGATCATGGGATTTATCTTAAAGGACCATACTTTTATGAGCCTGCTATTCATATACCATTGATAATCTATTGGAAAAATCATTTTGCATCAAAAACAATTAACTCTCTTGTGGAATTAATTGATCTTCCTCAGACGATCTTAGATATATTAGATATTTCTCATCATCCAGGAATGCAAGGAAAATCGTTAATGCATTTGATTTCTAGTGATAATAAAACTGTCAATGAAGAGCATAAGGAAGATATTTATGGTGAATATTATAACGCAATGCCATGGCATAAAGATCCTTCAGCTCAAGCTACGATGATTCGTACAAAAAATTATAAATTAGTTTTAGATCACACACGAAGTTATGGTGAATTATATGATTTAGAAAATGATATGTCTGAAACTTATAATCTTTGGAACGATAAAGATTATAGCACAATTAAGACGAAAATGCTTATAAGATTAGCAAATCGGATGGCTTTTACGGTAGATCCGCTCCCAGCAAGAAAAGGAAATTTTTGATTGTACAAGATAGATTCGATTAAAAATCAAAACAACTAGAGACTATTAGAATTAAAAATGAAATTAAATCAGTTGAAAGTATTAAATAATGAGGAAATAGAAAGAATACATTCTACAAGTTTAGAGCTTCTTGAGGATACTGGAATAAGAATCGAAAGCCAGACAATTAGAGAGAAATTAAAAACCTATGGGGCTTTAGAAGAAGAAAAGGATAATACTGAAATAATTAAGATTCCTCAAGAGTTAGTCTTAGATTGTCTTAAAAAAGTTCCTAAAGAATTTGAATTATGGGGTCCCGATGGTTCATATCATTTTAGAATTAACACAAAAACAATGAAATTTGGAACATTTGGAGCGGCAGTGAATATATTTGACCCCTCTTGTAGAAAAGGAGTGAGAAAATCTACTCTGAAAGATTCAAGTCATCACATAAAACTAATAAATCATTTAGAGAATATTGATTGCTCTCATATGGATGTATGGCCGAGTGATGTACCTTTTATGGAGTTACATTTCCACACTTTGAGAGAATGGGGGCGTTTTGCTGAAAAACCTTATGGAATGGGTTGTTATGGGAGAACTGCTACAAATGATATGATAAGAATTACTTCTCTCATCGCTGGAGGAGAAAAAGAACTTATTAATAATCCCAGACTCTTAGGTGTTTTTAATCCAACCTCACCTCTAAAATTACCGAAAATATTACTTAACGGTTTGGAAGTGTTATGTAAATACAAACAACCTATCAATATTTCTTCTGCCGCTTTAGCAGGCTCTACTGCACCTGTTACATTAGCGGGTGTTTTAACACAAGCAAATATGGAGGTTTTAGCAACAATAGCAATCACTCAAGTTTTAAACTCCGGAACACCAGTATTATATGGTTCCACTAATACTATTATGGACCCATTAACGGGGAACAGTGCTTATGGTTCTGTCGAAATGGGACTTATCACAGCTGCTAGTGCTCAAATTGCTCATTTTTATGGGATCCCATCCAAAGGGTCTGGTTGTTTAACGGAGTCTAAATGTTTTGATATACAAAACGGATATGAGCGTTTTATGACTCTGAAGTTTGCCGCAAATGCAGGACATAATTACATCACTTGTGCAGGGACATATGAAACATCCTTAACCGAATCATTTGAGCTACTTTTTATTGATAATGAAATGATTGGAATAATTAAACGTGAAATGGAAGGTATTAATGTAAGTTCAGAGAGTTTGGGAGATAAAGAAATTAAGGATCAGGTCAATAGAGAATTAAAATCATTCTTAGGTACCAAACATTCAGTAAAATTTATTAGAAAAGAGATATTTGTTCCAGAATTAACAGATAGAAATCGTCGAGGGATCTGGATAAAACATGGAGCAATGGATATGAAAGAACGTGCAAATGCTAAGGCAAAAGAAATTTTAGAATCTAATGATGAATCTCAATTATCAAAAGAGATAGAATCGAAATTAAATAACTATTTAGAAGTTATTAAGAAAAGGACTCTTGATGATTATAAGAAAATGGAAGGACTAGTAGAATCAGATGACTCAACTGATATATTGGGAGTTGAGGTTGACGATTCAATATCTTGAATATTCAGTAATATGAAAAATCATTTCTGCGTTATTTAATGATAAGTTTATTAATTAGTTAGGCAAAATACGAATATGGAAGATCAATTTAATTATGATAAATCTTATACTTTTATTTTCTCACTATTCTATTTTTGCCAAGGGTTCGTTCAAGGTGTACCCTTTTTAGTATGGAAATCTTATATACAAGAAATTCTTGGAACTGTTGATATAGCCTTGTGGTTAACCGTTTATGCAATTGGGAATTTCCCTTGGGCAATTAAAATGATTGTAGGTATCTTTAATGACAAAATTGGAACAAAGAAATATGGGAGACGATTTCCGTGGATCATTAGCTTTGGGACATTTGGAGCGATATGGTGGTTTATTTTAGCTTATTATGTTCCATCAAATGAGAGTCTTTATGTATGGCTTGCCTTTATTTACTTTATGACACAACTAGGCATGGCTTTTGCCGATACGGCATTAGACGGGCTAATTTTAGATGTGACTCCCAAAAGAAAACTTGCAAGAGTACAAGGATACACTTGGACTTTAATGTTTTTAGGTTACGGTGTTGGTGGGATGTTATTAACTCTAATATTAGGTATGCAAAACGTGTACATAGTTCACATCATAACGGGAATATTAATGATAATATCATGTATTCTTCCATATAGAATCAAAGAACCCGAGTTAAAAGACATTACATTCAAAGAATTTAGTAAAGAGCTTGTCACATTTGCTACAAAAAAGCAAAATTGGAAAGTCTATCTATATACATTTTTAGCTGCTTTTCAAGGTATCATGCTATTAGATTTTATAACATATGTAGTTCTTATCTCAATGAATGTGATTTCTGTTGAGGATACTATATTATCAGTCACTCAAGGAGGTGCCCTTGAATTATTAGGATGGAGTTCTTTATTTTATTTTGCTAGTGGTGTTGGTACGGTTGTGGGTTCATTAATTTCTGGTAAATTCGGAGATAGGAGTAGAAGAAATACGATTAAATGGGTATTTCTTCTATTTATACCATATTGTCTTATTGTAATTATTCCTTTTTCTATTGTTGGAGAATTTCTATTTGCATTAGTGCTTGGAATTATCGTTTTAATAATATTTGGAGCATTACAAAATGCTTTAGTTGTAGTTAATCAAACTATTCGAGGAGACCTAGCAAGGAAATACTACCCAGACTTACGAAGTACTTATTTTGCACTCTTAGTTTCCATAATAAATGCGGGACAGAATGTGGGCACCCTTATAGGTGCCGCATTATTATCATTCTTAGTACTCTTCATCGCAAATTTCTATGTAATAGTATTCATTATCTCAGCATTCTGCGCTATTAGTTTAGCAATCAGTTTTTTACTATTTAGGACGATTGATCCAATAGACTATGAATTAGAGATTGAGATACACAAAGAATCTGAGAAATGATTTTTACTTCAACTTTTTTTTTCTTTATTTATTAATTTACCAAGTTTTCATTTATGAAGGAAGTCTTTATTTAGCTAAAAATCTATAATGAATTATACCACTTCTATCAGAGAAAACTAATAATAACCTTATGAAAAATGCCACGACCCTTATGGTTTGTACAATTACTTAAAAAGTCATTTCCTAATGTTAATTTTATAGCTAAGCTGACGAAACTTCCTTTACTCGGAAAGTTGTTTGAAATTTTGCTCTTTGAAGGGGATGATATCATTTATCTACCTAAAGATGGAGTAATTGAAATAAATCAAACGGTTGAAAACCAGCGTAATCTTGTTTTACCATCTAAGATATTAGAATACTTTATTGAGAAAGCAAATTACCATTTTATAATGGATTTCTGTATTTGTCGTTCAAGTATGGATTGCCAGGACTATCCCATCGAGTTAGGATGTTTATTTTTAGGGAAAGGTACTTTGGATATAAATGAACGATTAGGAAAACGGGTATCCCAGAAGGAAGCTCTAGATCATATCAAAAAGTGCGCGGAAGCAGGGTTAGTTCATATGATTGGAAAAAATAGGTTAGATAAGCAGTGGTTGGGTGTGGGAGAAGGTGATAAATTACTTTCTATATGTAACTGTTGTCCTTGCTGTTGTTTATGGAGAATTTCCTCTGTTTTAAATCCTAAAATTGGGAAGAAAATAAAAAAAATACCTCAAGTTTCTGTAATGGTGAATGATAACTGTATTGGTTGTGGAACTTGTCTTGAAGAAGTATGTTTCGTAGACGCAATTGATTTAATTAATAATAGAGCCTATATAACAGAGGAATGCAGAGGATGTGGTCGTTGCGTGGAGATTTGCCCTCAGAATGCTATAGATTTGAGAATTAATGATGAAAATTATGTCGAAAGGTCAATAAAATCTCTAGATAAAGTCATTGATGTTACCTAAATTCAAATATTTAATGTAAGCAGATAATGAAGATTAATAAATTCAAATTGGAGGAATTTTTTGCTAAGTATGAGTTTAATGTAAAATATTCATTATGCTCTTCTGATTGTGAAGCCTTCAGCGTAAAAGAACTTTTAGATCTGGATAAAAAATATAGGAATGAATTGGAAACACTTAGATTAGGCTATACAGAATCATATGGTAATCCTATACTAAGAGAGGAGATAGCTAAATTATATGAGGGACATAATAAAGAGGATATTTTAATTTTTTCTGGGGCTGAAGAGGCAATATTTATCTTTATGAATGTTTTACTTGATAAGAATGATAGTATTATTGTACAATTTCCTGCTTACCAATCTTTATTTGAAGTCGCTAATGCTATTGGAGTAAGAACAGCACTATGGAAAATGATCGAGGATGATTTATGGGATATTGATCTTAAAAAACTAAAACACAACATATCTTCAAATACCAAATGTATAGTCATAAATTTTCCTCACAACCCTACTGGCTTCTTACCTACTTTAGATCAATTTGAAGAAATATGTAAGATTGCTCAAGAAAATAGACTTTATGTACTTTCAGACGAAGTGTATCGTTTTTTAGAATTTAAAGAAAAATATCGACTACCAGGAATGAGCGAGATCTACGAGAAAGGGATATCTTTAGGTGTAATGTCGAAAGCGTTCGGGCTTGCGGGACTAAGAATAGGATGGATTGCAACAAAAGATAAAACTTTATTAAATGAATTAGCTTCATTTAAAAATTATACGACAATATGCAATAGTGCTCTCAGCGAATTTTTTGCGATTATTGCTCTAAGAAATAAGCAATTTCTATTGGAAAGAAATTTAGAAATCATTGAAGAAAACTTGAGTCTATTAGATTCATTTTTTAAGAAATATTCCTCAATTTTTAGATGGTCAAAACCAAAAGCAGGATCAATTGCGTTTCCTAAGATCCTTATCGAGAAAAACATTGAGGAGATATGTATCGATCTTATCAAACAAAAAAATGTTTTACTAATGCCAGCTACAAAATATGATTACGACAATAAACATTTTCGTATAGGATTTGGGAGGAAAAATATGAGAAAAGCATTGGAGAAATTTGAGGAGTATGTTAAAGAAAATTTAATCTAATTATCCTCATTTTTCCCAAAATAAATTATTCTTTTTTAAATTCTGAAATCGAGTTCTTAATTTTAATGCTGAAGCAGCTTGAACTACTTCTTTAATTGAATGAAAGACGGGGATATTTCCCAACTCAAGCGACTCGATAATCATCTGATATTTCTCTACATAGGGAATAAATGTGATAATTGGCTTCTTTTTA